>JAUVGW010000269.1 GCA_030593565.1 Phycisphaerae bacterium | reverse complement strand
CGCCTTCTGTGAAGGCGGTGTGCCGTGGCGTTTGGAGGGCACCGCCTTCACAGAAGGCGGCTCTGATCGGTTTCGTGCCTGTCAAACCCCCTTCAACAGACTCGCAGCTCATGCGCGAGATCCATTCTTGCGATTGCCCTGTGGCACAACCCAGGCCCAGCCATCTACTGTTGCACTGGCGGAATGCCTGTGCAACAATTGGATTGCGCGCCAAACGTCGGCGGTTCAGTTGTTCATGCGACGGGGTCAAACTCGCTCACAGGACGATCCATGGCAAACGCTCGTACACCAAAACTGCGACGCAACATCGTCCTCACCGTGGTTGCCGTTTTCCTGATCATCACCACGGTCGCCGTGTTGCGGAATCAGCCCTCCCTCCGCAAGTTTCCAAAACGCCTTGCCACCGTGGACGACGGCATCCTCTATCGGTCGGCCCAGCCCTATCCGAACCACATCAAGAATCTCGTCGAGGCGCATAACATCCGCACGTTGCTGGTCGTCCGCGAAGGCACCAGCGAGCACGTTCAGAAAGAACGCCAGACCGCGCTTGAACAGGGCGTCAACACCGTTCACATCCCGGTCAAAAGCCGCGAGCCGATCCCGGATGAACAGGTCCGGGACTTTTTCCGCTGTGTGGACGATCCGGACAACCAGCCCGTGCTGGTCCACTGTTCCGCCGGTCGCCATCGCACGGGCTATCTCTGCGCGTTGTATCGCATCGAACGACAAGGCTGGACGGTTGAGCGGGCCATCGAGGAAATGTTGTCATTCGGGTTCGACGCCGAGCAACACGCCGTGGTCCTCGAGCAACTCAGACAGCACAAGTCTGCCCCGATGGAAACTCAAACCGCCGTGGCCGACGACGCCCGACAATCCGGAGCCGCCACGACCCCATGATCGCGACGCCGGTCATCTCGCCCACCTGCCACGTTCTGGCACAAAGCCCCAGCATCGGGCAACGGCTCGACGCCCTGATCGCGCAGAACATCGAACCGACGTGGCTGATCATCGGCATCACCGCACAGGTTCTGATCGCGGCCTGCTTCATCAGCCATCTGATCGCCTCGACCAGGCGGGGATGGTTCATCCTCCCACCGGTCATTGTCCATACCTGTCTCCTGGCGACGCTCGTCCTCCTCGCCTATGCCGGACACCGCGGCGACCTTGTCTTCTTCACCGGTCAGTTTCTGAACATACTCATTTGTATTCGGCTGGAATTCTACATTCACGGCAGGCACCAGAAGGCGGCAAAGGAAGAAGCCCACAAATTCCCCAACGTCGCGCCAGATTCCGCCGAACGCCACAAGGCCGCCGATCACGATCACGGTTGAAACGCCCCCACCTGCCTCTCACCCCTGGCGCCAAGCAAGGAAAACTGTGGCACCGGCGTCTCGCCGCCGGGCACATTAGTGTGGCACCGGCGGGCCCATAGGTGTGGCGCCGGTGGGCACATTCAATTGTGAACGGTTCCAATCGCCGCGCTGCGGCGCAGCCCCTCGGCTTTCGGCTTTCGTCTTTCGACTTTCGACTTTCGACGTTCCCTACTTCGCCCCGACCTCCGCCACTTCACGCAGCAGGCCCGGCGGTGCTTCCATCGTCGCCTTGCACTTCGGGTACGCCGAGCACCCCAGGAATCGCCCCGTCCGCCCCATTCGAAGTAGCATCTTCGCCCCGCATTCCTCGCACGGCACATCCGTCTCGATCGGCTTCGGCTTGTCCGGCGCAGGCATCTCCACCTCACCCCGTTTCTTGGCCTCACCGCGGAGATTGGCCGCCGCCTTGCACTTCGCGCAACTGAAGAACAGGCCGAATCGCCCATGCCGCGCCGTCATCTCCCCGCCGCATTCGAAGCACGTCAACGGCCCATCCGGCCACGTCTCCACCACGGGACGCCCCGTCCACGTCCACGCGAATCCCGCCGGTGGCGGCCCCAGCGCGGCAATTTCCTCCTTTGTCAGACGCTTCACCTTGCCGCGTGGTTTGCTGTTGCCGTTGCGCACGCCGCCGTTGCCGTTCGCCGTCTTCGGCGGCGCCTCCGGGATCTTGCCATCGGCCTCGAGCTGCTTGAGATGATCCAGCTTGTCCATCGGCATCGCGTTTCGGCAACGCGGGAAACCGGAACAGCTCAGGAATGGCCCCCGCCGGCTTTTACGGATCACGATCGGCCGGCCACACTTGTCGCACCGAACCCCCGCATCCTTCGGCTTCGGCTTCTCGACATAGATGCCGTCCGGCATCGGCGATGTCGTCTTGCACTTCGGATACTTGCTGCAACCCAGAAACGACCGCCCCCCCGAAAACTTCACGCCCATCGGCGAACCGCAATCCGGGCACGCCTCACGGATGTCCTCCGCCGCCACCTTCCGCAAGGCGACGCCGTCTTCGCCACAGGGCTTCGTCCCGGTGCATTCCGGATATCCCGAACAACCCAGGAACGGGCCGCGCCGGCTCTTGCGTAGCACCATTTGCTTGCCGCACACCTCGCACGTCTCCGACACCTTCACCGGTTCGACGAGCTTCCCGTCCTTGTCAACATCGCGCGCCACCTGGCACTCCGGATAGCCCGTGCACGACAGGAACCTTCCGTTCCGGCCGAATCGGTACACCATCGGCTTGCCGCATTCTGGGCACGTGTATTCGCTCGGCTCGGCGCGAATCGCCTCCATCTCCTCGTGCGCTCGCGCCAACGATGTCTTGAACGGTTCGTAGAACTCGTGCAACACCTCGTGCCATTCCAGGTGCCGTTCCTCGATCTTGTCCAGCTCGTCTTCCACGTGACTCGTGAACCGAACGTCCATGATCTTCGGAAAGTGCGCCACGAGTTTCTCGGTCACCACCTCCCCGCGGGACGTCGTGTGGAAACGCCGGTCCACCTGCTCGACATACCCCCGATCCTGGATCGTCTTGATGATCGCCGCATACGTGCTCGGCCGGCCGATCCCCTCAGCCTCCATGCCCTTGACCAGCGAAGCCTCCGTATACCGGGCGGGCGGCGACGTGAATTTCTGGTTCGGCTCGATCGCCAGCGCCGCCAAACGCTGCCCCACTTCCAGGCCCGGCGGCATCCGGCTGTCGCCGTTCTTCGGCACCCCCATCACCCTGTAAAAACCGTCAAACGCCAGCACGCGACCCGTCGCCTTGAACACCGCCTCACCCTGTGGCGTCTCTGCCGAGATCTTCACTGTGGTTCCATCCCAGGCCGCCGGGGTCATCTGGCACGCGACGAAACGGTTCCAGATCAGCGTGTACAGCTTGTGCTGCTCCGCCGTCATGTGTCCCTTCATCGCCTCGGGCGTGCGGGACGCGTCCGTCGGGCGGATCGCTTCGTGCGCTTCCTGCGCCTTCTTGGCACTGCCGTATCGGTTCGGCTTCGCGGGCAGGTATGAATCACCGTACTCCTTCTTGATCAGCCCGCGCACGGCCTCGATCGAATCCTTCGACAGGTTCGTCGAATCCGTTCGCATGTAGGTAATCAGGCCGACGCTTCCCTCGCCCGTCTTGATGTCGATCCCCTCGTACAACGCCTGTGCAACCTTCATCGTCCGCGACGTGGCAAACCGAAGCTGATTGGCGGCGGCCTGCTGCAACGTCGCCGTCGTAAAAGGCCCGTACGGCCGACTCGACGACCGTTTCGTATCGATCGCCGTGATACGAAACTCGGGCGTCTGGGAAACCGACGTATCCCCCACTAGCTCGATCTGCTTCAGACCAAACCGGGCATACTGCTCCCAATCTTCGCTGACAACTTCGCCGACGCGAAACCCAAGCGCCTCCGCCACCGGTCGAACCTGATCGACCGCACTACAGAAGGTTGCCTCACCGCCCGATGTTTCGGCTTTCGACGTTTCGACGTTTCGATGTTTTAGCTCCCCTTCCGGTTTGAAGGGCCTGCCCGAAACAGATGCGAGCGCCGCTTGAAAACAGTCGGCCTTCGCGAGCCATTCCGTCCGATCCTTGCCCGTGGCCCCCACGCCCTGTTTCGCCTTCTCGCCCAGGAATGCCCGCCACCGATTCCCAAGCTCGGCCGCTTTCTCGACCTCTGACGTAAACGCACCGTCGATCGTCCAACTCTCCTGCGGCTCGAACGCCCGGATCTCCCCCTCGCGAATCACGATCATTCGCACGGCCACTGATTGAACACGCCCGGCTGACAGCCCCTTCGCCACCTTCTTCCACAGCAGCGGCGACAGCTCGTAGCCGACGATTCGATCCAACACCCGACGCGCTTGCTGCGCATCGACCTTGCCCATGTCGATTTCGTGTGGATGGGCGAACGCCTCCGCGATCGCGCTCTTCGTGATCTCATTAAAAACCACCCTCCGCGTCTTCTCCGCCGGCAACTCCATCGCGTGAGCCAAATGCCAAGCGATGGCCTCCCCCTCACGGTCAAGGTCGGTGGCCAGATAGACGAGCGCTGCGCCGTCGGCCGCTTTCCGAAGCTCCGCCACAATCTTGTGGCTGCCTGGCATTATCTCGTAGGTGGGCTCGAAATTCCGCCCCGGATCAACCCCATACTCCCGCGGCGGGAGGTCCCGAACATGGCCTTTGCACGCCTTCACGACGTACTTGCGGCCAAGGTATTTATTGATCGTCTTGGCTTTGGCCGGGGACTCGACGATGACGAGGTCCTTCCCCGCGCCCGTTTCCGAGACCTTTGCCGCCTTGCTCTTTCGTGAAGCCTTCTTCACCATACCGCTTGTAATTCTCTGCTAGAAAGCGAGTTACGATGACACCGCCCCCGCGCCACCAGCTCGGGGACCCGAACTCGCACCAGTTGCCGTGCGTATATCGGCCGTGATGACCTCATCCTGAACAGCTATTCCCACTCCTCCCCGGCTCAGTGGCGAGGGAACCTAGCACCCACAAGGCTCGATGTCAATCAGCCTCTCAACTCCCCACCGGGCATCATCGATTGCCTTCATCGCGGCGACGAGCAGGCCTCAAGGCCCCCGTCATGTCCCCTTTCTCCGCAACCGACAGCCCTTAACATCTTTTATACTAATATGTTACGCCAAACACTCCTCGGTCGCTTTCGCACGTGTCGAACCGCATTCTTCCGATGCGCCCCCGCCCGACAACATGCCACGAGATTCGCTACGACGGGTACCTGTCACTCGCCTCCCAGAATTCAACGTCCGCAAAAGCTATAGTTAACCGGACTCACGCCGGGCTCAGACCGATATCACCTGCGATAGATGCGGAATCGGTTTCCGTTCAAAAGTAAAGGGCGAGGGGATCAGGGCCGGCTTGTGGCGCCGCCACACGTCCCGTGGGGAGAACCTGGCCTCAGGAATTGAGTATTACCTTTCGTCATTGACGGTCCGGTATGCGGATTCAGCAGTGAGTATTCGCATTCATGTATCCAACAAGGAGTCAGCCATGCAAACAAGAACTGTCCTGAGGCGAGTCAGCATCGCCTCTCTCGTCACCGTCTTCAGCCTCTCCGCCGCCTTCGCGGGCCCTGCGAAGGCACCCCCGGCCGCGAAGAAGCCCGAACCGAAACCGGACTTCCCGAAGTTCGACGACGCGATGAAGGGATTCGAACAGGTCACGACCACCGACAAGCCCTTCTTCACCCTGTGGTATGACAAGAAGAAAGACTCCCTCCGGGCGCAGATTCCGGCATCTCTGATCGGCAAGAAGTTCCTCCTCGCCACCAGTATGTCCGGCGGGGCCGTCGCCACGGGCTTTCAGCTCGATCACTTCCTCGCCTACTTCGAACGCATGAACAAGAAGCTCGTTCTGATGCGCGTCGACCCCCGCTATGTAGAAGGCGGCGACAAGCCCATCGCCGACGTCATCAAACGCAGCTACGGCGGTGACATCATCATGAAGAGCATCGACATCGTCACCATGAAGGGTGGCGATCCGATCATCAGTCTCGACGCCGTCTTCAAGGCCGATTTCAGCGGCATCGGTCGCATGGGCGGCGGGAAGGTCAATGCAGGCCTCAGCAAATGGGCAAAGTTCAAGGCGTTTCCCGAAAACGTCGAACTCTCAGCCGATCTCGCCATGATGCGCCGTAACACGGGACGTCGAAACCTGGTCCACTACAGCCTCTCGAAGATCCCGGCCGCCGCCAAAGGTTACAAGCCCCGCGTCGCCGACGATCGAATCGGCTATTTCCTCACCGTCCGCAAAGACTGGTCCAAGAAATACGGCGAACGCACACTTTTCGATCGCTACATCAACCGCTGGCGGCTCGAAAAGCGCGATCCCTCGGCCGAACTCAGCGCACCCAAGAACCCCATCGTCTGGTACATCGAGAAGACCGTCCCCCTCAAGTACCGCCGATGGGTCAAGGAAGGCATCCTCGATTGGAACAAGGCCTTCGAAAAGTGTGGATTCCTCGATGCCATCGAGGTCATTCAGCAAGAAGATTATGACCCACGAACAAAGGACCTCGATCCGGAGGACGTCCGCTACAACTTCTTCCGCTGGATCGTCACCGGCCGAGCCTTTGCCATGGGACCGTCCCGCGCCCATCCGCTCACCGGTCAGATCTTTGACGCAGATATCGTCTTCGACGATTCCATGCTTCGCTACTACATCGCCGACTACGAACGCCTGACCGGTGGCGGTGACGCCTGGGAAGCCTATAACCCCGTCCTCAACGATTTCTTCCGATCCAATCCACAATGGGTATACAAGTCACCCGTCGAACGCCTGCTGCCCAATGTGCGACTCCAGCAGGACCCGGACGCCGAGTTGTACGCGAACCTCAAACGCCACATGCACGAAATGGGACGCCCGCTCTGCGAATGTGCCGCCGGCATGGCGTATCACATGGAGTTCGCACGAACCGCGATGGAAGCCAGCGGCATCGGGCCCGACAACGAAGACTTCATTGGCCAGATCATCAAGGAAGTCGTCGTCCACGAAGTCGGCCACTGCCTCGGCCTGCGTCACAATTTCAAGGCCAGCACCTGGATCCCGTTCGACGAGATGATCGAGCACAGCCGCGCCGATGAACCGACCGTCGGCTCCGTCATGGACTACAACCCGCCCATCGTCGTCCCGCGAGGCTCCGAGCAGGGCTCCTACATCACACGAAGCATCGGACCCTACGACTACTGGGCCATCGAATATGGATATCGCCCAGTTGGAAAGAAAGACAAAAACGAGGGGGAGATGCTCAAGAAGATCGGCACCAGGGTCGCCGAGGCCGGTCTCGACTATGCCACCGACAATGACACGATGTCGTTCCTCTCGCCCGACCCGCTTTCCAACAGATTCGATGCCGGACGAAACGTCATAGATTTCGCGAAGCATCAGATCGAACTCGCCGACAGCCTGCTCAAAGACCTCGACGAGTGGGCCGTCAAAGACGGCGAAGCCTACACGCGTCTCCGCCGCGCTTT
>JAUVGW010000364.1 GCA_030593565.1 Phycisphaerae bacterium | reverse complement strand
ATTGGTGTGGCGGGGCCCCCCGGGGCCCTCCTTTTTGTTGTTGGGGTCCCCCCCCCCCACCCGGGGGCCGGGGGGGGCCGACGCTACATTCGGTGTTGCAGCCCGCCGACTCTGTCATTGACCCGCGACGAGCGATGAGGTCAGGCTGGTCTTGGATCGGCGATCAGCCTAGTGCTTTGTCACGTCTAGATATGCGGGTTGGGTGGTACGGGCGTCTCACCCGTGCAAGACCATTGCAACCCGATTTTGCACGGGCGGGACGCCCGTACCACCCGATGATTTAGGCGTGACAAAGCACTAGACTACTGTAGAAGACCTCGCGCGGGGCGCGCCATCTGGAGAAGCTGCCGGATGCGGCCACCGGCGCTCCCGCCGATACTCGTTTGGGGTTCATCACGCCATGTCTTCCAACTGCACGCTCGATACGAAAACCTACGCGGTGGACGACGGCCGCAAGCTCAGCATGAACGATCTGCTGGACTACTTCCGGCAGCACGGGAGCATGCGCGTATCGGATCTTCACCTGAAGGCCGGCAGCCCGCCGGTCTACCGCGTGGACGGCCTGTTGCAGAAGATGAAGGGCCCGCCCCTGTCACCCGGTGTGGTGGGGCAACTCGTCGAGAGCCTGCTGAGCGACGGCGAGATGGAGACATTGCGGCGGCATCGTTCCGCGGACAGTTCGTGCGTGACCGATACGATGCAGTTTCGGCTCAACTGTTTCTACGAGAACGACGGCATGGCCGTGGCCATTCGG
This sequence comes from Phycisphaerae bacterium, assembly GCA_030593565.1. Taxonomy (GTDB): domain Bacteria; phylum Planctomycetota; class Phycisphaerae; order UBA1845; family UTPLA1; genus JAFGQA01. The sequence continues at coordinate 4,395 of JAUVGW010000364.1, read as the reverse complement.
GCATTGGAACCGACGGCGCCGCGCGTCGAGGATATCGGATTCCCGAACGGTGTGTGGCGCGACATCATCCAGAAACAACAGGGGCTCGTCCTGGTGACGGGCGTCACCGGCGCGGGCAAGTCGACGACGATCGCGTCGCTGATCGACCGGATCGCGCAGACGCGGCCCTGTCGGATCATCACGCTGGAAGACCCGATCGAATATCGATTGACTAGCAAGGCGGCGCTCATTTCGCAGCGCGAAGTCGGGCGCGACGTGCCGAGCTACGAGCGCGGCCTGCGCGATTGCCTGCGCGAGGACCCGGACGTGATCTTCGTGGGCGAGATGCGGGACCGGGACTCGACGAGTTGGACGCTCACGGCGGCGGAGACGGGACACCTGGTCTTCTCGACGCTACACACGCGCGACACGCGGGGCACAGTCACGCGCGTCCTGGACCTGTTTCCGCCAACCCAGATGGACGAGGTGGCCAGCCAGTTGTCATTAGGACTGAGCCACATCATCTCGCAGAAGCTGGTCCCGCGGGCGGACGGACAGGGTCGGATCGTCGCGATGGAGGTGCTGAACAACATCTACTCGGTGTCGAATCTGATCCGGCTCGGCAAGACGGAACAGCTCTACTCCCAGTTACAGACGCGGACGAAGGACGTGCCGAACGAGCGAATGACGACACTCGAGCGCTCGCTTGTGGCGCTGGTGCACGCGGGGAAGGTGACGCCGCTCGAAGCGGAGCGAGTGGCGAACAATCCGCTCGCCTTCATCGAGGAGATGAAGTATTCGAGCGAACCGAAGCCGTAGAAGGGTGCAGAGGGGGCAGGGTTTAGGGTTTAGGGTTCAGGGTGCGAAGGTCGTACGGCCCTCGGCTGGCATCCGTGAACGACTGGCCAATCAATCGTGAATTTCCAATCGTCAATCGCTCGTGTGCACACCGCCGGGTCGTTCATTCTTCGTCATGGCTCTCGTCGTCGGGGCCGGCGTTTTTTGCGTATGGGATTGCCTTCGGTACCTGTGTGGTCCCCGGTTCGCCCGCGTCCACGACATTCTTCTGAAAGATGAACGTTTCTATCGCCTCAGCGACAACACCGATTGCAAAGACCACCCAGGCATAACGGAGATACCAGGCGTTTGCTTCCCGTAGAAACACGTAAGACAAAACCGCGAGGATGAGAAAAACGACGATACAGAGGCATTGGATGACCTTGTAGTTTGACCTTCGTATTCGGATTCCGTAAACGCTGATGACCGGGTTCTCCTCCAGGGCGTCTTTCTGGTTTTTGTCCACGTTCATTTTCTTCATCTCCTTTGGCGTACTTCACCTCATTGTGTCAGGCTGCGGACGGTCACCTGGTGTGAGGGCATTGCGGGACAAAGTTGTTCGATGGCCGAGGCCGTTTGAGGCGGGAACTGCCCGCTGCCGAGTGACTTCTCGAGTTTCGGTCGAGAGAGCTGGCTCAGTTCGTCCCACAGGCCGGCCTGGCGTACGAGGTGTTCGAGTTCCTTGCGATCGTCGCTGGTCGTCGGAGGCAGTTTGCGAGACTGCCTCGTCCGTATCTGAACCATGGATGTCATTCCACGGAGGCTGTCGTTACGACTTTCGCTCGCCTGCTCGATCAGGATGTCTCGCCAGACGGCCTTCTCCTCCTCCGCGCGATGGACTTCCTGTGTAACCACGTGGAAGCGGTCAACGACTTGCGGCAGGCGAGCCGCCAGCACGCGGTTGAACCTCAAGCGGAGTTCGGCGAGTTCTTCCAGGTATGCGGTCAGCGGGACCGGCGATTCTTTGTATTGAGCCCGCAACGCGTCAAGACGTCCCTGCGTATCGACGCAAGGTGCGAGGTCGGTCTGATCCTGTTCCAGCCCGTCGATGGAAGATCGGATCTTCGTAATGTGTTCTTGGATTTCAGCTTGTGACAGCATGTTCAGCCTCCTCGACGCCAAGGATAGCGACACTGGATGTTGACCGCAACCACCAGGACGCACCGGACGCCCCAGGGCAATCGACCCGGACGAAGCCCCCGTGGCGTACAACGACTTCGGCGATGTGGTAAACTCCGTAGAATTGGCCGGCCTGGTGACGACAGTTGCGAAGCTGCAGGAACGCTTCGTGATCAAGGCCTCGGACCAGACGGAGGATCAATCATGGATGCAAAGTCCCCCATAGTTTCGCTTGGCATTGATTTTAATGGACCCGTTTCGTTTCGCCCTCTTCCGGAGGATCTTCGCGGGCACTTGGCAGAGTTCGAAGCGCTTTCGGACGAAGATGAACAAGTCAAGTGCGTATATGCATACTTTGGTCTCGCAATGTACTTCGGCCAAGTCCTCGAACAAGGCATCCAGGTTATCCTGCGCCTCATCTACGGCCTTACGAGCCGTGGTGATCTGACACTACGAAAGGGACAAAAGGTACCGATAGACCTCACCAAGAAGCACACACTTGGCCGACTTATCTCGACAGTTAACGACCGCATCACGATTGGTGACTGTGCAGACAAGCTGCTCCGCATCGCTCTTCGAAAGCGCAATTTCCTTGCGCATGAGTTCTTCGTCCGACGAATCGAGTGGATGACACACCCAGTTGGTCTACGGTGGATGGCCATTGAGCTTCTGCGATCCGTGCATTTGCTTCGATTGTCGGATGTTGTATTTCGGCCCTTGGCTGAGATGCTTTTATCTGAGGCAGGTTTCCCTTGTGATGAGATTGACGAGATGACCGAACGTATGCGACAGAGTGCACGAGCGAAGCTGAGGTCGAAGTCATGATGATCACAATCGACGGATCACAAGGCGAAGGCGGCGGGCAGGTTTTGCGGTCGTCGTTGGCGTTGTCGCTCGTGACGGGGCGGCCGTTCACGATCGCCAACATCCGCGCCGGGCGGAAGAAGCCTGGGCTGATGCGGCAGCATCTGACGGCCGTTAACGCGGCAACGGAGGTCGGGCGGGCGAAGGCGACGGGGGCGTCGCTGCACAGCACCGAGCTGACGTTTGAGCCCGGTGAGGTTCACCCCGGCGAGTATCACTTCGCGGTTGGGACGGCCGGCAGTGCGACGCTCGTGCTGCAAACCGTGCTGCCGGCGCTGCTGTGCGCGCCGGGGCCGTCCACGTTGCGCCTCGAAGGGGGCACGCACAACCCGTGGGCGCCGCCGTTCGATTTCCTGGTCAAGACGTTTCTGCCGTTGGTGAATCGCATGGGGCCGACGGTCGAAGCGACGCTGGTCCGGCCCGGCTTCTATCCGGCGGGCGGCGGCGAGTTCCGCGTAACCGTCACGCCGGTCGGCAATCCCGTCGGCCACGGGGGGCCGACGCCCCCTGGGAAAACCACCGGCGGGACGCCGGTGCCACAGCGGCCGACGCTACGATGTGGATTGGAGCCGATCGAGTTACTCGAACGCGGCAAACTGCGGCGGACACGGGCCAAGGCGATGGTCGCCCACCTGCCACTGTCGATCGCCCATCGGGAATTGCGGCTGATCGGCCGCAAGCTGAGTCTCAAGGACCGCGACCTCAAGTCGGTGGAGCTGATGAACTCACGCGGCCCCGGCAACATCGTCACGATCGAGGTCGAGTGCGAGAACCTGACCGAGGTGTTCACCGGCTTCGGGCAGCGGCAGGTCCCGGCCGAGACCGTCGCGGAAAAGGCGGTCCAACAGGCCCGGCGCTATCTGTCGAAAGACGTCGCGGTCGGCGAATACCTGGCGGACCAGCTACTGATCCCGCTCGCCTTGGCCGGCGGCGGCGCGTTCCACACGCTGGGACTATCCCGCCATGCCCAGACCAACATCGAGGTGATCGAGAGGTTCCTCGACGTGCGATTCGAGATCGACAAGGAATCGCCGCCGGGGTGTGTGGTTCGGGTGAGTCGGTAGCGCGGTGGTGGTATGATGACGTGAGCGAGGAGCCGGTCGGCGACTGGATACACCGTGGCGAAATAATCGGGCTGTTCACCACGGCCAAGCTCCACCGCCTTCCGCGGTGCCATACTCACCGGAATAGATCCCTACTTGTGGGGGCGCTCCAACGGCCCGCGAAGCCACCGCCTCACAATTCTTGAAAGTCCGCGCTCGGCGCTGAATTGCCCGTCGCGGGCTCCACGGACGACGTCCACGTCCCGCCCGCATCACCCGCATCGGACCAGCTCAACGTCACCGTATCCCCACACGAAAACTGAGCCCCAATCTGTCCGCCGAATTGCCGCTGCGTGGCCGTCAGCGCGCTGGCGTCCGTGCCATATTCCCACCCGCACATGCCGATCATCATATCCGCGCTGAAGGTCTGACAGTTGCCGTCCACCCCGCCCAGCTCACATGTGGTATACGTCACCGACTCGCCGGGCCCCAGCACCGGCGGCGTGCTCACGAAATGGTGCGGCAGGCTCGCCATTCCATTTGGGCAAACGCC
>JAUVGW010000421.1 GCA_030593565.1 Phycisphaerae bacterium | reverse complement strand
AGAATGGCGGATGTAGCGGCCGACCCCCGTGTCGGCCGTAGAACACCAACGGTTTCCGACGGCCGACACGGGGGTCGGCCGCTACACGAGCGCACAAACCGCTGCAAAGACCACCGCCCGGCCATTCTTGCGATTGCCCTGCCATGAGGGCTGCCCGGCTCGCTTCACCTTGGACAAAGAAGCGATATCGCATTAGAGTGCGTCCTTGCGGACATCAAGCTGGTGATGAACGGTGTGCGGTCGGCCAAACTGTAACAGGAGAGACCGGAATGACCGTTGGCGTTGGGCGTGAGATCCTTCAGAATGAACCAGGTGCGCGTGCCTGTCTGCTGGGCAACCTGGGTATTGTGCGGGGAGCGTTGGAGGCCGGCGTCCAGTTTTTCTCGTGCTATCCCGGGACGCCTTCCTCCGAAATAGGCGATACCTTCGCCCGCATTGCGAAGGAAGCAGGGGTCCAGTTCGAGTATTCGGTCAACGAGAAGATCGCCGTCGAGGTTGCATTCGGTGCAAGTCTGGCGGGCGCCCGGTCCATGTGCGCCATGAAGCACCTCGGGTTGAGCTACGCGAACGATCCGATCTCGACCATGCCGTACGTCGGCGTGGAAGGCGGCATGGTCATCGTCTCGGCGGGCGATCCGGCGGTCATCACGAGTCCGAACGAGCAAGACCAGCGCCATTTCAGTCGCCTGCTGTACTATCCGATTTTTGATCCCGCGACGCCGGATGATGCCATGCAGATGACGCGCTATGCCTTCGGGTTGTCCGAAACGACGCGGCTTCCCGTCATCCTGCGCCCGACGACGCGCGTTTGTCACAGCAACGGCATGATGACGTTCGGCCCGCTGCCGTCGGCGAGGAACGAGATTCGGTTCACGAAGAATCCGCCGCGATACGTGCCGATTCCCGTCAACGCGCGCCGAATGCGGAAGGAATTGACCCAGCGCTACCGGCAGGCGGAGGAACTGCTGGCGACGTCGGAGTTTTTTCCACGTACCGGCAGCGGCCGCCACGGCATCGTCGCCAGCGGCGTCGCGTACGCCTACGCGGCTCAGGTGATCGAGAACCTGGGATTGCAGGACGAGGTAGTGTTGCAGCAAGTCGGCGCGTATCCCATCCCCGAGCAGGTGTTGGAGCGATTCCTCGCATCCGTCGATTCCGTCCTAGTGGTTGAGGAGCTGACGCCGGTTGTGGAGGAATGGGTGAGCCTCTCCGCGTTTCGGCAACACAGAGACATTCCCATTCTCGGCAAACACAGTGGGCACTTGCCGTTGGAATTCGAATACACGCCGGATCTCGTCGAGGACGCCATTCGTGAATACCTGCACCTCGACAAACGAGAGCGGGGCAGCGTCACCGTCCCCGACCTACCGTCCCGGCCACCGGTGTTGTGCCCGGGTTGCCCGCACCGGACAAGTTTCTACCTGGCCGGGAAGGTCTTCGGCAAGAAGACTGTCTATTGCAACGACATCGGCTGCTACACATTGGGCTACGGCGACCCCCTGAATGCCTGTGACGTCTTGCTTTGCATGGGATCGTCCATCACGCAGGCGTCCGGCATCGCGCGCATGACGGGCGATCGCGTCGTGGCGTATATCGGTGATTCAACATTCTTCCACAGCGGCCTGCCGGCACTCGCCAATGCCGTACAGGCCGACGACAACATCACGGTCATCATCCTGGACAACTACATCACGGCCATGACAGGCTTCCAACCGAGTCTGACGACACCGCCGCGGCCCGCCCGTGACGCTGGACGGACGGAATCACCGGCTGCCGCCCGATTTTCGATCGAAGACGCGGTGCGGGGCTTGGGTGTAAAGGACGTATTCTCGGTTGACCAGTTTGACGAAGCCACGACGCTCAAGGTGTTCAAGGAGGCCAAGGCCGCCACAGGTGTGAGCGTGGTGATCTGCCATTCGCCTTGTGCCGTCGACCGACGCAGGGCGAACAGGGACAAGAAGCGGCCTGCTTTCACGATCGATCAGGACTTATGCAACGCCTGTTCGCTGTGCGTCCGCGTGCTGGGTTGTCCGGGGATCCTGGTCGAAGACGGGCAGTATTCGATTGATCAGGAGCTTTGCGACGGCTGCGCGGTCTGCGCGAGTGTTTGCGTGCAGGGTGCCATCAGGCCGGCGGTTTCGGTGAAAACATGACGCGCTCATCCGACAATCAACCAGGCGACAATCGGCCAGGACCGCGTTCTGAAACCCCTGTGGCACCGCCGTCTCGGCGGTGTGGAGAACACGGGCGAGACGCCCGTGCCACAGAAGATTCAGCGCGCGTGCCGAGTCGGCAGGGTTGGCGAGTTGTCATCGTCGGTACCGGCGGCCAGGGCGCGCTGACGGCCGCCCGCCTGCTGTGCGATTGCCTCGTCGAACACGGTCATGACGTCGTCAGCGGCCAGTTGCACGGCATGGCACAACGGGGCGGCAGCGTCCACACGTCCGTCAAGGTCGATTGCGGGATCAGCCCGGTGATCGCGTCGGGCAGGGCGGATTGCGTGTTGGGCTTCGAGCCCGTCGAGACTGCACGGGTGTTGCCACTGATGTCAGCCAAGACAGTCGTCTATATGAACACGGCGCCGGTCATCCCGTTCATTCTCGGACAGCAATCCGCCTTGAAAAAGGGGGCCGGTCAGTACCCAGATGTGCAGGACCTCGTGGATAGTATTCGTGCCGTGACGTCGCACGTGTTTCCGTTCGATGCCACGCGCCTCGCGCAGGACTCGGGTTCGATCAAGACGATGAACACGATCATGCTGGGCTGCCTGCTCGGCTCGGGCCTGCTGCCCCGCACGGTCGAGGAGTTTTGGCAGACCGTTACGCGAGTGATGCCGCCGGCATTGACGGAGGCCAACGCCGAGGCATTCTCGAACGGTGTTGAAATGGGCAGGAAGTTCCGACTCGATGAGGTTGTGAGATGAAGCCGAGAATCTGCATCGTCCAGATCGGCGTCGGTGATCTCGATCAGGCGATTGATTGGTACTGCAACACGCTCGGGTTCGAGCTATCCGAGGAGCACAATTACCATCCCGTTGCGGTCGATCTCGTACACGAAGGCTGTCGTCTTCTTCTGCACGCGGCGGACGAACCGGCACGCATCGACTATCCCCGTGTATCGCAGACGCTGATCTGCGTACAAACGGAGAACATTCGCGGCACGATGCAGGCACTGCGGGAGAAGGGCGTCGAGTTCCTTCACGAGACGCCGCAGGAATTCCCCGCCGGACTGTTCGCCGCCTTCAGGGACCCTTTCGGGAACGTCCACGAACTGGTCGAGTTGTGCCCATGACGCTGAAGATCGGCATTGACGTCGGCGGGACGTTCACGGATTTTCTCCTCACCCGGCCGGGTGAGGAGCCGGGCATTTTCAAGGTCCTGTCCACGCCATCCGATCCTTCCGTCGGTCTGATCAACGGCCTGCGCGAGATCGCCGCGAGCGTGGGGGTTTCGCTGACGGAACTGGCGCAGTCGATAGAAACCATCGTCCACGGCACGACGGTCACGACGAACGCGGTATTGACGCATACCGGCGCAAAGACAGGCCTGCTGACGACCGACGGCGTGCGTGACGCGCTCGAAATGCGGCGCGGCATCCGCGAAGAACAATACAACAATCGGTACACGAACGTCGCGCCGCTCGTACCGCGGTATTTGCGCGCGCCCGTCCGGGGCCGTTTGGACTATCGCGGCGATGTTCTGGAACCGCTGAAGGCGGACGATGTCCGTGAGGCGGTTCGGCTGTTCAATGACGAGCGGATCGAGGCGGTCGCCATCTGTTTCATGAATGCGTTCGCCAACCCCGAGCACGAACAACAGGCGGCGGAGCTTGTCCGCAAGGAACTGCCCGACGCGTATTTGACCGTGTCTTCCGACTTTCTGCCCTCGATCCGGTTCTACGATCGGGTCAGCT
>JAUVGW010000203.1 GCA_030593565.1 Phycisphaerae bacterium | reverse complement strand
TTAGTACTACAACGCTAAGACTGTGGCCACTTGCAGGTTGTTATGGTCTTCAGCCTTACGCCGATCCCCTGTAGGCATTTGATGGTTCGCTTCCGATGCGAACGACGGGCCGCAGCAATCCGCGCCTGTGTTATGGCCAATTGCGCCGCGATCGATTCGGCTCGTCTGCGAGAGCAGCGACCGCCACGAATCCAGACCGGGACCAGGGCTCGCGTGGCCTCCCGCACCTGGGAGACGGTTAGCTCCGGATTTTTTCCCCCGATGGGCCAACCAAAACTCCGCCAGAAACAGATGGCTGATGCACGTCAAGATCAGGTGACGCACGATCGAGGGATACTTGCGTACCTCGAAGTGGTCCATGCCCAGTTCCGTTTTGCTGTCCTGGAATAGCCGCTCGATGCGCCAGCGACTGAATGCCACCAACAACAAAACTTCCAGTGGTGTCCCTTCAGGGGCGTTGCTCAGGAAGAACTTGACCTCGTTCCGTTTCAGCACATTTCGAGTCACCATCAGATGGTGCGGTCGTGAGGGCAAACCGTTTTCATCCTTGATCCAGAACGCGATCCGCTTGGCCTCCCACACCATCGGGCCCTTGGTGCCGTCTTTGACGTGATACTGTTCCCAGGGAACCGCACGCAGGACCGGCGACCACGTCAGGATGTTACGAACTTCAACCGCCGGCGTGTTGCGTACTTTCAGCCGCGGCAATTTCCGGCGGCGGGCTCGCCCCTTATCTCGCGAATGGTCCCGATACAGGACCTCCGGCGGTCGCGTCCAGCCCACGAAGCTGACCGGAATCTCCGCCACATAGTCCTGTCCCAGACTGTCCAAACGCCTGAGAAACGGGGGTTTACCGCCATATCCCTCGTCGAACGTCAGCCACGAAAAACGAAGCCCGTTGCCCAGCGCCCGCTGCACCTGTTCGAGAGCGATCTTCCATTTCGCGCGATAGACAACATCGTCCGGAATCCCCGCAGCCCGGCAACGCGCACGCTTCCCATGCCATGTGTGTTCCGGCAGATACAGATCGCCGTCGATCAGCGTGTGGAAGTCGTCTGCGACATAACCAAGATGTACGCTGACCACGCAGTTTTCCTTCTTGCCGCGACTCCCACACCATTGACGCTGAACACAGGCCGTCATCTTGCCTTGTTTATGAAAGCTCGTCTCGTCGATCACGCCAATGCTGTGCGGGTGGAAATGCCGACGGGCCACCCGACGCTGCACTCGGTCGCGGGCGGCTTGGTCGTCCCACTTCAGCATGCTCAGAAACTCCTGCAGCGTGCGGGGCGGAACACCCGCCGCATCGGCGATGGGCTCGACGCTCTTACGCTCCAGGTTACCCAACTGCCCTGAAACGTAAGTCCGCAAGTGGGAGTGGTTTGTGATCCGTCCCATGCAGCCGTCGAATTCGTGAAGATACTCGGTCAACATCGGTCTGATTCGCAGAATCGTGTCGGCGTCCATGCCCAGGGCCTCCTGTATTCGAGTTCCACTCGAATCTCCAATCGGCAGGATGCTGGACGTTTCTTGAGCGTTCTTAGCGTTGTAGTATTAGGGGATCGGCCGACACGGGGGTCGGCCGCTACATGACTTTTGCCACGGGCTGCTATGCGGTATCGCCGGCTCGGCCGACGCTGTTGACCGTGTACGCGACGGTCGCGGCGGTCGTCTCGGCCTCGTTGTCCACCGTCAGGAAGATCGACTGGGGCACGAGGTCAGCCGTCCGCGGCGGGCGCTCGGGGGGGCGAACGCTATGCAGACCTGGGAGCCGTAGAAGGGGCACCGGACGCAGCGGCGATAGATGCCGAACTTGTCACCATCAAGTGGGGCTCGCGCCGGCATGCTCACTCGCCCGGGGCCTCGGGAAGATCGAAGCGGACCGCGATCGAGGAGGGCATCACGGGGTACTCGATTCGGCAGCGATAGACGTCGAATCGCTCGCCGTCCCAGCCTGCGCGCTCGAAGACGTAGCGGCCCATTTCGGCGTAACGTGGGACATCCGGCGAGTGCAACACTGACGGTCCCTTGCCGAGGTAGCTGACGGTGTGGTGAACCGGAAGGAAATAGCGCTCGTGAATGAGGCCTTCCCAGAGCATGACGCCGGCATACTCGGCATGCACGAACACCGTCGGCGTGACCGGTCCGTAGGTGTCCTCGCGCAGCATCAAATCGAGGATGACGACTTCGCACGGTGTGCGCACGGTGACTACGCTGCCCGATACGCGATTGCCTTCGGTATAGTAGCGGTCAAGGGCGCGCCGCCTTTTGTGGCCCTCCATGCAGGTGACGGCCGCGCGAATGCCAACGTCCCGGCTAAGAATCTCGCCATCCAGGAAGCCGTGCTTGGCTTCAACGGCGCGAAGCTCCGGCAAGGGCTTGCTGCAGAACTCTCGCAGCAGCGCCAGGCCGTGGGAACCCCGAACGGGCTCCAGTGGTTCTCGATGAACCTCTACGACCGAACCATCATCGTTGTAGGCCCCTGAGTGCGAGATGATCAGCGGAGCACTCCCGCGCAACTGGCGGAGGCCGATGTAGCCCTCAACCCGGAAGCCGTCTAGCATCGTCGTGTCGTCGCTGGGCTGCAACGCCACGAGCTTCAATTGAGTTTTAGCCTGAATGCCCAGGATGTGTCGTTGTCCGCGAAAGGCCAGTCGCCGGTGTACCAGGTCGAGTTGCTCGGCTGTTTCGTTGGATCCCAGGGCGCTGACCATCGAGTCGAACGTGGCCCGATCGCCGGCATGTCTAGCCACCACTTCTTCAAAGTCATCCGCCGCGCGGGAGGCGGCTTCGATCAGATCTGCCGGGACTCCTTGCTTGGTGGCGGCCCGGAAGAAAGAACGAAGGTTGGTCGGACTAGGCACGTGGGGCCCAGCGGCCACAGGGTTGGGGGAATTCGCGACCTTAAAGACTTTCCAACTCAACTTCCTGTCGATCCGCAGGGCTCGATGGAGGTCAGCCCCTCTCATCACGTCGCTTGGGACGGCGGCAATCAGCTCAGATAATTCGCTGCGCAGGCGCGTCAGGCATCTGGCCACGTCTTTATTAAAGGGAGAATCGGCCTGTTTTTCGCTATTCGTAAGTGCCATATTCTCACCATAGCACGAAACCCGTGGACAATCAAGAGTCCAGGCGCACGCCTGGCTATAATCCAAAAAATATTTCCCGAAACATGCTAGGAATCATTGACAGGCACATTCTCGTTCGCTATTTTAGGTGGAATGCCGGCGATTGATTAGATGACGCCGGTGCGAGTTGCTCCTGCAGGTCCCGGGGACCCACGGAAGCGGGCGGAAGCCGGCATGGAGGGAACCCAATCTGCATCGGGGTGTTTCCAGGATGTTGGAGGTTACGAGGCAATCTAGCATGACACGTTCAGTTCCTGACGAGGTCGCCAGACCTTGTTTGAGAATGGTCTTCGGGGGCGGCGAGGTGTTCGTTTCCGGGGCGCGTGTGTCACTTTCTGGTAGGAGGTTTGCAACATGAGGTGGGTAACGATAGCAGCCGTCTTGTGCACAGCAATGACGTGCGTGAGCACGGTGATGGCGGACGGTACACCGCGATTCAAGAGCGCGGTAGACGAGAACAAGGAGATCTCTCAAGCCTTGGATGGGGTCTTCAGTACGCGGGCGGACGCGGCGACGGCGACGCCGGTTCAGGTCGCGGCCGACCGACGCGTCGCTCCTCATGTGGCCGACCGTGAGGCGGCGAAGACCGCGATTGAGACGACGCCCCCGATACGCGCGGCGGGCATCGAACGCTCCGAAGATGGGCGATCATTCCGAATAAACGCCTCCCCCGATATGAGGCCGACAGCGGCTATGCTTGAGGGTCGCCAGGCGACACCTGCCGGTGGCGGGGGACCGCGCGGTGGCGGCTGCGGCGACCCGGAGTCCGGCAGTTGCTGCGAGCCCAACTGGACCCCATACTGCGACGATGCCGAGTGCTGCGAGATCGTCTGCTATGAGTTGGGGATGTGGTGGTGTTGTGAAGAAGGCGAAGAAGGCGGTTGGGGCGATGAATGTGTCGACGTCGCCCAGCAGTACTGCGATTGTGCACCGCCGACGGGCGCCTGCTGCTTCGGTGACGTGTGCGTCGACATGGAGTACGCAGCCTGCGCGGCGGAGGGCGGCCGCTGGTTCCGCGATTGGAATTGCGGAGACCTGGATTTCGCATGTCCGGCCTGCCCGCCCGAGGAGTCGCTCTTCACTCAGGACGTCCAATCATACTTCCCCGGTTACTTCACTATGCTCAGTGATCTCGACCGTGGCGCCAGAGTAAGTGAGCGCTTCTGGGACGTCCACGGGGACATCTGCGGCGTGAAGTGGTACGGAACGCCCACCGGCATAGGCGGCTGGGAATGTGATGAGAACCCAATGACGTTTGACATCCGGTTCTACGAGGACAATGGGGGGGTTCCCGGCGCCGAGGTCTGCGGTTACACGGTTACAGCCACGGGCACACTGTTCAGCGCGGATCTCTGGTGGTTTGAGTACTCGGTGGAGTTCGACACCTGTTGCACGTTGGAGAACGGGTTTATCTCCATCGCGGGAACGGGTGGCCCGGACTGTTTATTCGGCTGGATAGGCTCCGAGGAGGGCGACGGAACGCACTGCCGCTGGGTTGAGGATGAGGAGGAAGGGTACTGGGATTGCCCGCCGCCAGGGGAATTCTGGTCGGTTGACGTGAACGTCTGCCTGCTGGGTACGCTTTACCCGGGGGCTTGCTGCGATGAGGCAGCCGGCACTTGTCAGGACAACGTCGAGGCGATCGACTGTCCGGCAACGAGCCGCTTCATGCCCAGCGTTTCCTGTGCGGAGCTGGATCCGCCCTGTGGTGACCTAGCCGGCGCGTGCTGCATCGACGAACCCCCGTACTGTTACATCGAGGCCGAAGCGCTCTGTGAAGGTTCGTACCTCGGACACGGCACGACGTGTGATCCGACCGACTGCAACGCGAACGGTGTGCCCGATGCCTGCGATATAGCCGGCGGGTACAGCGATGACTGCGATGAGAACGGCGTGCCCGACGAGTGCGACATCGCTGCCGGCGGCGACGACTATGACGGCAACGGTGTGTTGGATGCGTGCGAGCCCGACTGCAATGGCAACGGCGTGGTGGATGCATGCGATCTCGACTGTGCCACGGGCAATTGCGCCGCCCATCCAGTCGGCTGCGGCAGCAGCACGGATTGCCAGCCGAACGACGTGCCCGATGACTGCGAGCTGGGAACGACCGGAAGCCCCATCCTGTGGGACGGCGGACCGCCAAACGATGAACGGACGCTGCGAAGCCACTACGGTGGCCAAGTTGCGGACGCGCTGACCGTGGACGACATCAGTCTTCCGGGGGGCGGCACGATCAATGGCCTGCACTGGTACGTCGAAGATGACGATCAGTTTGACTGGCAGGGCCAAGTGCGTATCGAGATATTCGCCGACAACGGGGCGGGCGGTCCGGACGATGCCAGCCAAGTTGTGGCCATGTCTGTGCCGACCGATGGCGGCAGCGTCATCAGGACGCCGGTCGGTCCGGGTTCCCAGTACCCGCACCGCTACCGTTTCGATGTGTACGGGCTCGATCTTCCGCTTGGTCCGGGCATCTGGTGGGTTGGACTGGCCCCGGAAAGTGTCAGTTGGGACGGGGCATCGAGATGGTGCGCCAGTCAGGGCGGCGAGGACGTCGTGATGGGCGAGTCCCATTTCCGCGCCCCGAGCATGGGCTATACCCTTTTTGCGCCCTGGTCCGAGCTCAGTAGTGCGCCCATTCCTTGGGATGCGTCTTTCACGGTGACGACGACCCGCTTTGGGGCCGACTGCAACAGCAACGGCGTGCCCGACGACTGCGACATTGCCGACTGTGACGGATCGGCGTGGTGCCAGGACTGCCAGGGCAACGGCATCCCGGACGGCTGCGAACCGGACTGCAACGGCAACGGCATTCCTGACCAGTGCGACGTCTTGTTCTGTGACGGCAGCGGGTGGTGCGGTGACTGCAACTGGAACGAGATCCCAGACGAGTGCGATGTTCCTCCGCTGGGCGCGGGACCCGACTGCAACGAGAACGGAGTTCCGGACGAATGCGACATCGCGGACGGCACCAGCCCGGATTGTAACGAGAACGGCGTGCCCGACGAGTGTGACATTGCCTCCGGGGCCAGTGACGATTACGACGGGAACGGCAACCCGGACGAGTGCGACCCCGACTGCAACGGCAACGGAATCGTCGATGCGTGTGACGTAGACTGCAATTTGGGTAATTGTGCCAGCCATCCGGACGGCTGCGGCGCCAGCATCGATTGCCAGCCGGACGGCATCCCCGACGAGTGTCAGCTTGGCGCACCATCCACCTACCTCACAGATGATGGAGTGCACGACAACTCGGCCGGCCTGAGTCAAGGCGGTACTCTCGCCTGGCTGAACTGGTTCACGGTTGAGGACGACTACGGCACGATCACCGCCATCAGCTTGGCTTGGGGTAACGTCCCTGACGGACTTCCATGTACGGTCTATCTCTGGAGCGATCCCAACGGCGACGGCGATCCGTCCGACGCCCAGGTGTTCGCTTCCGCCACGACCGTGGTGGCCAACGCCGGCACCGACGTCTTCGCGACGGTGGACATCCCGGACACGTACGTGGGGCCGGCGGGAACCAGCTTCTTCGCCGGTGCGATGATGGATCATCAGCCGGATGAGTATCCGGCTGCGATGGACTACGAAGGTTGGGGTCAGGGCTGGATCGCGGGCGATATGACTTATTCGCTCGATCCCAATGACCTGGCGGGTGGCAGCACCGAGCTGCAGCCCTACATAGATAGCTGGCTCGTCCGTGCCGAAGCCGTGGCCGACAACGACTGCAATGACAACGACGTCCCGGATGAGTGCGACATTGCCTCGGGTTTCAGTCAGGATTGCGATTCCAACGGTCTTCCGGACGAGTGCGAGTGGCTCGACTGCAACTCGAACGGCGTGCACGATCCGTGCGATATCCTCACGTGTGACGGCTCATCGTGGTGCAGCGACTGCAACGGTAACGGCATCCCGGACGAGTGCGACGTTGCCAGCGGCACGAGCGAGGATTGCCAGCCGAACGGGATCCCGGACGAGTGCGAAGAGGATTGCAACGAAAACGGGATCCCGGATGACTGCGATTTGCGCGACTGCGACGGCAGCGTCTGGTGCGACGACTGCAATGAAGACGGCATCCTCGACGAGTGCCAGGCGGGCGAACCCGGCGGCGTCGTCTATCAGTGGGATGACGGCTCGGCGGAGAACTCGCTCGGCATCGGAGAACCCGCCGAAATCGCGTGGATTCAGCATTTCGTCGCGATGCCTGGGTCCGAGACCATTGTGGCCGTGTCCACGTGCTTCGGCAATTCTGGCTCACCAGGCTTGTCGGGTGTCGAGCCCGGAGCCCCGTTCCGGGTCTTCATCTGGGACGATCCGGAAGGACTCGGTGATCCGATGATGGGCGCCGTCCTTCTGGGCAGCGCCCAGGCATTCGCTGACGAGGGTAGCATCGACACCGATGTGCTCCAGGAGGTTGCCATCGGACCGGTGACCGTGAGCGGAAGCTTCTTCATCGGTGCGGCGGTGGAGTCGGCCATGTTCCCGGCGCCGATGGACGAGGACGGCGAGCTCGCGCACGAGTCCTGGATCGCCCTCGGCTGGCCTTGGCAAGGCGGTTTCGATCCGGACGGTTTCTCCGCGGATAACATGGATGAGGTTGAACCCTCCAATTGGCTCTTGCGGGCCATCAGCGAGGGCGGCGCTGCCCCGAATGACTGCAACGCCAACGGCATCCCCGACGACTGCGAGCTGTGCGGCGATCTCGATGGTGACGGCGACGTCGACTATGACGACTACGTCATCTTCCTCGACGCGTTCGGCGGCGAGACCGACGGCACGCCGGCAGAGGACTGGTGCTGCGACTACGACGACAGCGGCGCTGTCGGCATGGCGGACTTTGATGCGTGGCTGGACTGCTATCGCGACTTCATCAGCGATCCGTATTCCGGCCCGCCGACCAACCCTGACCTGCGGAAACGCGACGCAACTGCGACGCGCGCTGATCGGGCATCGAAGGACACGCCTCAGATTCGGCCGGCGCCGAGTCTGACGCCGAGGCCGTAAGGCAAGCTCATGACGGCGGCGCCTGGCTGTGGTCCGTGCCTCCACACACCACAGCCGGCGTCGTCCGTCCGTGATTGGACAAACGGTGAAGAGGCCAAACGCTGTTTGAAACGAACGACGAGGATACGAAGCACTATTTGGAAAACCAAAACCTGTTCAATCAGGCGGTTCCGAGTTTGCCGCCCCGAGCGTTGGCCGACGAATCGGAAACCCTGAGGAGGATGAAGATCATGACCCTTTCAAGAAGTTTAATTTGCACGGCGATGTTGGCGGTCCTGGCGAGCGCGACCGCGGCATCGGGCGGGATCGTCGTCAGCATCGAGCCGGATAACCCGACGGTGGACCTGGGCGAGTTCGTCACGGTCGACATCATGGCGACCATTGACGAGCCGGTGGTCGCCTGGGGCCTGGACCTGACGATCGACGTGCCCGCATTCGCCGGCTGGACGGCAACGGCGATCGGTCTGGACTGGGACGTCACCGGCACACTGGACGGCGACGGCCTGGCGGGCCTGCGTTTTCCGACTGGCATCATGGGCGAGGTGTTGTTGGCAACGCTGACGTTCGAGGGCCTGTCCGAAGGCGAGACGCTTCTGAGTCTAAGCAGCGGCCCGGAAGAAGATGAAGGCATTTTGCTTGAATTCGGCGACCTGGCGGCCGGCGTCCAGTTCACCCCGGCCACGCTGACGGTAACGCCTGAGCCGACGACGCTCGCGCTGCTGTTGGTGGCCAGCGCCATGGCGATGGTGCGGCGGCGGCGATAAGTGACAGACAATCGGGGCGATGAGAGCCTGTCCCGGTAGGTGTGGCGCCGCCGCGGCGGCGGTGGGATCACAGGCAATGGCGAGATGCCTGTGCCACAGAACCTACTGGGACAGGCTTCCTTCTTGAGCAGCTTCAGAGCAGACGTAGCGTCCGCCCCCCGTGTCGGACATTGAACACCAACGGCTCTCGACGGCCGACAGGGGCGTCGGCCGCTACACAAGTCAGTAGGCTGCGTCTTGACGCACCAACCCTGCTGACCTCGAAGAGCCATTTAACTCCTTCCCCCCTCCTGTGAACGGGCACCCAAGGCGGTCCTGCCGCCCAACGGTGCCCGTTCTTTTTGGTATCTGGTGGGGTCTGGGCCTGTTACAGAGCAGATTCAAGGAATCGAACGCGGCGCGGTCGCCGCATGAGGGTCCATGACAGTTTAGGCGGCGTAGCGATGGGCGATCGAATAAACCCTCGAAAGAATCGAATAAACCTCCGACGGACACGCATGAACCCCCGAAGGGGGTGGCGGAATAGAGCC
>JAUVGW010000278.1 GCA_030593565.1 Phycisphaerae bacterium | reverse complement strand
AGTCGTGATCAACGCCCATGTGTGTGCGGTGCATGGCCTCGACCACCGATGCGTCGATGCCACGCGGCGCAATTTCCAGGCGATCCCAAATGCCCTGCCGCGGCTCGGGTGCCAACGACAGCGTCCGCAGCTTGCCTTCCTGCAACGAAAACTCGCCTTGGTAAACCTCGACCAACTTCGCGGCAATTTCGAGCGTGGATAGCCCTTCGATCGGAACGTTCCACTCGTGCGCGGCAATGCGCAGACGGCGTTCATCCTTGATCCGGTAGTCGCCGCCTCGCCCCTCGGCGATCGATTTCAGCAGCAGCACGAGACCGCGCCCGTGGTCACTATGCGCCGCAGTCCCGGCGGCAACCTCGCGAAGCAAGTTGCGGGCTGCGATCGTATCGGCGTTGGCGCCGCAGATGCCCGTCGGAGATTTGCGAGTAATCCGGCACGGTCCCATGTGGCAAAGCCGACAACAGACGCCGTCGACGCCGAAAGTGCAGCACTTGCCCTGCGCGTCGGCACGCGCGAACGCGTCGTCTACGCCGTCGCCGGCCGCTTTCTCCAGCATCGCCACGCTGGCAGCGTCAGTAGCTTTTTCGTTTGGTGGTCTACTCTTGGCCATTACTTCTCCCACGACCGCCCGTGTGTCACTGTACTACAAAAGGTCGATTTCTTTGTGGCTCGCGCAGTTTTTCCATTCGGTCGGGTGGCCCAAGGCTTCAGGGCCTGTCGATCTAATCGTCGTGCCGGAACAGTGATATACGTTCTCCACACGGCTCGCGCCGGCGGACAACTTGCCGTTCCTCATCATGGCACTCGACTTTCTGTCCGTTCTGGTTGATCAAACTCCTTATTTCGCCCAGGATGGGGCTTCTTTACATGCGCAGACTGCCCCTGGCGTCTCTCAAAAACCGATATCCCAGCTTACACTTCGCCATTTGATATCAATGAGCAAAAACCGTTCCAATAAAATCGACAGGCCCTAAAGCCCTGGGCCACCCGTCACCGGTCAACTGATGGGTGGCACGGTCAAGCGACAGCTTGGCCGTGGTTTGTCTCACGCGCTCCACGGCCCAGCATAGCTGGACCGTGCCGCGCGGAATCCATCAACTGAGCAGTACCGGCGCACCAGTGACCGATCGCTCACGTCATCCCCCTCGCTCCAACGCATCCACCAAATCCCGAGCCGACGCGACACTATCGCGTACGACATCCGCCGCCGCGCCGCCGTACTGGGCAAGCTCCAGCGACTCCAACAGCGCATCCACCGCCTGAATGGTCTCCTCGCTCACGCCGCGCTTCGCGATCGTCTCGACCACATCCGCCCGCGTCACCCCACCGGCCGGCAGGTTGTAGCGATCGGCGATGTAGCCGGTCAGCGCGCTGCTGACCTGGCTAGGCGAAGCCGCCGCGCCGGCCGCTTTCAGCGCCCTCCTGGCCGTCGCATAAGCACGACTCCTCCGCCGGAACGCCTCGTCGTCTCTATAGCGAGCCACGCGCCGGCGGACGAACCACGCCCCGACATACAATGCCGGCCCCAAACCGAGCACACCCCAGGTCCATACACCGAAAACGCCCGATTGATCCGCCAGCAACAGTGCGGTCTCCGTGTAGTTCGCCTGAAGCCCCTCCGTGGATTCAACCAGCGGCGCCAACACCACCGTCGTGCTCCCCGGCCCGGGCAATGTCGGCAGGTCCATCCGCTCCGCCGGCGTAACCGTAATCGGAATCGCCCTGCTGTAAACCGTCTCAAACGTGCCCGTCGTCGGGTTGAGGAAGCTCATCGGAATCGGCGGGATTTCGGTCACATCCTCGCGCAACGGGCGAATAGTCTGCGAGAACAACTTCCGACGAACGCGAATCTCCCCCGCCAACGACTCTCTCGCAACCTCGAAGTCGCGAGCCAACGCCTCCACCTCGTCCAGCTTCGGCGCCCGAAGCTGTTCGAGCCGCCCCGTGCCCCCGATGGACAACGTCAGCGTGATCGGATCGCCCACCGGCACCCCATCCGTCGGCGCCGCCTTCGCTGATATCAAGTACGCTCCGATTGCGCCGCTGAAATCCGCGGGGCGGTCTCGCATCGGAATTGGCTTGATTTCCAGGCGCGGCGTCTTCGCCACCGCACGCAGCCGCCGGGAATCCTCCAAATGCAAGCGAGCAAACACACCCCGACCCCGCCCCAGCCGCTTCGGATAGCGATACGCAACGGCCACGCCCCCAAAATCAAACTCGCCGGCCTTCGTGGGATATACCGTCGTCTCGATGATGTAGACGTAGTACTTGGCCGCGACGCCTTCGTCGTCCCGCCGCGTGGCCTCACGGTATCGCGACCTGTCCCAGTCCGCCCCATCGAATACGCCCATCGTCGTCGCCTGCATGTCGCGTAACGCGCCGCCCCACATCGTCAGCGCATCCAGCGTGCCAATACCCCCCTGGCTGTATTGACGAATCCACACCTCGAGCGTCAGACTCACCGCTTCCCCCACAAAGGCCGCATCCCGCTCGGTCTTGATTTCACAGAACAAAGACGAACTCGACGTCGCCTTGGTCACCACAATGGGCATCTGTCTTGTATGATGCGTCAACCCCTTGTACACCACCGAAAACGGAGGCAGAACGAGCCTGCCCGTGCGGAGCGACCGCACATAATAGACGTAGGTGTAATCCGTGCTCTGTGTCCTCCGACCATTCACAATCGAGATGCGCTGCGAGCGACCGGTGGGATTACCTGGATTGGCCTGGATCTCGAAATGCGCCGTCTCAGGCGGCACGGGAACGGCCCGCTCCGACATATTCGACACGACCACCCTAACCTCCAGCGACTCGCCGACAAACGCCTCAGTGCTCGACATCTGCACCTGCACCGACTGGGCGCGAACCGGCGCGGCCGCGGGCAGCATCACGAGAACGGCGATCGACGTAATCAAGGCGGCGCGCGTCATCCCTTGGCTTTCGACGTTTCGACTTTCGACGTTTCGACTTTCATTCCGCTACCAGTCCTTCTCCACCGGTATCCTCCCCAGTTTCCCCATCGCCTCCTTCCGCTTGGCCTCGCGGCGCTGACGTTCCATGTCACGGGCCTCTTGCAAGAACTTCTCCGCCTCCTCCGGCGACATCTTCTGCTCTTCCCCACCGCTCTCGGTCTGCGAACCGTCCTTTTTCTCGTCGCCCTCTTCGCCCTGTTGTTTTTGCTGCTGCTGACCGTCCTTCTGTTCGCCTTGTTGCTTCTGGTCGCCCTGCTGTTGCTGTTCGCCTTCCTGCGGTTGCGACGTGGGCTGCGAGCTTGGTTGCGATGTGGGCTGCGGCTGGCTCGTCGGCTGCGAGGTCGGCTCCTGCTTCTGTTCCGGCTCCTGTTCCTTCTTCTGCTGTTCCAGACGCAGCTCTAAAAACTTCTTCAGCCGCTGTGCCAACTGCCGGTTCTTCTCGGCGTCCTCGTCCCGTGGGACGAGTTGCTCTGCATCCTTGTAGAAACGAATCGCCCGCGACAACTCGTTGATCGACGCCTCCAGATTCTCGCGTTCCGCGAGCGCCGCCGCATGGGCACATCGCCCCAGGTTGTACTTGGCCATCGCCTCCAATTCAGGCCGACCCGCAACCATCGCATCCTGAAACGCCGGCGCCGCCTTGGCGTACTCACCCAATCCATACAAGGCGATGCCACGATTGTAGGCCACTTCCGGCGCGTCAGGCAGTTGCTCGGCCGCCTCATCATACACCGCGAGCGCGTCGGCAAACTCTCCCTCCGCCACCAACTCGGTCCCCTTCTCGACCAACTTCGCACCGGCCTGCCGACCCACCTGTTCTTCATCCCCCCGCGCGACACCGGGACAGACAGCGCCCCCAATCACGACAGCCAGCACCAAAGCTGTAAGCTGTAAATCGCCTGAACCGCCTCCCCTCTTTCGACTTTCGGCTTTCGGCTTTCGGCTTTCCATGCACATCATCATCCGTCCACTCACGCTCGTTCGGACTCTCTACTCGGTCGCCCTCACCGGGTCGCGGTCAAAGGTTGCGTTTCAACTTTCAGCTTTCGGCTTTCGATTTTCAGCTTTCCGCTCACTCACGAGCACCTCCAACACCAACAGCACAAGCGCCAGCACCGCCGGCCAATGAAACCGCGCATACTGGTGCGCCACCTGCTTCTCCTTCTTGACCCGCTGCTCCATCGAGACCAACCGCTGCTCGTAGATCCACTCCAATGCCCGCAGTGTCGTGCCGGGTACCAGCTTGCTCGGCAAGTACTCGCCGCCGCCCGCCAACGCAATCGCCTTCAACGCCGTCGAATCCAGCTTCGACCACATCTGCTGGTCATTGTAAATCAGGAACGTGCGCCGGCCATCCTTCTCGACCGGGATCAGCCCCCCCTCTTCCTCGTCACCGATGCCGATCGTGAATACCCTGATGCCGCGATCAAGCGCTGTCTGTGCAGCTTTGACCGCCGTCTCACCGTGATCTTCACCATCCGTCATTAACAGAATCGCCCGCTGCCGTCGCCCGCGCCCGCCAAACGCCTTGGTTGCCGCGTCGATCGCCTCGCCGATGTTCGTACCACCCATTGGCGCACTGTGAATGCCGACATCCTCCAACGCCAGCCGGTAATACTCGTAGTCGTCCGTCAACGGGGTGGTCAACTCCGCCTTCCCGGCAAACGTCACAAGCCCGATCGACCCGCCTGCCAGCTTGTTCAACAACCGTGTGATGTCATCCTTGGACCTCGCCAGACGCGACATCCCGGCATCCTCGACCAACATGCTCTTCGAGACGTCCAGGCAGACCACCAGATCAAGTTGCCGCTGCTGTGCAGGCTCCCAATACGTCCCCCACCGCGGCCCAAGCAGCGCCAGCACAATACAGACCATCGCAAGCAGCACCAGCACGGCCTTCACATACTGCCGGCCGATACTCACATGCGGTGCCAGCACGCCAAGCAGATTCGCCGACGCAAACGCCCGCAACGCGCTCTTCTTCCGCGCGAAGCCGTACACCATCACCAACCCGCAGGCAGCCACCACCAGCAGCCATCGCAACCGATCAAGATTCTCGATCGTCAGATCAGTCAAGACATATCTCTCAAACGCAACGCGGCAGAAGGTTCCATCGTTTCAACATTTCGGCTTTCAGCATTCAACTTTCGGCTTTCGACTTTCGGCTTTCGGCTTTCGGCTTTTTGGATTTCGGCCTTCTTCAAGGTATCTTCCGAAACCGCGTATTCGCCAACACGACCTCGATGGCCAGCAGACACAGCACCACCATCAACGGCGGCGGCAACCTCACCGGGCCGGCGTCGAACCAGTTATACGCCAGCTCCTCATACAAGTAGTACGTCGTCTCATCGACCGCGCTTCGCTCCAACCGATCAATCTCGGCGTAGATCTCATTCAACGATGCCGCGTCCTTCGCTCTGAAGAACCGCCCCCCCGTCACCTCGGCGACTTCACGCAACGACTCCTCATCGATCGGCGTAGGCACCTGAACCTTCTGCGAGCGAAACAGGAAGCCGCCCGTGTCTCGCGTGGTGAACTCAGGCGCCGCGCCAATCGTGTACACCTTCACCCCCAACGCTGCCGCCACCTCCGCAGCCTCCACAGGCTCGAACTTCCCCACAGTCTGATCTCCGTCGGTCAGCAAAATGATGGCTTGGCTCTTGATCGTGAATGTCTCGTTGTTCTCGAATCGCCGCTTGATGTTCCGTATCCGCTCCACCGCCAACATCAGCGCATCACCAATCGCGGTTTGGCATTGCCACTCATCTTCTCTGCGAACGTAGGGCTCAAGCCGTCGCAACGACCGTATCAAATGTGCATGGTCCCGCGTCAACGGGCACTCTGTATCCGCATACGACCCGAACGCGATCAAGCCAATCAAATCGTTGCGACGCCCGGCCAGTTCATCGCCGTCGCCCAACACGAATGCTTCCACCACATCCTTCACCGCGGCCAGCCTCATCTGCGTGTTACCCGCATCGTCAAGCGCGAAATCATGCTTAGCCATGCTTTTGGACCGATCCACGACCAACTGCATGGCAATGCCCTCGGTCGTCACGCGCGTCTCCTCATCCGCCTTCCGCGGCCGCGCGATCGAAACCACCAGCAAGATCAACGCCAACGAACGCAGAACAGGCAACACATACCGCGCCTTCAACGACCACGACCCACCGGTCAGCGCAAACCGCTCCGTCCCCGAAAACCGAATCGCCGCTCGGCGCCGCCGACTCAGCCAGGACCACCAAACGACACCCACAAGCGCCGCCGCAGCCAAGAACCACGGATATTCCCAAATGATCGTCACGCCCAATCAACCATCACCACGCCCCTAACAACGGACTATTACGGACTATCCTCAATCCCTCACTCCTCACCCTGTGAACGTCCCCTGGTCCCCCGGTCCCCTAATCCCCGCGGCCGCAGGCCGCGCCGAATCCGCCGCCGTCTCCATCACAAATTCACGCGCCGTCGCCTGCACCCAGTCGACCTCGTCAGCCGCCGGCCGATGCCGGGCATACTTCACCGGATCACACGCACGAACAAACCGGCGCAGCACTTCTTTGTGGTTCTCGTCAAACACGCCGGCATCCTGCAACGCCCGGACAAACTCCTCGCTCGTCTGCTCACCGGCCATTAGATCGAACCGTAGCTCGATGTACCGCCGCAGCACGCCGTTGATGCGGTAGTAAAACTCCCGCACATGCCCCCGACCGACCAAATCCTCCGCAGCCAGCTTGTCCAACTCCCCCAGCGCCCATTCATACGCCGACACACGAACCGCCCACGGCAGCTCGCGATCCGCCTCCGCCCGACGACGACGCCACCACCGCGCAAACAACCCAATCGCGACGATCCCCGCCACAACAGCAAGCAGCCAATACACCAGCTTCTGCCACCCAGGCATCGGTACGCTCACGGGCCCCTTCACGCCGGCCAACCCATCCAACACCTCAACGGCAATCGGCTCCGTCCTGACAACGTCTTCATAAACCGTATGCGAACCGTCCGCCTTCTCACGCGCGT
>JAUVGW010000131.1 GCA_030593565.1 Phycisphaerae bacterium | reverse complement strand
CCTGAAATGTCATGGACCCCGTCGGCGGGGGTCCGTGACACTTTCGGCGGCCAGCACTCTGTTTAGCCGCGACCCGCAGGGGAGCGCGTGGTGGGCGCGCTCCCCTGCGGGGCGCGGCTAAACGACGGAATCGGTTGATTTCGGCAAGAAGACCGGCTCGAGACGAGCCGGCTCGCTGGGCCGAGAGGTGGCCGAATGACTGCTGGAACGAACCCACCGGCCAAGGTCGCGGGCTCCTATTCCGATGGGCCGCACGTCGCCAACGGACGGGTAAATGCTACGAAATCAGCCGATTGCCTATTTCCGGGCCAATCTGCCGATAACTGATACATGAAGCCGGACCGGCGGCGGTGTCGGTACGGCGGGTCTTGTGCAAGGAGTAAACCGATGGCGTGTCGGATTGGACTTTTGACTGCGGTGTTGGCGTGTGTTGCGGGATTGCTGGCGGCGGGGTGCCAGAAGCCGGACGATTCGGCTCGGATAAACGCCCCTCCGTATGACGAGGGGGAGACGCAGCCCGAGTGGGCGCGGTGCTTCGTCTATCACAACGATCAGGGCATGATGGCGGACATGAGCATCGCCGACATCCATTTTGTGCCGCATTCGCCGGAGATGTCGGGCACGGGTGCGGCCCGGCTCGAACGGTATGCCGAGCTGTTGGCGACGCATGGCGGGAGCATCCGATATCAGCCCACGATCAGGGATGTGGACCTAGTCCAGACCCGTCTCGAAACAGCGAAGGCCTTTCTTGCGCAGGCGATGCCCGGTGGGAGCAAGATCGACATCGTCACCGGCCTGGCCCGCGGTCGCGGCATGACGGCCGCGGAGGCGGAGGGTGGGACCAAGGTCGCGCACACGCCTGAACCACGGGAAAATGCGTATTACCTGAATGTAGAAGCTTCCGGAGACTAGATCCGTGTCGACGCGACGAATCATCACGTATGTATCGGCGGCGTGCCTGTTGGCATGGACCGGGTGTTCGCAGACGACGGGGCAGGCCGGCATCGCTGGAAAGCTGGGGCCACACGATCGGTCAGCCGCCAGCGAGAAGGCGAAGCCTGCGCCAATGCCGCGCATACAATCGCAGACGCACTTAGCAGCGGGCCGCGTGCTCGACAAGCAGGGCGACGTCAAGGCGGCTATCGCGCAGTACGAGAAGGCGATCGCCGGCGATCCCAAGCTCGTGGCGGCCTACAGCCACTTGGCGCTGATATATCAGAAGATCGGCCGGACCGTGGATGCCGAGCACATTTTTCGACAGGGCATCCGCGCCGATCCCGACGCCGCGATGCTGCGGAACAATCTCGGGTATTTCTACCTGGTGCAGCGGCGGTATGACCAAGCGGAGCGCGAGTTTCGCGAGGCGCTGACGATCTCACCGGACTTCAAACGAGCCAGGATGAATCTGGCGATCACGCTCGCCCAGATCGGCAGGAAACAGGACAGCCTGAAGGAGTTCGGCAGGATCGTTTCGGCGGATATCGCCCAGTACAATCTGGCAGTCGTCTGCCTGAACCGGCATGACTATGTCGGGGCCGAGGCGGCACTGCGTTCGGCCGTTGCGATCAATCCCGACTGTCCCGGGGCGGCGCAGCAGTTGGAGCGGGTACGGACGATTCTCGCGGCGGCCGGTCGCACAGACTCGCCTACGGAGGCGCCCACGTCGGTTCCACTACTCGCCGGTAATCCTGAGGGTGATGGGACGGACGTTCCGTAACGGCGGTGGTTACGGCATTAGCACGGTCGATATGGCTCTATTACAAATGCTGAGAATCTTCGCGTCGCGCGAAGTAAACTGTGGCACCGCCGTCTCGGCGGTGGGGTCACAGGCGGGTAGTGGTTCACTTTGATCAACGGGTGGCACTGGCAGCTTGCTGCCAGTGGAGGCTCGGGCGGTCAGGCCGCCCGTGGCACCCAAAGTGTACCAGTACCCACAGGCGGGATGCCTGTGTCACATTTTGGTTGCGGCCGGAGGCCGCGCTGCGCCACACGGCGTGCAACGTGGTGTTTGACGGGAACAATGGTACAGCCGTGCCACGCGGCGGGGGCTTTTCGGTCGCACCACGCGTGTTTCGGCATAGGCATCGTACGCAACACCATGGCCGACTCGGCGACGGGACTTCGGACGGATGTATCACCCCGTGGACCTTCCCGCGTGGCGCGGTGGCTGCGAGGTGTGTTGCAGGCGGCCGGGGGCATCGTCGTCATTGCGGTCGTGCTCTCAACGACACGTCAGGTATCATCCCCGACGCTCGTATATAGCGAGGCGATTGGTTCATCCGTGGCGGAGGATTCCTCGGAATCCGTCGGCGATCGGGCCGGCCACTACGCGTGGCTGAGCAAGAGCGCTCGGCGAAGCTACGAACCGTTGGCGAGGAGAATCGAGACGCCGCCGGGATACACGCGCGTGGCGGTTCCGGCGAGGAGCTTTGCCGATTGGCTGCGGCACCTGCCGGTCGCGCCCGAGGAGATCCCTGTGACGACGGCCCGGGGGGAGGTCGTGCTCGCGGCAAAACATCCGAATCTGGCAGCGGTGGTCGCGCTGCAACCGCATGGCCGGCGGCTCCTGAACGCGGCGAACATGATGATACGGTTGCGAGCCGAGCATGGTTGGACGACCGGGCGGCTCGACGGCTTGGCATTTCATTTCACGAGCGGGCACCGATCGGGCTGGCAGGCGTGGGCGAGCGGTATACGGGCGTCGGTGCGGGGTCGAGAGGTGGCGTTCCGGCGCAAGGCGCCGGCAGACGACAGCCGCGACAGTTTTTGCTGCTGGCTCGAAACGGTGTTTCGATATGCCACGACCTACAGCCTGCTGGACGACACGCGGCCGGCCGAAGACCAAGCGGTGGAGCCGGGCGACATCCTGCTACGACGCGGACGCCCCGGCCACGCCCTGATGGTGCTTGACATCGCCACGAACGACGACGGGCGCGTGCGAGTGCTGCTGGGACAGGGCGGCACGCCGGCCCAGACGTTCCACGTCCTGCGAAACGACGCCGGCAGCGCGTGGTTTCCGATCACGCGGGATGGCAAGATTGATCTGGGGGAACGTGGGGATTTCACATTGAAGAATTTGCGGCACTGGGTGGGATAGGGGATTGAGGAACCAGGGGATCCGAGGCCGCGGGACACACGTGTGGGTGTGATGCTACACCCAGACCAAGGTGCGAGGCTTGTTGTCGGGTAATGGTTCACTTTGACCAACGGGTGGCATGCACCGCCGTGAACCGGCGTAGTGCATCGCCACGCCAAAAAGTACGGGTAGTAGCGTCGGCCCCCTGTGGCCGACGTATGCGAGGAGGAGAAACCCTCCACATTTTACGTCGGCCACAGGGGGCCGACGCTACCCGCAGATTCATGTGTGGCGGTACACTAGTTTCAAATGGAGAGGGTCGTTGAGTTGGCGGGGTTGTCGTTCAGGTTTGTACGGAGGCGACCGACGTGAATAGATGGAACCAAGCTCCGGCGCGCCCACCTGGCGGAGACGCCGAACGCGGTGATTAAGCAGGCGCTGGGGCTTCGTCAGTTCTTGTTGCGGGGGTTGGAGAAGGTCCGGACGGAATGGCTGTGGGCATGCGCGGCCTTCAATGTAAGGAAGCTGATTGCGGCGATGGAGCGCGTGCGCGCGGGGATGGAGAGTGTGCAAGCCGAGGCCATGCCCAGACCGGTTAGAGACGCGCCAGGGGACGCCTGCGTGGGCCAAGAAGGCCGAGTTACGACAGAATGAGGAGTTTGATCGACCAGGATGGAAAGGAAGTCGAGTGACCTGATCGAAGGCGGCAAATCGTCCACCGGCGCGAGTCGGGTGGTGAACATGCAACGCTGTCCCGTACCGACGACTAAACCGACAGGCCCTAAAGCAATGGGCCACCCCGCCGAAAACCGTTGGTATTCAACGTCCGACACGGGGGTCGGACGCTACATTTTCTCCGAAACTGCACTACTCACGCCAGCATCCTCGATCGTGGTCCGGCGCGATTTTGCCGACGCCCATCAAATAGCATTTTGTCGTCTCCGGCCCCATGAACTTGAACGTCTGCCGAAACAGCGGATACAACGCTGCCTGTTCCGCGGGCGTCTCGGCGGGCAGACTCAGCAACCACCGCCGATACGAGCCGTGCCGCCCGGCGATTTCTCGAAACTGCCGCGCGTTGTGAATCGTCGCCTCGATTTTTCGCCGATTCCGAATGATCGAGGCGTCCTTGCAGAGCCGATCGACGTCACGCTTCTTGAAACCCGCCACGCGATCGACGGCGAACCGGGCAAACGCCTGGCGCAGCGCGGGCCGTTTGACGAGCACGATCTTCCAGGACAAGCCGCACTGGAAGATTTCCAGCGCGATGCGCTCCAGGTGGCCAGCGTCCGTGCGAATCGGCATTCCCCATTCCAGATCATGGTAGGCGGCGAGCAACGGGTCCGTTGCTGCCCAGTCGCACCGCTTGCGGCCGTCGCTCGGATCAATCAGCCGTTGTCGTCGAGCCATCTCACCTCCCATAGTTTCGGCTGGCTGCGGTGGTTCGCCCGCGCAAGGCCGCAGTCCAAACCGCGCCGTGGATGCGGCAATAGCATACAATGATATGGAAGATCGTGACATGGTTGCCAGCCGAAATACGCGCCGATTGATCCGCCAAACGGCAAGCCGGTAGGCCAGCCAAACGGCACAATCGGTCGTTTTATTCCTGCGCGATGCCTAACAGGACCTGCCGCTTTGTTTACCTGCATCTTGTCCATCCTGACGATCACCGGATCGACCTGCCAAGCGTGGGAGGCCGACGACAAGATGGTTGCCTCCGCGATCCACGCCGGCAGGAACGCCCTGCTGGAACAGATCGACTTCCATGATGAAATCGAATACCGCCAGGCTGGGGAACCTTCGAAGACCGTCGTCATTCGGGGCACGGTGAAGCGCAGCCGAGCATCATATATCGAGATCGACACGGTCGGCGGCATCGGCTTGAGGATACCGCGGCGTTCAATCATCCGATGGACCACACCGGGACACGTCAAGCAGGAGATGCACGGACATTTCTTCGGAGGACCCTCGGCGTTGGCGGCGTTCGCCTTGGTTTCCGCCGATGTGAAGACGACGCACCCGGCACTGGCCTTAATGATCGACGCGATGACGAAAGACAACGTCGACCGCTCGGGCACATATGTCCGGAGCCTTCGGGCGAGCGTGTGGAGTGCGTTGTTGGACAGGCCGATCAGCCGATCAAACCGCCTCAAGTATCGGAAGCTACTACGAGACGACATGGCCTTTCTGAACAAGGCGATGCGATCCGGCGGCGGCTACAGCTACACCCGGGCACAGGGCAACGACTGGGACAATTCCAACACGCAGTTCGCGAACCTCGGCCTGTGGGCCGGGTCGGTGGGCGGCATCGAGGTGTCGAACCGCACGTGGCTGACCATCGCGGAACATTGGAGGAAGACGCAGCAGCCTGCCGGAGGGTGGGCCTACTCCTTCCGCGGTAGATTCGCCACCGGTTCGATGACGGTGGCGGGCTGCAACAGCCTGTACATCGTGCTCGACCGATACTATCCGCGAGCCGACGCCCCCTATCGGTACTTCGAGGGCATCAAGCCGCGCAAGACGATCCGCAAGCAGATGAAGGCGATCTACGAGGCGATCGAGCAAGGCGACAAGTACCTCGCACTCCACCGGCCGAACATCTCGAACTACTACGGATACGAACTGTTCGGCCTGGAACGTCTGGGCCTGGCGAGCGGCCGGGCGGTCATTGGCGGACGCGATTGGTTTCGGCAGTACGCTTCGCAGGTTGCCCGTCACAACTGGGGAAACCAGGTCATTGCCGACGCGTTCGCACTGATCTTCCTCGTTCACGGCCAAGCGCCGATCTTGATCCAGAAACTGGAGCACGGTGAGGAGATCGACGACTGGAATTATTATCAACGCGACATCCACAGCCTGACGCGGTACATGACGCGCACCTTTGAACGCCTGTATCGCTGGCAGCGCATTCCGCCGACATCGGACCTGCGGGACTTCCAGGACGCGCCGATCCTATACATCAGTGGCACGGGCGAACTCGATCTCCCGGGCGAAACCTTGGAGCGAATCCGCCGATACACCGAACGCGGCGGCACGGTCTTCCTGCACGCGGACCGTGCCAATGGGAAATTCACCCGAAGCGCCACGGCGATCTTCGAACGGCTCTATCGCGATCTGGACTACCGCTTCAAGCCCTTGGATGAAAGCCATCCCGTTTACACCTGCCATTTCGACTGCCGCCCCAAGAAACCCAGGCGGAGACATGTGCCGTTCCGCGCGATTGCCGACGGGCCGCGAATCCACGTGCTGCTCTGCCCGGTCGATATCGCCGGCGCATGGCACCAGGCGAGAACGGCCCGGTACGCAAATTTGTTCGAGATCATGGCGAACCTGCGCGTGTATGTCGCGTCGCCCTACGGCCGACTGCCGAAACGCCTCCGCGCCGACCCGCTGGCCGGACCGGACGCGTCGAGCCTAGGCCGCCTGGCCCTGAAACGCCTGCCCCACGCCGGGAACTGGAACGCGCACCCCGGCGCATGGCAACGCTACACCGAGGGCCTGCAACACCGAACCGGCATCCGGCTGGTCGCGCGCGCGGACGCTGAACCGCCAACGGTCGACGGTCTGATCGACTACGACGTCGTCCATCTGACGACCCGGAAGATGCGGCGGTTGACCGATGAAACCCTGACGGCCGTGCGGGCCTACATCCAAGGCGGCGGATTGCTGTTGATCGACGCGGCGGACGGACGGCCCGCCGGCATTGATGCCGCCTGCGAATTGTTCGACACCATCGATGTCGGCGTAAAAAGCGTCTTGTTGGCAGATCACCCGATTACGACAGGCGCGTTCGCCGGCGGTCGGCCGCTGACCGGCCTGGAAACCACGAAGGCGGGATCGAGCCTGACGCGCGGTGGGGCGCCGCCGCCGATCCTGACGCGCACGATCGACGGCCGCATCGCCGTGCTGGCATGCCCATTCGACGTCATTGCCGCGGTCGACGGCCACTTCGTTTGGAATCGTAGCGGCTACCGACCTGAGGCCACCGCGAAAATCGTGGATAACATTCTGGCGTGGCGGCTCGCGCAACTGATCGAGAAGGAACAGGCCGCCTTGGAGGTGCGAGACAATGGCACGCCGCGCGAGTCGCATTGAAAAAACCACCGACATTGCCCTGAAAGGGCCAATCGCGTGTACGCCACTTCGGCGGAGTGGCATGGGTAACGAGTGGGGCACCCCACAAGGTGGCCCACTCGTTACCCGTGGGAACACCTTGACGTTCCTTTCCCACGGGTAACCTCCGCCGCTCAACGCGGCTCCGCTAACCCATGCCACCCCGGCTAGACACGCACGGGCAACATCGCCCATCATACACGGTACGCGATCATGGTTTTGGGCCACGTGACGGGAAACTGACGGGGAATCGATGGATCGGGCACTCCTGATACATGGCGGGGCGATTGGTGACTTCGTGATGTCACTCCGCGTGGTCGCCGCGCTGCGCAATGCCGGCGCTGGATTCGTCGCCGTTCTTGGTCGGCGCAATATTGTGTCAATCGCGGTGCCCGGCGGTGGCGTGGACGAGGTGCTCGATTTGGACGTCGGCGGATTTCACGCGCTGTTTTCGCCGAACGCCGAACTGCCTCGACATGTCCGCACGCACCTGGGCGCGTTTGACCTCGCGGTGAACATGCTCGCGAGTCGGGCCGCCTCCCCCGACGACCCGCAAGACGCGAGCGCGAATGACTCCGCCGAAGCAGGTCACGGAATTCGAGCTCGTCTTGAAGAAACCGGCATTCGCCACGTCATCGACATCGATCCGCGGCCCCGACCGGACTGGCCCGACCATATCAGCGATCAATGGCTATCGGATTTGCGGGCGGTCGGCATGGACGGGATCGCCGGCCCACCTCGCATCCAGTTGGCCCAGTCAGTACTCGATCCCGCCCGACGACGGCTCGAAGCGACGGCGGGAGGGGCGGCCGAACATTTCGTGATCATCCATCCCGGCAGTGGCGGGCTGCGGAAATGCTGGCCTGTCTCGAGTTTCGTCAAACTGATCGATCACCTACGGACAAATGGCTTTCCGGTCGCATTGCTCCTCGGCCCCGTGGAGTGGGAGCGATTCCATGATGCTGATCTGCGACGCCTGCGAAGCGCCGCGCCGGTTGTTGAGAACTGCTCGCTGCACGAAGCCGCTGCGCTGATTGCCGGATCCGCGCGATTCATCGGGAATGATAGCGGCATGGCGCACCTCGCTGCCGCCCTCGGCGCCCAAACTGTGACGATCTTCGGTCCAACCGACCCGAGGTTGTGGCGACCACTCGGTGAACACGTCGTCGTCAGCCGCCCCCGCCAAGGCGAAACGTGGCCGCGTATGGAGGATGTCGTCCAATCGCTGCCGCCGGATGTCGGGATCGATTCCGTACACCTCACCTGAATACCTGACGGCGGTTGCGGTCGACGTGCCGTCTGCTTATCGTCCGGCATTACCGTGCAAGCTCCCGCGTGGTGACCGATGGAGCCCGACCCTATGGCACCGGCGTCTCGCCGGTGCCACAAATCAGTAAAGCCCCATGAACAGTTACGGACAATTGTAGCGAACACAGGCGTATGTCGAACACCGAAATTCAACCAGTTGGAGCCGACCAAGCCCGCAGGATGCTTCGCCTGACATTGGCGAGCTATGGACAATCCTCGGCCGAGCTGGAACGGCACATCAGCGCTTTTCTGCAATATGCACGCGCGATGTCGCTCGATCTGAGCCGACATTGGACGTGTGCGGTCGACGGCCGCACCGTCACCGGCTGCACGTTCATCGAAACCGTCGGCCGCAGCGCCATGCTATTGCTCCCCGACGGCGACACGACTGACTGCCCCGTCGAAACGACATCGCACCTGCTTCGCCAAGTGCTGGCCGACGTGTCAGATCGAAATGTGCGCCTCGTGCAATGCCTCATCAAGCCCGGGGACGCGCTCAGTCGAGAAGCGCTGACACTTGCCGGATTCCGCGAGATCGCCCTGCTTCGCTACATGGAGTGGACCGCGACAACCGAAGACAGCCGAGGCGAACGCGGCGCGCAGGACCTTGGCAACGATCCTGCCGTGCAATGGTCCACTTATGACGACGCGTGTCACGACGAATTCGCGCGACTCATCTCCGCAACCTACCAGGACAGCCTCGACTGTCCGGGACTTACGGGGTTGCGCGACATCGACGACGTCATCGCCGGACACAAAGCAGCCGGACGTTTTGATCCGCATCATTGGCTGTTGGCCCGCCGCGACGGACGCGCGGTCGGCTGTCTTTTATTCGGGGAAAACCCCCTAGTACCGTCGCTGGAGCTGGCTTATATGGGCGTTCACCCGCATTGTCGCCGCATGGGAATCGGTCGCAGGTTGCTGGAGCGGGGACTCGCCCTGGCAAGACGCGAGAACTTCTCGAACGTGACCCTCGCGGTGGATTCGGAGAATGCCTCGGCGGTTTCCCTATATGAATCAGCGGGATTTCCTGAGACGACAAGGCGACGGGCCATGATCCACGTTGTGCCCAAGTCCTGTTGATTCAAGAGGATGCGCCGATCGGCGCAATCTTGTCCACCTATTGTGCACCATGCGGCGGTAGATGTGGGCAACGCGTGGAAGAAGTTTTTTTTCGCGCGCAAGTGACTGTCACAGTTGTGATCACGACGTGTGCACAACTTCTACGCGGTAAATGATTAGTATTGGTAGTTGACGCGGAAACGACCCGACCATACACTCCGTCCTCAGTAAGGACACGTTAGGAGCCATGTACGATCGGGGCAGCCATCGGGGGGCCGTGGCACGGACGGCTCGGGGCACCTGATGATCTCGCTCATAGGTTGATGTCATCATTAATGCTGGCCCTGCCACTCCACGTTGTGGCGTGTGACGGTAAAGGAGCGCGCCGTGCCCGTACAACTTCAGGACCTCGCAGGTCGTATCCGAACGCGAATCGCGGAACTCGTCGGCCCCCAACGTTTTGATGTCTGGTTCAAGAACTCGACGCAACTGACTTGCGTGGACGGCTTCGTCAAGGTCGGCGTCCCGAACCTGTTCATCGGGCAGTGGATAGAAGACCACTTCGCCGACGCCATCACCCAAGCGTCTAACGAGGTCATCGGCCGAGAGGTGCAGGTTTCCTTCGCCATCGATCCCGTCTTGTTCAGAAACCTGCGAAAAAGTCAGTTGAATTCCCAGGCGGCCTTCATCGAGAAAAACGCCGAACGGTCCATTCGCGAGGTGCGAAGCGGCGGCGGAAGATCGTACGGCGGCGGCCACATGGCGGCACCCGCACGCAAGCTCCGGGGCAAGCTCGAGAACTTTGTCGTCGGCTCGACCAACCGGCTGGCCTACTCCGTAGCTAGGTCCGTCGTCGAAAGCCCCAACGGCGACAGCAGCCCGGTCTTCTTCCACAGTGCCTGCGGCCTCGGAAAGACGCACCTGCTCCAGGGCATTGCGAACGGCCTGGCTGCGGAGAACCCACAGAAACGGTGGCTATACGTCACCGGCGAAGAATTCACCAATCGCTTCCTATACGCACTCCGTGAACGCCGGCTCGACGCGTTTCGCCATCGCTTCCGCGATATCGATGTCCTCCTCCTGGACGACATGCACTTCATCGCGAACAAGAAGGCGACCCAGGAGGAGTTCTTTCACACGTTCAACGCCATCGATGTCGTCGGCAAGCGCGTGGTCCTCGCCTCCGATGCCCACCCGAAGATGATCGCCGATTTGTCCGAGTCGCTGGTCAGCCGCCTGGTCGCCGGCATGGTCGTCCGCATCGAGCGGCCGGACGTCGAAACGAGATGCGAGATTCTGCGACGCCGGGCCGCCCAAACGGGCCACGACGTTCCGGAACCCGTCACGCAATATATCGCCGACAAGATCAAGGCCAACGTGCGTGAACTTGAAGGCTGCCTCCTCAAGCTGCTGGCCTACGCCGCGCTCACCAAGGAACGCATCACGCTGGAGCTCGCCCGGCAGGCCCTCGATGACCATCTCACCCAAACGGGCAAGATTCTGACCGTCAGCGATATCGAGTCGAGCGTGGCCACGTTCTTCGGCCTCACGCCGGCGGACCTGCACACATCGCGTAAATCGCGAACGATCGCCTTGGCGAGGAACATCGCGATGTACCTCGCCCGCAAGCACACCGACCTGAGCTTCCCGGAGATCGCCCGCGTCATGGGCAACAAGAACCACACCACCGTCCTGCTCGCCTGCCGCCGAATCGGCAAGCTCGTCGAGGAAGACGCGGACGTCAGTTGGCAGGCCGTCGCCGGCACCCAAACCCGCAAGATCCGATCCCTCGTCGAATGCCAGGAAGAACAGCTCGGCCGCTGAAGGCGGGGCGAGCTCCCACCGGCCGCCGGCGGACTTGGGCGAGCGGTGGGGTGAGGCCGGACAGATCCATCCAGCCCCGCCCCCGTTCAGGACGTTCACCTTTAGGCTATTGGTTTACAGCTCAGGCGTTGTGCTGATCAGACATCACGGAGGTACCACGGGTCGGCCATCGGCAGGCCGAGTTCGTCGAGTTTGTTGATCATCATCTGGAACTGTGCCGCGCCGCTGATCTCCGCGTCAGGGCCCCAGGATTGATCCATCGACCAGTCGAAGAAGGCCGCCCACGCATCCGGGACGCCGCCGACCGGGCCAGGCGTTGGATCGCCGAAAGGCGCGCCCATCGGTGCGCCGCCGCCGCCACCTTCACCGCCGCCCAGCGGCCCTTCGCCTTCGCATTCGTCGGGGATGCCGTTCTCGTTTTCGTCGTCACTGATCTCGGCGGCAATGTCGCACACGTCTAAAAAGCCGTTCTCGTTGCAGTCGTCGCACCACGCCTCGCCTTCACATGCGGCCAGGTCGCACTCGTCGGGGATGTCATTATCATTGCAGTCGAGACTGCCAAAACCCGGCGGCAGCGTCAGGTCGCACTCGTCGGGGTAGTTATTCTCGTTGCAGTCTTCGCTGACAAACTCGTCTCCGTCCGGGTCGCTCGGGTCGAGGTCGCAGTCGTCGGGGACGTCGTTATGATTGCAGTCGGGCTTGCACTCGTCGGGCGTGCCGTTCTCGTTGCAGTCTGCGCTGGTCTCCTGCAAGATGTCCCAGTCATCCGGCACGTCGTTATCGTTGCAGTCGGGATCACACTCGTCCGGGATGCCGTTACTGTTGACGTCGGTGCTCGTCTCGTCGGCGATGTCCTTGTCATCGGGTACACCGTTCTCATTGCAGTCCGGCTCGCACTCGTCGGGGATGGTGTTGGCGTTCAGGTCATTGCTTATTTCACCGTCGCCGTCGGGGTCGGTCGGATCGATGTCGCACTCGTCGGGGATGTAGTTCTTGTTACAGTCTTCGCTCGTGCCGTAGGCGATGTCGTTGGCATCAGGGATGCCGTTGTCGTTGCAGTCGTCGAGAAGGCGATCCTTGGATACGTCGAGCAGCAGCCCGACAAAGGGCGGCACGTCGGCCATGTCAACCAGGCAATCCTCGTTGATGTCGTACGGGCAGATGTCGAAGAAGACCTCGAAGTCGCACATCTCCGGGACCTCGCCCAGCATCACGTCGACGAACGGCTGGATGTCCAGGCCGTTGACGAGGTCGTCGTCGTTGCAGTCGCCCTTGAGGCATGCGAGCCCCGCGCAGGTGGTCTCGGCGTGGCCGGCCGGCAGGATCGTGAAGATAGCGGTGCCGTCTTCCTCCTCCACATCGTCGTAGCGGGTCCATGTCGCGATCACTTGGTCGTCCGCTCCATAGACGAGCGTGTGCTGGCCGCTGTTGGCCAGGCGGCGATTCTTGAAGGGCGTCTCCTCCTCGATCGCTTGGTTGATGCGGAACTCGCGGCCGCGGGGCTCGCCGTCGCTGTGGAAGTACTGGGCGTGGATGTTCTGCCCGCCGATGCCTTCAATCACGGTGACGTTCCAGGCGACGACGAATGCGCCGGGATCGACCGTGTCCAGCGTCAGGGCGACGGTCGGGTTGGCGTCGGCGGCGCTGATGGGCTTCCAGTCTTCGTCCTGGTCGACGATGAACTGATCGCCGGCGACGGTGGGCGTCGTGAGGCCATCCCAGGCCAGACGGCGCGTGTAGATGCGAAAGCGCGGATCGCAGTCGTCGGGCTGTCGGCCGACCCAGACGATGACGATGTTGCCGTCGTCATCCAAGGCCACAGCGGTGGATTCCTCAGAGGTCAATCCCGCTGACACGGATTGGTTCACGATCACCTCGCCGCCAACAGCACTCCCGGTTGAATCGAACATCTGGAGGACGACATTGAACGGCGGGTTTGTGTCATACTCATCCTCCGCATCCTGCCAGACGACGGCGAAGTTGCCGGCCGAATCCATGGCTACGCACGGCTGCCACTGCCAGACGCGATACCCGTACATGGGGTCGGGGCAGGCACGGATCAGTTCGGCGCTTGTGTAGTCGTCAAAAGTCCAGATCAGGCCCCTCGGCTGCGCCGTCACGGGGATCCGCCTAGTCCATGTGGTAGCGGCCACCTCGGCATCGGATGCGCCGGCGGAAGGCCAGTGATCTTCGTTGCCGATCGCCGCGTACCGGGGATCAATGTCGAACAGGTCGAATGCGAAGTCGTCCCAGAGCACGATGCTCGCGAAGTCGATCAACAGGGTTGACTCCCGCTTTGCCCACCACGCCACGCGAACCGCGCCACCGCGGCTGACGGCAACCGACGGCTCGGCATGATCCCCGGCATGGGGACTTACTACTCCGAACCTGATTATGTGAACATGTATGAATAGTGTCACTCCGCTGCGTAATTGACGTGAGCCTCCTGAAAGTAGGCGCGGACAATATCAGGTCTCTTCTGTGTCGCCATGAGATAGGATCGTGTCTGTGTG
>JAUVGW010000149.1 GCA_030593565.1 Phycisphaerae bacterium | reverse complement strand
CGCAAACTGAAACACGCCGAAATACAGCGGCCGGGACACCCAAACCAGCGGCGGCGCCGGCCACAGATGCTCCGCCGTCAGATGCCGACCGCTCACGTGTCCGTCAGGTATCACGTTATCCAGGTGCATGGCCGACATGTGTCCGTCCGTCAGGTGCCCACCACGCACCGGCAGGCCTTCCCAATAGCCGATCGGCCTGTCTGTCAGCGGATGGGACGTGTCGATCTCGCCGGATCCCGCATCGCCGAAAACGTCAAAGCGATCACCCCCGCGAACGGATCGCCGCCGCAATACCTCGATCGCCACTGCCTCCATCGCCTAACTCCCGCTCGCGCCGTCGGCGTCGCCGCCGTTCGATGATGCTAGAATAAGTTCCGTCTCGAAACGCTCGGGTCCCAAACGATAGCGCTTCCCGATCACGCACGCGTGACGCCGGTTCGGTGTCCGTGCGGCGTCGAAGCCGAGACCCCGGCCACGAACCCCCACAATCCGATCGCCTATCGCGTATGAGTCGTCCAACCATGGAACGACCGCCCGCGCCGTGACGCCCCGCGATGCGCCCACGTTCGCCATCGACGCCGCGACATCGTCCATCAATTCCGTGTCGTCGCGGGCCGAGCCGGTCTCCTTGCCGGCCCCCAAGCCCTTCGCCGATCCATCCAGACAGCGCAAGAATCCGAATCGACCCGGCGCGTACAACACCGCCGCGTTGCGAAACAGGGTCGGCGCCGAATCTCCGGAGGCTTCCGCCACCAAACGGTCGTCAGACTCCACCAACGCCGTCACCCGAATCCGGCATGACTGATCGACCAGCGCATACCACAAGTTCGCCTCCGCATCCGCGCCAGCCGAGGCGAGCGCCATCGGGTTCGTCGCACTGAACCAGATTCCGCATTCATCGGGCGACACCTCGTATGCAGACTCAACCCGCTCCCAGTTGTCTCCACCATCGAAGCTCACTTCGACAAGCACACGCTCCGCCCCGCCAAAACTCGCCGTGATCGGCAGGAATCGACGGCATCGCCGCATCCAACATCCGGGCAACGTCGAGGCGAAATCGTATGGCGCATAACTGTCGAAAGGCGTGTTCCGATTGTATTGTGAAGCGCCGTATGTCCCCGCCTCGTTCAGCACCCACATTCGCCCGACCTGCCAATGATCGGAAAACTCCGAACCATTTCGGTGGTACTTTCGATACCATGCGTCGGCCGTGACGGACTCGCCCATGGCCGCGACCTGCTCGTCCGTCAGTGCCTGCGTCTTGACACTGGAACGCAGCGCTTGCTCCACGTCATCCAACTCCGGCTCCGGCAACCAACCCGGCCACAGCTCGACCTGCACCTCGTAACGCTTCACATCCCCCGCCACCAGCGCCGCCTGCGCGATCGGACGCGCATCCCAACTCACCGACGAAGCCGAAACGTTGTTATCATCAAACAAGTCAATCACCGAAACGGCGGACGGATCGTACACGGGCAAGCCCGCTTCATCGCGCGCCGCCGTCGCCAGCCGCAGTTCGCGAGCCGGGCCGCTCAGTTCCGACCAAGCCCGCCATGACGTCCGAACCCCACTGCCCACTGCCTCGCTCTCCGCGGTCAGGTGAATCCCGGAATACGCCGAGATCAACGACATCGATTCCAGAACACTCGTTGCCTCCAGCACCAGCGTGTCCGGCCGGCCCAACAGGGCATAGACGAGCGGATCCGACTCGATGAAGGCCGCGCGTCCTTCTTCCGACAGGGAAACAGCCGATTCTGTCTGCGCGAAAACGTGATCCACACCTACCGGGCAGTTACTCCATCCGTAGAAATGCAGCAGGTATCGGAGAACCTTCGCGTAAGTCCACGCAACGGCATCCGATCGCGAATCTTCCGTGAAGATATACACATCGCGCAAAGCACCCCCGGCATCGCGAACCTCGATCGAAACTGGATCACAATTGCCCGCACCGTCCATGTTGAAAACACACGGAAGCCCCCGCGCAAGCACCGATGCGCCCGACCATGCGTCGGGATCAGCCGACATACCGTCCACTATCCGGCCATCGCGGACATACCGCCCGATGATCTGCACCCGCACATCACGCCCCAGCCGCGCGGCCACGTGCTCCAATTCCAACGTGAATTCGCCGCCGCGACGGCCACTCGGTCGTCCGGTTCCGCGGGTTGACCCGCCGCGCCCCCAGCCCAGCCGCCCTACGGTGGAATAGCCGTCGAATAACACCGCAGTCACCGTCCGAACAATCACCCGGCGATCCGCATAGTATCTCGCCATCGCCTCCGCCGTGGTGAACTCGTCGTCGATCTGCACCGAAACCAAAGCGCTGCCGACCTTGCCGTCACAGGCCGATTCCACAACGTCCGCGCGGAGGCGATCATCGGCAGCAAAAAACCCCGAGCCGACGGATGTCTCGACCGCCGTCTCGACCCGCTCCGCCCAACCGCATTCTTCACGTGGAACCGTCATGGACTCGCCAACCTCCTCAGCACTACGAAGGATTCAACTGAGAAAAAACCAACTCCGCATCCTGGCCTACCATAATGCCGTCACTGTCAATACGCCGCGGTCCGTTTCGCACGTATCGCTCCAGAACACAACCATCGAACTGTCGCGACGAACCGGTCGTGATGTTTCCAACCGTCTGTAACAAGACGATCTGTTCTATATTCGTTTCGATGCTGTTCACCGCCGCGTCGTCCTGGCCTCGGATTCGGCCGCGCCAGATGATCGTGCGAGGCCGTATCCCCAGCCTGTGCATATACGTGCCGCTCAGACCCGAAAAACGGAACTCCTCCTGTTCCAGTTCGATGGGGCCGATTTCGAGTGACATGCGGCTGTCACTCCCGGCAATCGCGCTGCCCGCGAACAACAAGTTCTCGTCGACCACGGGCCAGACACGGTACAGCAGCTCGTACACCGCCACCCGATCGTCGGCCTCGACAAAACGCTGGTGAAGATTCACGAGCCGCAACCCAGCCGACGGCTCATAGTCGTCCAGTTGTTCCCGCGCCTCGTCCAGCAGCGTGAACGTGCCGGTCGTGCTCACGTCGCCATGTCGCGGATTGGATTCCACGCGCAATGCCCGATCCGCCAACAAGACGATGAACTTCGCGCCGCGAACAGCGACCTTCACCTCAGGCGCCCTCGGATCTTCCGTGAACGCCACATACGCCGCCGGCATCCGCTCCCGTCGCAACGCATCGCGAATCACGGGCCGGTATCCCCCCGACGCCCCACGAACGACCTCGAAAGCTGGCGATCCCGACACCATCGCCGCTCCCAGGCGGGAGACAATCACGTTTTCCAGATCGCCTAATTCTGACATGGCCTACCTCATGCAACGCGAAGTCGTCTTGTTCACCAGATTCCAGCCGCGGAACGCCAGCCGAATCCAGCCGCGGAGCGGCGACGGAATAAAGCCCAGGGCGAAGCGCAGCGAGCCCTGGGTCACCGGCCCACGAAATCCACAGCCCCCAACGGGGGCGACGGAAGGACCCTGCACGGTACTATCACTAAGGATCTGGGCAAAAATAACATAGCCAATTGTGCCGCTTGGCTGGCCGGCTGGCTTGCCGTTTGGCGGATCAACTATTTACGTTATTCCTGTGCGCCTCCTGACCCCTCAAATGTCCTCCAGCTCCTCGCGCGTCATCACACGCTCGGATCCAGTCGCCTCGCCAATGGTGCCCAAGGCAGGATTCTCCCGTAATGCCGTCTCCGCCGGCATCTGCACCACGCCGGACGCCACACGCCCGAACCACGTCACCGCCGCCTCGCGGCCGCGGATCACGTCTTCCGGCACGGGTGGTCGCCGCGTGTGCAAACGGTATGCCGCCAGATCCAACACGAACGAACGCAAGACCGCCGACACTTCGGGATTGGATGACACTTCCACAGGCACCTGATACCGCGTGGCCAGGTAACTGTTCGCCTCGCCCTCGGCACCCAATCGGGCCTCGTCCAGCTTCGCCGTATCGGCCGACCCCGTCCCTTCGTCGTCTGTCAACTCGACGGCCGTCTCCGTGCCCAGCCAGGCTTCGATGTCGCTGTTCGTGATGTATGACATAGCACTGTCACCTTGATTAACGATTGCCGATCATTCGGTGGGCGGACAGTAGGTGCGAAATACGATTTACGCGCCAGTTTGCCATTCGCCATTGTCAACTCGGCGGCCGGCACGAACCGCGTAACCCCCGCGGCTCGCCCGGCCACCACGCCGCCGACCCCGCACAAATCGGCGACACCTCGTTAGGTGGATTACGCCGCCAGGAAGTCCGTGCGAATCGCATACTGCCAATAGCCGTACGCCATTCGATACCGCGCCCGAACGCCGAACAGGAACTTCTCGCGACGAAAACCTTCATCCGAGTCCTCCGCCATCGCCTTGAACTCGACCGGCTCACGATCCTGGAAAATGAACGGCCTCACAACCCCGTCGGTCTTCAACAGATACCACTTCGACTTGTCCGACAGCCATGGCAGCGCAATTACGCGCGCGATCCCCCGCAGCGCGCTCGGCTGGTCGTTCACGACCGTCGCGCTCACCGCCTCGGTCGCCGCGATCAGCATCGTCGGGGGAACCGCTATCACAAGACTCGACGTCGAAATGAAGATCGGTTCGCCCTGGTCGTCCAGGAAACTCAGCATCGTGCCGAGCCCGCCCTTCAAGGCAAGCTTGAACTCGTCGACTGAGGGATCGTCCGGTGTCTCGGACGAAGCCTCCAACAAGTTGCTCTGCTCGCCCGACGATCCCGACTCGTGGGTCTCGTTGAAAAAACTCACGCCGTCATAGCTGTTGCTGCCCGGCGTCTCTCCGTCCATCAGCAATTGTGCCAATAGATAGTCCTTGTGCGTCGCCGCCCGCTGCGCCAACTCGGCCACACGCAGACGAATCTGCCCCGTCTGATCATCGCTGATCTCGTCACGGTCGACCTCGATCGTCGCCTCGTACTTCTGGTTCACCACCGAGTAGCTCTCGGTTCGAAGCCCCTGTGCCAGACGGCCCGACCCCCACTCGCGAATACGAGGCACCGTACCCAGCCAACGGTACTCCTCCCTATCCGAGTTCGACACGATGCGCGTCGCGAGGTCCTGGTAGTACGTCGGCGTCCCCTCGAAACGATTGAAAAACTCGCTGCGAAGCCCCTTCGTCAGCAAACCCGTATTGATGACTGCCATCCCATTTTCTCCTTATTCACATCCTGGCTTGAATTCAACCCGCGCCGCCGATAGACCGCCAAACTCGGCCACACCGCTACGGCAGTTCGATATACCGAACGGAAAGCACGCCGCCAACGCCGGCCGTACTCGACGCCTGACCAACCTTCGCCCACACGCGAAAACCATCCCCAACAATCGAATTCACCAACGTCAGCGACGCCGGCGTGTTCGCCGACAAGGTCGACAGATCGAACGCATCCACCAGCCCGTCCGGATCGCTAGCGTGCGTCCCAACGTCCAGATTCCCCTGGTCCGGCACCGTGTTGAAACACACGTCGATACCGACAACCCGAATCGCCCGCTGCGTAATCATCACGGGATTCGTCGTCGCGCCACTCGTCAAACTTTCCAACGGCACCTGCAACGCGTGCTCCATCTGCGGCCCCGCCATCGGATTGATCCGAACAATCGCGCTGCTCGATCCGGCCGTCGCCAGCATGATCCCGCAAAGGCTGCCTCCCCCAGACGGAACGACATCGGTCGACTCGTCCGAGGTCGCATGGACCGCCATTCCGGCCAATGCCTGCGACACGTTGGCAGTCGGCAGCACGAAATCGCCCTGCGTATACAACCGCACGGACCTAACACCCGATGACCCGCTGCTGTTGTCCACCTCCTCATAGGCGATACCGGCGAACACGTCTCCGGCCACCAACCCAC
Organism: Phycisphaerae bacterium; assembly: GCA_030593565.1. Lineage (GTDB taxonomy): Bacteria > Planctomycetota > Phycisphaerae > UBA1845 > UTPLA1 > JAFGQA01. The sequence continues at coordinate 7,029 of JAUVGW010000149.1, read as the reverse complement.
GCACGTAGCCCGTCTGGCGCTCGAATCCAACCAGCGCTCCTTTGTAGATATGCGCCGACTGCAAGATCGGAAACGCCCGAAGTTCTTGATCCACATAGCGATTCAACTCACGATTCGCCGTCAATGCCATAACCCTCTCCCTTCATCAACTCAGATCGTTCCATTTCTATCCAAAACCAACATCGAGTGCCGACATCGAGCATTGCATGCCGGCCCGCGCCTAGCGGTTCGCGTCTTTCCGAACTGCGTTCGCCACGTACGCATCCTCGCTGCACAGTTGTTCCAAAAACGCTCGGTTCGCCCGCCACTCCGCCCTCGCGGACATCTCTGCGGCCCGTACACCCGCCGGGCCTTCTCCACCGGAAGACGCCACAGCCATGCGCCCCAACGGAACCAACACAGGGGCCGCCGCCTCCCACGCGTCGAAGCCCGCGGGATCGCCCTCCGCCAAGGCGAACGCCCAGTCACGTTGCGCCGTCGTCAGTTTCCCGGCCGACATCGCGCGGGATACCCGATCCACAGCCGACCGATGGCGCTCCGCCTGCTGCATGGACCGAATCCGATCCACCGCCGTCACCAGAACAATCTCGTCGCCCGCCGACTCGTCCATCGCCAACGCGCGACGCAACTCCGACGCCGCGATGCAACATGCGTCGGCCGACGGCTTCGGCGCACCGGCCTGATTCACCACCGGCCGCATGCCCTGGATCGCAGGCTTGTTTGTCAACGCCACCGAATGGACCCCTACCAAGCGACGATCACTACGACGCACCAGCGCAACCGGCGACAGATAACGGTACTCACGACTACGCAGCCTTTCCGTTGCCTCGGGCGTCCATTCCACATTCGCCCATAGACCCGGCTCCGCGGCGTTATCGTCGCTCAACGCCTGATCGGGCGTCACCACGGACAACACCTTTATCCACCCCGCCGCCGGCGCCTGCCCGCTCGGCGAGCTGTAAGCACCGCCCAACGTCTGGTGCTCGTAGTCCACCGGCAGGTCCGTTCCGTGCGAACAGAATGCCTCCACGGTCGCCGCTGCCGCCTCTTCGTCCAGGACGAACGAGCCCGCCGAACTCCGCACCTCGCCCCACGGCGCGATCAGGATCCGCGTCGGGACCTCGGCCTCCTTCAAGGTCGAAGCCTCCATCACAACACGATCCACATCGCCGTTCGCCTCACGACGCTCGGTGGGCTGTTCCTCGACCTCGAGCGCCGCTACCTGGACCTCTCTCCCGTCATCTGTCGATTTCATCTGATTCTTCCCTTCATCTCACCACACCAAGCCCACATCCAAGCGCCTCCCCATTTCGACTTTCGGCTTTCGCCTTTCGCCTTTCGACTTTCGCCTTTTCCCCCCACCATTCAACCATCACTATTGCTCACCGTTCCCCTTCACGGCTCCGCGGTCGGCCGAACCGAGCAACACCGCCTCGTCCACATCCGCCTGTGGAATCCCCAATGCCGAATGTGCCCACCGAGCCGGTACCTGAGCCCCCAGTTGGTTCACCGCCACGTCCAGCACATGGCTCAACTGTTCGGGTAGCAACGTCTGGTCCAGCACGCGCCGAAAGCACGGCACCGGCACTTCCGGCCCGAACTCGAATCGCACCAACGGCGTCAACAGGTCTCGACGCAGCGTATGTGCTTCCTTCCGAAGATCATCGTCCCGGATGTCCCGTCGCACACGATCATGCACCACGGCCGCGCCGGCACTCGCCAACGTCCGAACCGTGTCCGTCGTCAACGTCTGACCAAGCCACGCCTTGCTGATTTCACGATCGCAGTACAAGCACAGGTTCTCGTACAGATTGGTCTCACCGGGCATCCGCGTCTGTTGGATATCCACTTCAACGGCCTTCGAGAAAATGCCCGTCGCATCCGCGCCCAGTTGCGCCAGCATCTCCAATAGCTCACGCTTCTCCTCCGGCGTCGCGTTCGGCGAATAGCGCGCGATCCGGACCGGCATCCCGAACACCTCCGCGAAGACTAGCCAGTCCTTGAGCGCAAAATGCTTCGCCAGATACGCCAACGCCGTCACACGCAACAGCCCGCCGCGACTCGGGTGCCCGCTCGCCGCGCTCGGCATGTGCGTGATGAACTTGTTCGCCGGCAGTTCGATGCCCTTGTACTGTGCCTCCTCGGTCACCACGCGAACCTCGTCCAAATCGCTCAGGACCAGACGCCCGTAGTCCACCGGTGCAAACTCCACAAGCCTCAACCCCGACGACGATGCCTCCCACACCATCTCCACCAACGAGACATTTCGCCCGATCGCCAGCGACAGGTAAACCAGCGATTCCTCGAAGCCCTCGATCCCATGCAACACCTCGTCGCAATAGGCCGCCGCCTCATCCGCCGCCGCGCGATTACGTGACGCGCCACGCCCGGCCCCCCAACCAGGCATCTCCGCCGCCGAAACAATCTCCCAGGACAGGCCCGTCACCGCGAGGCGACGCGTATTCGCAACGCTGTACAGATGTGCGTCCTTCTCCTCCATCTGCTCGAACAACGCCATCTGTGCCGAGATCGATCCGCTGTCCGCCTCGCGAAAAACAGACACCAGTCGTTTCGGCGTCAGGCCGTCCGCGGGATAATCCCGCATCGTGTCTTCCTTCCGACGCCCCAACAACATGCCGGGCTTCGGCCTCGATGCCGCCCCGCGACCCACCGCATTAACGAACCGTTCCAACAGCCCCATCACGGACCTCCTCTCAACCAAGATTCCGACGTCTCGGCATTTCGATTTTCAGATTTTGGCTTTCGGCTTTCGACTTTCGGTTTTCGACTTTCGACTTTTCCTACCAGATTCCGTCGCGAGCGAATCGCAACCGACCGCCGCCCACCACGTCCACGTCCCCGACGAGTTCATCCGCCGCGTGCAGCCCTAACGCCGCCGCCCAAAACCGATCCGCGTGACCGCCGCTCGATCGGTCCGCGTCGAACCGAACGTGCCCGCCGCTCGTCACCAAACGAGACATTGAGTGCCAGTCATTCGCGATCGTCTCGTCGACCGGTATTTGGAGAATCCCCCGTTCCGCCGACACGCGCAGCCCCCCCGCCAGCTCGCTCTTCAACGCCGCCGTGAACATCACGCCTTCAACGCGGTGCTCGCCATACCGTTCCGCCAGCCGCTCGGCCAACTGCAACCCAAGGCCGGTCGCATCGATACAGCACCGCCGCACGCCGCGCTGATCAAGAATCCGCCCGATCACTGCTTCCTGCTCGCCGAACGGCGCCGTCTGCAACACCTCCACGCCCCGGGTCACGAACGCCTCGCCGACGCGCTCCCACAGCCAAATAGCCGTCACATCCCGGAACCGGCCAACGTCCACGCCCACATAGACCTGCGCGCCCATCCGCTCCAGGCAGGCCCAATCCACCGTCGTGCCCAGGCGAACGTCCTGGCAACGCCGAATCAGATCATGCGTCATGAAGCTCGTCGCCTCGTCCACAAACTCGCAGCAGAACTCCTGACGCCACGCTAGGTCGTCCCCGATCCCCTCGCGCATCGCCGCCACATCGACGTCCAGGCCCGTGGATACAGCCTTGGCCAGCGTTACGGTCTGATGCCGAAATCGGGCGTTCTCCCGTATTTTGTAGAAGACGTTCTTCCGCCCGCGAGGCGTCGATGCCACGTCGAGTTCACCCTCGCCGCGCAGCAGCGTCGGAAAGAGCGCCGACCAGATCGCCTCGTCATCGACGTGCATCGCGAACTCGTCAAGGAACACGTCACCCGTGAATCCGCGAGCGGTCATCGGATTCGCCGGCAACCCGATGATCCGCACGCCGCCGGGCAGCCGCGCCTCCAACTGCCGAAACGAAGTGCCCCGGAAGAACCCATACCCATGCCAATCGCACCACACCTGAAGCGCCCGGCAGTGCAGCCGAACCTTCTCCATAACCTCCCGGCTTTGTCGCTCGCCGGCAGACAGGATGATCTGATTCCGCCGCCGCGTCAGGCCGCGCAGCACCCGCCTCAGACTGAACGTGAAGCTTTTGCCCGTCTGCCGAGCCCAACAGTCCCACCGAAACCGCGCGTCGCTCAGGACCGCGGCCTGCTGATACGGCAACAGCGCAGCCATCGATCGCCGAACCGCCGCCTCCGTCACGCCGGATGTAGAATCAGCCGCCGCCATCCACCACCACCTCCGACCGCGCCCCTTCGCCGGCACGCACCACCCGCGGCACACCCGGCCTCCTCCGGAAAGCAACCATCACTATTGCTCACCGTTCCACATCAAGACGAGACCACTACGAATCCAATTCGCAGTGATCGTCATCCTGGCTGCCATCGCGGTGGCGATCTTCAACCAGTAGGCAAAGAAGTGGGATTCAGAGCCGGGGCGTGTCGCCAACAGAGCCGGGGCGTGTCGCCCCGGTCCGGCTCGACACGAGCCGGCTCTGATCTCGGCACGAGCCGGCTCCGATACGTTGACAATGCTCCCCCGCGATATGCACACGGGAACCGGCCTAATGCACGCCGTGCATCTTCCGCTTCATCATCGGCACCAGTACCGCCATTAGCAGCGCCCCGACGCCGCACATCACCACGAAGATCAAGAAGTACTGGCCCGGCACCATCTTGCCCCAGTAGGCGCCGAACACCTGCGCCGTGTACTCAGCAACGGCCGTTGCCAGGAACCAGCCTCCCATGAACAGGCCGACGTGTTTGGCCGGAGCCAACTTCGTGACGAGCGACAGGCCGACCGGCGACAGGCATAGCTCGCCCATCGTGAGGACCATGAAGAACGCGATCAGCCACCAGACGCTGACACGGAACCGAGCGGAGTCGAGGAAGATTTTGTCTACGGCTTGCCTGAAGCTCTGATCCCCGGCAATGGCCAGGAACTCGATCCGCGATCGGTCCTTGATCTCCTTGTAGGCCGTCAGGACCTTGCCGTCCGGGTCCCAATTCAGGATCGTCTTCTTGTCCTTCCCAGTTCCTTCGGTCAGCCCGCCTTGCCCGATTCCCGGCGGCGCCGACGCCAGAACGGTGGACAGGCTCCACTCCTTCCCGGACTTGTCCGCGTCTTTCACCTCAGCCACGAACTCGTCGAACTCGGCAATCAAATCCGAAGGTGAGGTGGCAGCCAACAACCGCAGGCGATCCAAATCCGTGAAGACGCCGGTCGTTTGAAGTTCATGTTTCCCTGCGTTGTACTTGAGACGCGTCGCGCCGTAGTAGGTCGTCTCCTCGTTGCCGTCATCGTCTTTCTCGATTGTGAACACGGTGCCTTGTTCGTCTACCTGGATTGCCTCGGGCAGTTCGGCGAGCGGCACGGTGCTGGGACGGTTCTCCCGCTGGGCCGCCGGCCACATGACGCCGAAAGCCAGGGCGACAAGCCCGAGCCCCATCACCATCTTCGTTGGCGTTGAGGGCTGAAGCTTTCGCTTATGGAGCCAGACCCAGAGGAATGCGAACAGCGGTGCGATCGTGATGATGAAGAACGGGTTGAACGACTGCGTCTGGCCTGACGTCATCACCGGCTCGCTGAACCAGTCCCTCACCGTCTGCCAGATGCTGATCGTGGGTTGGCTCGTCACCGCCGTGACGGCACCCCAAGCCGTCGCGTTTTCCAGGGTGATCGGCGAAGGCTCGGTCGAGAGGAGCTGAAGGTTCGTGTGCTTGTCCGCCCAGACGAGCATGGCGTTCGGGCTCTGCTCGAACGCCGTCCAGAAGATGATAATGAAGGCGAACACGATGAGCAGGACAATCACACGATCGCGGACGACGTGGGGCGGATGCACCTCGGTCGGTTTGGAGTCCTTGTTCAGTTCGGTGTCACCGACGTCCTGTTTGAATTCAACCAGCTTCCGCTGACCGATCACGTAGACGATCAGGCCGAAGACCATGCCGACGCCCGCAGCACCGAAGCCGTAGTGCCAGCCGTACGTCACTCTCAGCCAATCGCAGAGCAACGGCCCAATCAGCGCACCGAGGTTGATACCCATGTAGAAGATCGTGAACGCGCCGTCGCGACGCGGATCACCGGGCTTGTACAGCGCGCCGACCTGTGTCGAGACGTTCGGCTTTAGAAAGCCCACGCCTGCGATGATGAGCCCGAGAGCCGAGTAGAAGCACACCATGTTCTCGAACGCCATCAGGAAATGGCCGATCGACAGCAGCACGCCGCCAAGGATGACGGCACGCTTGGCACCCAGGTATCGGTCGGCGATGAACCCGCCGAAAACTGGTAGCCCATACGCGAGCGCGGCGTAGGTGCCGAGCAGGTGCGAGGCGTCCTCCTGCGACCAGAAGAAGTGGTTGATCATGTACAGCATGAGCAGCGTCTTCATGCCGTAGAAGCTGAACCGCTCCCACATCTCCGTAAAGAACAGCACGTACAGGCCGAGGGGATGGCCGAACAACGTTTTTTGAGAACCGGGTTCACTCGGAAGACTGAAGCCGTTGGCGGTTGCTTGGGACATACGCGCGTTTCTCCTGGCGGGGGCGATCGGTTGGGGCACTCGCGCCGGCGGGCAGACCGGACTCGATGCCGCCGCTGCGAGTGGCGAGGTCCCATCATAACCGATCCTACGCCGGCAACAGAGGCCAGGACCGATAATCGCGCGGTCTGAAATCGCGCGGCCTGCCGCCCGCAAAATCTATGTTCAGTCGCCGTCCCCGCCGCCCGCTAATACCACCATGATGAAAACGCCCACTCGACCGAAGCGAACTTCCAGCACGCCGCGCCGCTCCTGGCGACAGATTGCCACCATGGCCGGCCTCATCGTGCTCGGCGTTACGCCATGGGTGCAGGCGCAACAGCCCTTGCCGCAATTCCCCGCCGTCTGCCCCCCACTGACGGCCTTCGCGACGCCGACCTTGTTCGACATCTGGTTCGGCACCGCCCCGATTCGCTTTCCATTCTGACACGGACCTAACCCGGATTATTCATACTGACCGTCTGTTTTACGACCTCCTTGCGGGTTAAGCTACGGTTGCATCACAACTTAGCCCAGGACAAGGAGGTCGTTGATGGTTGGACAGACTGTTGCTCAGCTTTGCTTTGGTTTCTTCTCCCG
>JAUVGW010000207.1 GCA_030593565.1 Phycisphaerae bacterium | reverse complement strand
GTCCACGACCTCGCACGCCTGGCGGCGGCTGTTGTCGCGCAGTTCGAAGCTCAACATGCCCGCGTGGCCGCGCATCTGCCGACGGGCCAGGCTCGCCTGCGGGTGTGACGGCAGCCCCGAATAGAAGACGCGCGCCACGCGCGGATCACCTTCGAGGAGACGCGCGATCATGGTCGCGCTCTTCTCGTGGCGCTCGAGGCGAACGGATAGTGTGCGCAGGCCGCGCAGCATCAGCCATGCCGCGAACGGATCGACCACGCCGCCGAGCAGTTCACCCTCCAGTTTCGCCATCGAGGCGATTCGCTGCTTGGAGCCCACGACGATCCCCGCCACGAGATCGCTGTGTCCGCCGATATACTTCGTCGCGGTGTGCGCGACCAGATCGATGCCGCAGGTAATGGGGTTCTGAAAGTAGGGCGTGGCATTGGAATTGTCACAGACGGTGGCGATGCCCTTCGACCGGGCCAACTCCGCCACGGCGGTCAGGTCCTGCAACTCGAACAGCAGGCTCGACGGAGATTCCACATAAATCAGCCGGGTGTTTGGTTGAATCGCGGAGCGAAACTGATTGACGTCGGTGCCGCGGACGTAGGTCGTCTCGACGTTGAACTTCGGCAGATAGTCGCTGAGGAGTGTCCGCGTCGGGCCATAGACCGTCTCGATCGCGATGATATGATCCCCGGCCTTCACACAGGACAGCACCGCGGCCGAGATCGCCGCCATCCCCGAGGCGAATGCCCGTGCGGCTTCGCCCTGTTCGAGTTCCGCGATTTTGCGTTCCAGTCGCTGTGTCGTCGGGTTGGATGCCCGCGTGTAATCGTAACGCGGGGACGCGTCGGCGAACCTGCCGTCGAACGCATCACAATCCGGATAGGTAAACGTCGAGCACTGATACAGAGCCGGGGCCGCCGCGCCCTGGTCGCGCTCACGCTCCTCCGCGAAATGAATGCACAAGGTGTCAAAACCCGGCCGATGCTTCGATTCCACGACCTGTCTCCCGTATAGGCTGTTCTTTTTTGGCTATAGCGGAGGCATTTCACCTGTAGTCTCGCCGGCTTTGGCGCCGGTGCCACAGCAGAATCTGATTCCCGCCATCGATCCACGATCGAATCACGCGTCGAATCATACACGCTCCGGCCTTCATGCCGAACCGTGCCGGGAGAGCGGTTGAACGGGCCTGATCCACGGCAGGGCAATCGCAAGAATGGCCGGCCGGTGGTCTTTGCAGCGGTTTGCGCGCCCGTGTAGCGGCCGACCCCCGTGTCGGCCGTCGGAAACCGTTGGTGTTCTACGGCCGACACGGGGGTCGGCCGCTACATCCGCCATTCTTGCGATTGCCCTGTGATCCACGGCGACAGAGGCCATTTTCGCTTGATTCGAGTAGGTCGTTCGGATAGGATGACCGATTGAGGTTCGACAAATCGGAAATATCGGATCAAAAAAAGCCCCTGCTTTGGTTGATCGATCGGCCGCTTCCGGGTATCCTGCCTTGAGGAGGAGACCAGGACGGATGTCTTGGGCCGGTTCGTGTTTCCGATTCTGCGGCCCCCATTTTTGAAGGAGGATCGAAGATGTTCACTCACTCCATCATGATCGCGTGCGCGGTTATCGTCATGGTTGCCGTCACGGCACCGGCGCAGACTACGTGGTTTGTGGACGACGACAACTGCCCGGGCCCCGGCTCCGGTACCCAGGCCGATCCGTTCTGTTCCATTCAGGACGGCATCGACACGGCCGCGGGAGGGGATAAGATCCTGATTGCGGAAGGCACCTACTACGAAAACGTGGTCGTGGACAAACCTATCGCACTGTTGGGAGCAAGCAGGTATGCGACCATCATCGATGGTAGCGGCACCGGGGATGTTCTTCGGATTGAGTCGGATACAGTGACGGTCAGAAAACTGGGGGTCACCAACAGCGGGCCAACCATCTCCGGAGGCTCCTGTGACGGTGGGATAGATTTACTGATGTCTGACCATTGCGAGGTCGACGAGTGCCTCCTGTTCGGCAACGCGGCCGGGATCAGCATTGCCAATTCCTCGTACAACAGGATCGCCAACTGCGCCATGGAGGACAATACCTGTGGCATTTTCGCCTATGAGGCCGATTATGAGGCATCCGACAACGCGGCCAACGAGATACGCAACAACGTGATGAGGTTCAACATGGGCGCCGCGATCTGCTTCCAGCATACCGACGACACCTACCACCAACAGAACGTGATCCACGGGAACGACCTCCATGACAATGGCTCCGGAATCTGGATGATCATGTCCGAGGAGAACGACATCGCATACAACGAGATCGTCGGCAACGCTGGATATGGCATCTCCATCACCGTGTGCGTGGCTTGTGGATCCGGCAATGTGATCCATCATAACAACTTCGTGTCGAACCATGGGGGCGACGTGCAGGCGTTGGATGCCGGCAACCCCGCTTGTGGCGATAACTACTGGTACTCAGTTGTCGAAGCGGTGGGCAACCACTGGTCCGACTATGAAGGCCCCGACTTCGATGGGGACGGCATCGGTGATGTGCCTTACGAACTGGACACCTGGCAAAATCCCGTGCAAGACCCATACCCGTTGATGCACCTGTTCCTTCTCGGCGACACGAACTGCGACGCGCAACTCGACGGGCTCGACATCGGTCCGTTTGTACTGGCCATGCTCGACCCGGACGAATATGAAAGCGAGTATGGCATTCGCGCAACGCTCCACGGCGACATCAACAGCGATGGCGAGCTGGACGTGCTCGACATCGAGCCGTTCCTCACGCGGCTGATGGGGGATTGACGTTGCTGATCTGCCACCGGAAGCCGTAGGGTGGGCTCCCGGACGTACCTTCTTCGCTAGATGGTCGGCAATTCTTCCAGAAGATCGGCCACGGTCTCGGTGACGCCCGGCAACGTCGCTCTCAGGGCTCCGCCCATGGCCAGTTCCTCCACCTCGTCGAGCAGCCGGTCGGAGCTGATCTCCTCCAGATGCGAGTGCCCCAGAACGATCAGCCGGTATTTGTGGCCCTGGAGATTCGTGGCGTTTTGTGTGCGCAGGTCGTAGGCCCGCGCTCGGGCGAATTGCTGCAGGATCTTCAGCGACGGATCGTCGCTACCGGCGACAGTTTCCGCCGCCCCTTGCCCGATGGTGCCGCCCCACAGCAGGGCGCCCCAGTCGCTTTTGGCTGCGTCGTACCATTGCTTGACGGTAAAGTAACGCGTTAGCATGAAGCCCCGATTAGGCCTGTCGTACACGTCTCGTCTGTTGGTTCGATCGCGAGCCTCGCCGTGCTCGATGGCGATGCAGTTCTTCCTGCCGCGCTCAAGTGGGGTGTACGGATCGTTCTTATTGTTCAGGCCGCTGCTGCGACCATACTTCTGCTGTAGGTAATCGTTGGGCACATTGTTGTCGTGGTTTCCGGGCACTCGGGTGAACATGTCCCACACGTCATCGTACACCTCCTTCATGGCCTCTTCGACCGCGTTGGCGTCTGTGAAATCGAGCGGGTTCGTCAGCAAGGGCGTGTTGGGCAGCGTCTTGGCGTAGTCTGTGCCGATGACGATATCCGCCACGGCCTTGGGCGAGGCCCTGCGCAGGAAGTCCGCGCGGATGGCCGCCTCCTGGTTGCCCACCGTGTCGATGTTGTCCGTCAGGGGCCTCCAAACATCCTTGATGAACGCGCTGCACTTGTCGAGGATGGGACCGAGCTCCCTGGCGAGTGCCGTTGGTGTGACACCGGCCGCCAGCACGTACAGGTCGCACAAAACGTCCATGAATATCTGGGTCACCCACACGTCGAGGCAATCCCCGACCTGGATGATGTTCTCCACGCTGACACCCTGGCCCGCGGCGTGCTCCAGCAACTCCCTGAGATCGGTGATCAGGGACCTTTTCTCGCTGCCGAGGCCCGTCGTGAACGTGTCGAACGGCGACCCTTTGAAAATGTGGATGTGCATGTCGCCCAGGAAGACCATCAGTTCGTCCGTCAGCGGAATGAGCGCCTCGTCAAAACCCAGCATCGTGGGATTGGCGCCCCCCCGGCCCCTGCCCCCATCGAGGAATCTCATGATCGCCTGCGCCGCCTGCTGGTCCTCCGCATCGTCGCCGGGCTTGAGTTCGCAACGGTGCTCACCGTCCCCCAGCCATGAACACTGCACCACATAGCAGCCCGACACCAGGACGAAATCGGTGGAATCGCCACCCCACCACCCTGCGTTCACGTAAACCGCTTTCAGAATGTTGGCTACGTTCGCGACGGCCCCCTCGGCCCTACTGCGAGCCGCCTGGAACTGGTGGGCAACGATGGCCTTGGCGAGGCTGATCTTGGACTTGATCTGGGATTGCACATTGCTGATCGCGGTCTTGGCGCTCGCCACCAGCCGATCGACCGCATTGCTGCCCCAGTCGGCCAACTGTTTGCCGGCCTTTCCCGCGGCGGTGGCGGCGTCGCCGATCGCATCCTTTGCTTTGCTCGCGATGTCGTCGATGGCCTGCCCCACGTTGGAGTCGGCATTATCAAGGACCTGCTCGGCCTGCTCGCCGAGTGACGAGAGCTGGTCGCCGATTCCATCACTGGCCTGTTCAGCAAGGTTGCTTGCCTGCTCGCCAAAAGCGGAGAAGGCGTCTTGTGCCTGACTGGCAGCCTGATTGGCCGACTTCGAGAACGAGGCCACGGCGGAATCCAACTTCTTGCTGGTGTCGCCGATGATGTTCTCGACCGCATTGAAGGCGCTCTTGGCACCCGCTGAAAGGTCCTTCAGCAACTTCATGATCGTCGCCCCTTTCTAGCTGCCGTGCTTTTCCTTGAGCTGATTGCGCGTTTGTTCGTCCAATTCGCCGCTGGGATTCGCATGGCCGTTGGCAGCCTGGAACTTCTTGATCGCGCTCTTCGACTTCGGCCCCAGTTTTCCATCCGGGTTGCCGCAGAAAAAGCCGAGGTTGCTGAGTCGCTGCTGAACGCCCCGATTCGCCGCTACGGGATCGATGCCTCCCAGGTTCAAGGGGAACACCAGCGCCTGGCGCTTGGCGTCAACCACCAAACGCCCGCGCTTGGCATTGCCGGGAATCTTCGTCTCCACCCAGCCGTCGGCATTGGTCGTCCCTTCCTGTTCCTTTCCGTCGATGTCCAGGTTGTAGCGAGCGTTGCTGACAGGCTCGTCCTCGATGCAGATCTGCATGCGCAGCATTGCCGGCTCACCAAGGCGCACAAAGCGATGCCGCATCTCGGTTTCGCCGGACTCATACTTCTGGCGCGGTTCGGGGATGGTCACGCGGTCACCAGGGAGCAGAACGTTCGGCTCCTTGCGGACCTCCTTCAACTCGGCGTTGTCCGGATCGTCCCAGATCGTCTTCCAGAAATGGCCGGTCGCCTTGGCGATTGACGACATGCATTCGCCGGCCCCGACTTCGTAATCCCCCTGACCGACCGGGGCGGCATCCGGCTGGGCTTGTGGTTTTCTGATGTACAGAGCATCTTGTGCCAGCAGCTTCGCTGGGGCGTTGTCGCGCCGCTGGCGAAGCTGCTTGTTGAGCGGGTCGTTCCATATCTTTTCGGGCGACACGCCGTACTGGGCGGCGACACCGTCCAGCGTCTCGCCGGACTTGACCGTGTGCCACTCGGCCCCGCTCTTGGCCGCGGCTGCCTGCTGCCCGGCAGCTTTCTTCTTGGCCTCAATCTCCGCGCGGAGCTGGGCGGCACGCTGTTGCCGCCGGCCCCCGGAAATGTTCGGCATGTTAGGTATAGTTGGCATTGCTGTGGTTCCCGTGTTTCCCGATCGCGGTTGCGGAAGAAGCTAAGAACTCCCGAATGAACACTGCTGTGTCACCGGCGTTCCGCCAGCGCTTACACCGCCTTTGGCGGCAGTGTCACGAGTATGCTCGGGCGGTCTGAGATATAAACTCGGCCGGACTTTATGATAGCGAGCTACCGCCCGTACGTCAATCTGCGTCAGGTCCGCCGGTACTGGAAAAGTATGGGGAGCATCGGCGTCCCGCCGGTACGCCTCGTTTTCGACCTACCTACCGGCCAGAGGCCGATGCTCCCCAATTCAAACTGTACCAGTACCGGTCCGCCGGTGTCTCGGCCCTGTTAAACGCCGGCCATCGTCGACAATGCACGTTCAGTTTTTGCGGCCGGCTTCTGCGGGTTGCAGCCGCCGCGTCAGGTCCAATCAGATACGCGACAGCGACAGGTTGAATGCGCAAGAATGGGTCTGATTGTTTGTGAGAGGACTCCAATCCGCCCGATGCGCCGGCCGCGACGCGGCGAGGGAAACCGAACCCGATGACCTTGTTGGGCGGCACGACCGACGCTATCGGCTAACAGCCCGTGGCAAAAGTCGGCTGCACCCATGGACTGTAGCGGCCGACCCCCGTGTCGGCCGTAGAGGACGGGAAAACAGCCGCTCACGGGCTCGGCCGACACGGGGGTCGGCTGCTACATTACTTTTGCCACGGGCTGATAGACCCACAACGTATGTTCTGGGTTCTTCACCGAATGCCGGGGGAATGTAGAAGTCCCGTGAGGGACGCCGGAGCTTAGCCCACGACGCGAACCGTTGGGGGGGGGAACGGGTGCGAGCCGGTGATCCCCGAAGGGGCAAAAGAGCCGGCCAGGCCGAATCTTCCGCCCCGCTGGGGCCAAGCAGCGCGTGTGCCGATGGGATTCCACAGCGAACGGCGTGGGCTATATTCTCACCCCATTGGGAGGCCTGCTTGGCTGTGCGCTCCCCGGAATTCCTTGAAGGACCATATTCTAGGGCCCGATGGCGGATGTCGTGGCATATCGGTCGATAACGGGCGTCCTGGCGAGAATTAGTCAAAGCCCTTCTTAACGAGGCCGGACGCACTCCCGATACGGGAATAAGGTCTTTGCGATGTTCGGGCAGGTGTCCGGTTTGCGTGGTCAGATCCCGCCATCCGGTGATGCTCAAAGGGGGCAGGAAGTGTCTGAAGACTTGTTGTTGAAACCCGTGCCTGTTTCAGCGGTAAGCGCTTTGGCCGCGACTGAGCGAGCGAATCTTGCGATTTACCTGCCTCGGCCCTCGCAGAAGGCGCCCATTCTCTATCATGAGCCGGAATTAGGGGAAGCTCATCCACGCTTCGACCGACTGAGCGAATCCGGTGTCTCACACATCCTGGTACGCGGCGACGACCTGGAGAAATGTGAAAAGGCCCTCGAGTCCAGGCTTCGTGATTTGCTGAAGGACCCGCGGATCAGGCCGGACACACAAGCATCGAGCATCCAACATGTGGTCACGGCTCTGGCGCGCGACTTGATCAGTGGCCAAGACGTTTCCAAGCAAACCGAACGGACGTCCAACCTGCTGGATGTAGTCGTCACGGGCGTGTTGTCTGATTCCAGCATAGGCGCGAATCTCCTTCACATGGCGACCCATCACCACTCGACCGCCAGTCATATGTTTGCGGTCAGCATATTGGCCGTTCTCCTGGGAGCGGAAGTATTCGGCAGGAACGAAGAGACTCTCAGGGAACTGGGGATGGCCGGCCTGCTGCACGACCTCGGCAAGGTCACGATCGACGCGGAGCTGCTGAACAAACAATCATCGCTCTCGTCGGAGGAAATCCAACTGATCCGGCATCACCCGATCGAATCCGTTCGGCTGATCGGCGATGATCCGCTCGTCAACACGCGTGTTCGACAGATGATCTTGCAGCACCACGAACGTTTCGACGGAGGCGGATACCCCCTTGGTCTGACCGGCAGCGAGTTGCTGACGGAAAGCAGAATCCTCGCGATCGTTGATTCTTTCCATGCCATCATCGGCCGCCGATCATATCGCGACGAGTTGCAGCCTGCGGAGGCAATGCGTGTGCTGCGGCACCAGGCAGGCACGCAGTTTGATCGGAAGCTGTGCGAAACCTGGGAGAGCGTGTTCGGCCGTTGTTGGCGGGTGGCCCCTCCGAAACGAGCACCCGAAGCCGAGAGCCCGGAACCGGGGACGGCGTACCACGCCGATCACCGCTCGAAGACCATCGCGAAGGCGCAACGAAAGTGTTGTCGATTGCTGTGCGAAGGAAGGGCGAAAGTCAAGTGCTACTACGTGGGACGCTTGTGCAACGTGAACATGGCCCCCGCTGAATTCATCTCGCCCTTGCACGACCTGTCACGTTCCGGGCTGTGCATGCACACGGGCCACGCCATGTACCCCGGCGAAGTCGTCCATATACTGATCGAGGCGGAAGGCGTGGAAACCTGGGTCAAGGGTGTCGTACGATGGTGCCGGCCGGATAGCGCAGAAGGACGCCATAAGATAGGTATCAAGTTTGAAGATCGGATCTCCAGCGACACAGCCGGTCGACCTGTGGAGGTCCTGGAATTGAACGATCCCAGCCTTTTCCCAGGATCTACGCCGGCAACATCTTGACTCGACCTACCTGACTGACTGGACCACCCACATTCCTATTTTGGTGGCGCGACCACCGCCGCATCCCGCCTGGGCATTGCCGGAAGTGCGCGTACGACCTCACCGGCAACGTGTCGGGCCGGTGTCCGGAGTGTGGGGAGGCAACGTTGGAATGATGGCGCGGGGGATTATGGCGGCCCTTCGACCTGCCGATCGTTGGCAATCAAACCTACACCACAGCGGGCACAGAAGCGCGCGTCGGCGCGGTTCCTGTGACCGCAGGCCGGATCGGGGCAAACACGGCCCCAGTAGTAGCGGGTGCTCAACAGCACGGGGACCCATACGAGACACTCAATCATGAAGATCATGATGCCGTAGCCCGCCCTGCCCGTCACAACAGCCACGACCAGATTGACCGGAATGAGAACGACAGTGACGACGTACGCCCAGCGGTGGCCTCGGTACAGTCCCCACAAAAGCAGGCCCGAAAGGACGGCTACCAGGAGCACGGATGGGCCGACCCTCAGACTCGCCAACAACTGAAGCGCGACCATCACGCCGAGCGCGATGAGCGCAATCCACAGCACGTTGGGGATTGGCCTCTTTGTCGTCATGTTGCTCACGCCTCGAACCCGTGGAGGGTGTCAGCCACGGGTTGCCATCTGCCCGTGTCGGTCCGGTCCGTACGATTCTAGATGCACAGACCCCTCCCCCGCAAGAAGTCGTGTATGTCTGCAATCCTGAGGAGGGCGGCTAGGGGGTCCATGACAGTTTAGGCGGCGTAGCGATGGGCGATCGAATAAACCCTCGAAAGAATCGAATAAACCTCCGACGGACACGCATGAACCCCCGAAGGGGGTGGCGGAATAGAGCCCAGGGCGAAGCGCAGCGAGCCCTG
>JAUVGW010000046.1 GCA_030593565.1 Phycisphaerae bacterium | reverse complement strand
CAGGGCTCGCTGCGCTTCGCCCTGGGCTCTATTCCGCCACCCCCTTCGGGGGTTCATGCGTGTCCGTCGGAGGTTTATTCGATTCTTTCGAGGGTTTATTCGATCGCCCATCGCTACGCCGCCTAAACTGTCATGGACCCGCAGCCCATCCTCACCGGCCTCAGCTTCGGCACCAGATTCGTCCTCAAGAAACGGGCCTTGACAGCGTCACCGAGTGTGGCGTAATTGTGGCGCAGACGCGTGCTACATGTGCAACATGTTCAACATGTGGAGCTAAGCAAGAACGGCGGCAACTTCTTGCGTTTTCTGTAACTTACTGTCATTTCGGGTGTTCCGGCGATCGAGCCAGGAGATTACCTTCCGGGCTCATAACCCGGAGTGCGGATCGAGACAAGGTTGCATGAGGCCGATGCCATGTCGTCGTCACCATTCACGATTCCGGACCAGGGATTCCCGTCAAGCATCTTGACCGTGTCTTCGATCGTTTTTATCGCGTCGATGAATCGCGGGCACGGACGTTGGGGGGGACCGGCTTGGGGCTCTCGCTGGCAAAACGCTTCGTGGAGTTGCACGACGGGCGTATCTCGGTTCGAAGTTCACCCGAAGAAGAAACCACCTTTGAGATCCAGTTGCCGGTGGCAAAGAGTGAAGCTTATTGACGAATGAATCGTGAAGGAACTTGCCACGGGCACTGCCGACCGTTGCGGCTGACAGCACGTGGCAATCCTTTTGGCTCTTTATCGGACTGATCCAGATGTTCCGCGATTCTCGCGGGTGAACGTCATTTCAGTAGGTAGGTTACAAGAGCCCCCGACAGGAAGACCGGCTCGAGGCGAGCCGGCTCGCTGGGCCATTGAGTTGACGACGCGACGCAAGGCGCCTACAATACCTATCATGCGTATTCTTCCGCGATTGATCTTGGTCTGCGCTTTGGTGCCGCTTCAGTTTGCGTCGGCAAGTGGGCATGTGCTGCATCATGCCTTGGAGGGGGCCGTCTCGGAGCACCGCGATTGCGCCGACGCGGCGTGCAGGATGGATCTGGATTCCGCGACCTCCTGCCAGCCCGGCTGTGCCACGGATCAGCCATCTCACCACGATTGTGACCACTGCTTCCTTTGCGACGCATCCGATGGGCAGGTCGCTCGGGCGACACAGGCACAGCGCCCCCTCGCGGATGCTGCGGCGGGACATCCAGTAGTCGGCGTCGTCGAATCCGACGCGTCGGGCGATCCGGCGGGCCGCTTGCCGCCCACGCCGCCGCCTCCGCGGCCGGCAACTCTCCACGCACTTACGCTTCCACTGCTTGATTGATACTCTAAAGGCCGTCTTCGGGACTTGCGTGGGCTGCTTCGCAGCCACCGTGAGGGCAATCCCGTGCGCCGTTAAATATCCCGTGTTGCATGGGGGACGCGACGAGGCTTTTGCAGAGATTGATCATGTCACACATGAAGAAATGGCCCCGGGTTTTGCCCGCCGTGCTATTGGTCCTTGCCGGCTGCGCCACGTATGAACGGCGCCCGATGGAACTCGAGCGGTATGCGGAGACCTGGGGGCTTCGCGACATTAACGTCGATTCAGTCCGTGAGTATGCAAAGACGCTGACTGGCGGCGAGGAAGATGCGCCGTACGATCCGTCGGATGGGCTGAGCCTTGTAGAGGCGGAGGCCGTCGCGCTGGTCTTCAACCCGCAGCTCCGACTGGCCCGGGCACAGGCGGAGGTGCCGCTCGCCAGCGCGCGCGAGGCCGGTTGGTGGCCGGATCCCGAGTTCCAGGCCAAAGTACAGCACTTCGCGGATCGCGGATCGCGGGCGAAGTTCCGTTTCGACGGGCGATCATTCGACGGCATCAACAGCGGCATCATCGGTGCTAACGGCATAAGCGCGGATGGCGTGGAGACCACGCCGCCGGGGTTCCGCCGTGTGGATGGAGACTTCGTCGAGGATCCTTGGATCGTCAGCGCGAGCTTGAGTATCACGATTCCCATCTCGGGGCGACTCGCCGTGGAACAGGACTGGGCCTGGGCGGAGTACTCCGCTTCGTGGCGGCGGATACTCATTTCAGAGTGGGAACTCCTGACTCGCCTGCGGTCGGCTTGGCTCCAGTGGTCCACAACGCGCGAACGGATCGCGGTGATCAGGGCGTTCGCTGAGCAGCTCGATACGGTCTCGACGATGACGGAGCGGCTCGCGGCGGCCGGTGAACTCAAGCCGACCGAGGCACGCGTGCTACTGGTCGAGTTGCATCGCCAGCGCACGGCGTTGCAGGCGGCGGAATCGGAAGCTGAGTTGCAACGGCTGGAGCTCCTCGCGATGCTCGGTCTTGCACCGGAAACGCCGGTTGAACTACGGCCACAAGTATTCCTGGCTCACATCGACGAGGACCCGGTTTCACGTCGCGACACGTTGTTGCGCCGCGATCCGCGGATTCTCGCGGTGTCCGCTGAGTATGAGGCGGCCGAGGAACGCCTGCGACTCGAAGTACGCAAGCAGTACCCGGATCTCAACCTGGGCCCGGGCTATTCGTTTGAGGAGGGCCTCTCACGCGTCGGACTCGGGTTCGGTTTTCCGATCCCGCTGTGGAATCACAATCGCCAGGCCGTCGCCGAGGCGAAGGCGGAACGCGAGGCCGCCTGGACACGAGCCGAGGTGCGGATCGAGCAGGTGTTCTCCGAGTTGGCACGGGCCGAGGTCCGGCTGCGTTACGCGGCGCAGCGACGGAAGATGCTGCTCGATGACGTCGCGCCGCTGGTGGATCGTCAGGTCGAAGAAACGCGCAAGTTGCTCGACCTGGGCGAAGTTGATGTGCTGGTACTGCGCGAAGCGCTAAGCAGCGCAGTGGAAACAAAACTTGAACTACTCGCCGCAACCCTGGCGGAGGCCCAGGCGGCCAGTGCACTGCAACAGATGCTGAAGCCGCGTTGGATCACGCCTTCACAGGCTGAGGCTGAGGAGGACGACGAATGAAAGAAGATCTTACCAAGCTGAAACGATCGGCTGTCAGACCGGTGGTACTTGCCGTACTGGTTGCGCTCATCGCGTTGCCGGGCTGCCGCGAAGATGCGCCGTCAAGTGGTGATGTCGATGCGCACGAAGCCGCAGCGGCAGCCCCGACGAACCGCATTGGCATTCCACCCAGCGTGCGACAGAACCTGGGCATCACGTTTGTGAAGGCCGAGCAGCGGGCGGTTCGTAGCGTGATTCGCCTGCCGGGCCAGTTTGAGTTCAGACCCGAAGCGCGGCGCGCGTACAACGCGATGCTCGCGGGGCGCGTTCGACTGGCCGTTGAGCAATTCCAGACGGTCGCCGCCGGCGACCTGCTGTTCGAGCTTGACTCGCCCCAGTGGCATCGCGTGCAGTCAGGGCTCGCGGAGGCGTTCAAGGCATGTTATTGCTGCCTTCCCGAATTGGACGCCGCCCGCGCAGCGAAGACGGAAAACGAGACGCAGATTGATTTTCTGGAGCAGCGCATCGGGCGGTTGACGGGGGCCGGTTCGCGCGATGTCGTGCTGGAGGCCGAGCTGTCGAAGCTGCAAACGATGGCGCCGCGGCTGGAGGCTGAAGTCCGCGCCAAGAAGGCCGACATGCAGTCGGCGCTCCTGGCGTACGGCGTTCTGCTGAACGAGGCACAGTCGCTGTCCGGCGTGAAGCGCGACCAACTCGAGAAAATGCTGGAACCTGAAGAGGAGGAACCGCTCGAGTTACTGTTGGAGTCCGAGGAGGAGGAATCGCTCGATGAACTGTTGGAGCCGAAGGAGGACGAACCGCTCGCCACCCCGTTCTGGTCGACCGTCGATCGCATCGTTGTGCGCGCGGAGACGGCGGGCGTGATCAACCAGGTCGGCGTCACCAACCAGGGTTGGGCGGAGACCGGGGACCTGATCGTCGAGACGATTGAACCCACCGCGCTGCGTTTTCACGCGGACGCCCTGCAGACGGACATCAACCTGTTCAAGGACGGGCAGCCGGGGCGCATCGTTCCACCGCTAGGCGGGAGCATCGACCTACAGGACACGATCGACGGTCGGATCGACGTTGGATTCCAGGCGCATCCCGAGCAGCGCACCATCCCCATCTACCTCGTGCCCAAGGGGCTACCGCGCTGGGCAAAGGCCGGGGTGACGGCATATCTGGAGGTCTTTGTCGACGGCGAAGAAGAACCGGTGCTCGCCATCCCTGAAGCCGCCATTGTTCGTGATGGCCTCGACAAGGTGTTCTTCCGGCGCGATCCGCGTGATCCGGACCGGGTGATCCGGATCATCGCCGACCTGGGTGCGTCCGACAACCGCTGGGTCGAGGTGAAGAGCGGCGTGCGACCAGGCGACGAAATCGTGCTCGGCGGCGTCTATCCGCTCATGCTCGCCAGTTCCACGACCGGCGAGACACAGAAGGGCGGCCACTTTTGCGGCCCTGACGGCACGTTCCACGAAGGCGGCGATGACTGAGAATCTATCTCAAAACTGTGGCACAGCGCGGCCGTTGGCCGCAACCAAAGCAACCACCTGTGTGTTCCGAACGTCGCAGGCGATCAGAGCCGCCGCGTGTCGCGGCGGTGACGCTCGATGCGACCGTATGCTCGAAGAACCACCGCCTTCACAGAAGGCGGCTCTGATCACGGCGCGGCCTTCGGTTACGGCCAAACACCCAAGCGGAGAGCCGACATGCTGAAGAACCTGATTCGCTTCTCCGTTGAGAATGCAACGCTCGTGATCATCCTCGCTGCACTGGTGATCGGCTTCGCCGCCTACCAAGTGCCGCGGATGGCGGTCGATGTGTTCCCGGAGCTCAACGCGCCCACCGTCACCATCATGACGGAATCGGCAGGATACGCGGCCGACGAAGTTGAGCAGTACATCACCTTTCCGATCGAAAGCGCCGTCAATGGGCTGCCGGGGGTGCGAAGGGTCCGCAGCGCCAGCGCGATCGGCCTGTCTATCGTTTGGGTCGAGTTCGACTGGGGCGTCGATATCTACCGTGCCCGTTACCTCGTCTCCGAGCGGCTGACGCTCGCCGAAGAGCGCCTGCCGCCGGAGGTGCATAGCGAGATCACCCCGGTGACGAGCATTACCGGTGAGATCATGCTGGTTTCGTTGCGCTCGCCGGATGACTCGGTGAGCCCCCTGGACCTACGGGCCTTCGGTGAGTTCGAACTCCGCAATCGGTTGTTGAGCGTGCCCGGTGTCTCACAAGTCGTGGCGATCGGCGGCGAGCTGCCCGAGTACCAGATTAACGTCGATCAGGAACGGCTGCGGCTCTATGACCTGACGATCAAGGATGTCGTGGCCGCGGCAGGTGAAGCGCACAGCACGGCCGGAGCGGGATATCTGGTCAACGTGGACGGACTCGAGATTCCGCTGCGCCAGACGGGGCGCGTGCAGAGCGTGGAGGATATTCGCTCCACGATCATCCGGTACGAGCGGGGGACACCTATTACCATCGGTCAAGTGGCCGTGGTCGAGTTGGCCCCGGCACTGAAACGGGGAACGGCCTCCGAAGGGGGACGTGCGGCTGTCGTACTCAGCATTCAGAAGGCTCCGGGCACGAACACACTCACGCTGACCGATGCGGTCGACAAAGTCCTTGATTCAGTCGAAACGGCCCTGCCGCCGGGCGTTGCAATAAACCGGCACATCTTCCGGCAAAGCGACCTCATCAACATTTCGCTGAACAACGTGCTCGGCGTGGCCCGCGATGCCGCAATCATCGTCGCGATCGTGCTCGTCCTGTTTCTGCTGAACGTGCGTACGACCATCATCACCCTGACGGCCATACCGCTGTCGGTCGCCATCGCGCTGCTGGTCCTGTGGGGCTGGGGCGAGACGATCAACGTGATGACACTCGGTGGCTTGGCTGTCGCGATCGGCGTCGTCGTGGATGACGGCATCATCTTCGTCGAGAACATCTACCGCCGGCTGCGCTTGCACCAAGTAGATTCGGGAAGTGAGTCCCGCCAGCGCCACCAAGTCATCTATGAAGCATGCACGGAGCTGCTCAATCCCGTGCTATTCGCAACACTCATCATTGTGATCGTGTTCCTGCCCATGCTGTTTCTGGGTGGTCTGGAAGGACGTTTTTTCCAGCCGCTCGGGATCACGTACATTCTCTCGATCGGTGCATCGCTGCTTGTGGCGCTGACGGTGACGCCGGCGCTCGCGCAGGCTCTGCTGCGCGGCCGGCTGCGCGGTGCGGAGCGGGAAACGTTCGTGATCCGACGGCTCAAGGCGGTCTATCGCCCGGCGCTGCTGTTTGTCGTACGGTTCCGCAAGGCGACCGTCGCCGGTGCGTTGGTGTTGACCAGTTTGAGTGTATGGCTGGCGAGCACGTTCGGGGCGAGCTTCCTGCCCGAGTTCAACGAAGGGACCTTCACCGTCTTCGTGATGGCGCCGCCCGGCACGTCGCTCGAAGAGAGCGATCGAATCGCCCGCGGCGTCGAGCAGCGGCTCGCAAAGCTCGAGGGCGCGCGTTCGGTCGTGCGCCGCACGGGTCGCGCCGAGCAGGATGAGCACGCCGAACCCGTCAGCAACAGTGAGATCGAGGTCACTGTCGAGGCCGGCCACGAAATGGCCAATCTCCGGCGCGAAATCGACAAGATCCTGGCAGCGGTGCCGGGGATGACCACCACGATTGGTCAACCGATCGAACACCGGCTGTCGGCCATCATGTCAGGCACGCCGGCCGCGATCGCGATTAATGTGTACGGTGAAGATCTGCGGGTGCTGCGCAAGATCGCGAAAGACGTTGAAGCGGCCATCTTACCGCTGGCGGGCGCCCGCGATGTCGCCGCCAACCGCGAGATCATGATTACGTCGCTGCCGATTCGATACCGGCACGATGAGTTGGCACGCTGGGGCCTGACGCCGGCCGACGCGGCCGAGCAGGTCCGCAGTGCGATCTTCGGCGAGACCGTCGCCGTCGTGAACGAGGGTGTGAACATCTACGAGATCGTCGTGCGCCTGGCGCCGGAGCATCGGCAGCGCATCCAGCAGGTAAAGGACCTCATGCTGCGCGGCCGCGACGGCAAGCTCGTACGCTTGAATGAAGTCGCCAACGTCGGCATCGAGAAGGCGTCGAACCTGATTTCGCGGGAGAACGCTCAGCGCAAGGCGGTCATATCGTGCAACGTCGCCGAGGGATTCAATCTTGGCGATCTTGTCGAGGAGGTTCGGCAGCGCGTCGACCCCATCGTGGCGAGCTACGGTTACGCCGTCTCGTATGGCGGCCAGTTCGAGGCCCAACAGTCGGCGTCGAACACCCTGTACGTCATGGGCGCCGGGGTGGCGCTGCTCATACTGTTGTTGCTCAACATGTCGTTCGGATCCACCAGAGCCGCCGTGCTGGTCATGATCAACCTGCCGCTCGCACTGATCGGTGGAATCGCGGCGATCTTCATAGCCGAATCGGAGAGTGTGTTTGGCAACGCCTTCGCGCTGCTCGGGCTCGGTGATCGCTACGAGGCTCCCGTGATTTCGATCGCGAGCATGGTCGGGTTCATCACGCTGTTCGGTATCGCCGTGCGGAACGGCATCCTGCTGGTCAACCACTACTCGCACCTGATGCGGGACGAGGGCAAACCCCTGCATGATGCGATCACCCAGGGCTCTCAGGAACGGCTGGTGCCGATCCTGATGACTGCCTTGACCGCCGTTTTGGGACTGCTCCCTATTGCGTGGGCGGCCGGCGAGCCCGGCAGCGAGATCCTCGCCCCCATGGCGATCGTGGTGCTGGGCGGGCTGGTAAGCTCGACGTTTCTCAATCTGCTTGTAGTGCCCGCGGGGTACGCCCTGATCTTCAGGGCGCCGCGCTCGTAATCACCAAGAACTTGCAGGACAGTCAGTCTCGTTGGTAAACATTCATGAGGAGATGAACATGCTTCGAATCGCATCAATCACAACACTGATCGGCATCGCGATCCTGCTGTCTAGCGGCTGTGAGAGCAAAGCGCCGCCAGACGACACCAAGGACGCAACGGCAAAAGCCGCCGCGCCCAAACACAGCCCGGATGACGGCCACGATCACGGTGAAGCGGGGCACGACGACGATGACGGCCACGACCACGGTGAAGCGGGGCACGACGACGATGACGGCCACGATCACGGTGAGGCGGGGCATGACGACGATGGCCCTGGCCAAGATAGCGGTCACGGCCATGGCGGGCAACGGTACGAGTTGGGAAGCCGCGAAATCGCGGGCTTGACGGTCAAGATCGTGCAGTTTGGGGCGGCGGCGGACAATGTTGCTGAACTCGTCTTCGAGATCGACGTGCAGGGCAAAACCGCACCGACGGCGGTTCGTCTGCTCGTTCGCGCTGCAGACGGCGCCGAGTCGCTCAAGACCAAGGCCAACAAAGTCGGCGATCACGAATACGACGCCCACGTGGGCGAACTGCCGGACAAACTGGGTGAAGGCAGCGTGCTTGTTGTTGAAGTGGAAACGCCGTCCGGCACGGAGAAACTGACGTTCCCGCTCAAGACCTGACTGGGCGGTTTTCGATGTTGTCGCTGGACGCTCCATGCAGCCAACGCCAACTGAACACGAACAAGGATCGCCCTGGAAGCCTGATCGGTCGAACCGCAGGCTCCTCGAGGGCGATCCTAATTCATGCCACGCCCCGGGCGGGCGCACAGGCTTCGACGCCTGTGCCATTCCGCCTCGGGCCTTTATTGCCTGTCGGCTGCCCGCTTTAGGGGCAACCCGGGCCGTTGAGCAGTGCGTTGACAAACGCGGGGATATCGCCCATATCCAGGCCGTTCGGCGGTGAGTCGAAATCACCGCACTCGCACACCACGTTCGGATCGAGACTCACACCATTCACCAGGCAGTCGACGAATCCCTGGATGTCCAGGCCGTTGATGAAGCCGTCACTATTCATATCACCCGGACAATCGCACACCGGGACACAGTCGCAGCAGATGTCGATGGTGCCATCCGGCAGCGTGGTGATACTCTCATCGCACGCGTAGCCCGGCGGACATCCGCCAACACAGCCTGGAGGCGTCGGGAAGCCTGTCTGCATGCGGATGGTCGCTTCGGTGGTACCGGAATGACCTTCCAGCACGCCACCCACCGCGCCTTCGTACTCGATCTGGTAGGTGATGTCGAAGAAGCTGTCCACTGCGAAGCTGCTGCCGGGAGGTCCCAGCCTGGTCAACGTCGTATGACCCGGACTCGGCGGCAAACCGTGGATTTGGCCTGCCGTAACCTGTAGCGTCAGAAAATCCGGATCGCCAGACAGCGAGCCCTGAAGGGCGACCATCTCCGTGTCGAAGTCCTGCACGGCAGCTCCCGGCGTCCGCTGAGCGGTATCGACGGTACAGGCCACCTGCTGGATGACGAGATCGCGATGGTGGAATACCGTGCCACCGGAATCCTTGAAGTCGACACTCAGGTGGAGGTCCGACTCGAAGCAATCGCGATTGCCGCTCGGGAACGTGCCACCGGGCTCTTCGCAGATTCCGGCGGGCGGGCACCATGACGGCGGGTCCGTGCCGTCGCGATAACAGATGAAGTCCTTGTGGATGGGCGCCATCTCGATCGTCGTTCCCGCCGGCAACCCGTCGAGGATCGCGTGGAATTCTTCCGGGCTCAAGTAGTCGCACCCTGCGGGCGGCAATATGACCGTCCCACCCGCGTCATCCGGGACGACACACGGATCGGCACGCGGACCCCGATCGCCGCCGCCGCCGGGAGCGAGTTCCACATGGCATTCATTCGGCCCGCGACAATCGCAATCCACGATGGTGGCCGCACCGGTCGCCGGGTCGAAGTTGGCACACCGCGGCGTACACGGCTCGGTCGCGTCACAGCCGGCCGGCACACAGCCCGTACCGGCCGGATTGGGCTCACACTGGATCGGCACGCAGTCGCAGCACACCTCATAGCTGTTGGTGCCGACGATGTCAGTGATAGTCTGGCGACACTCGAATCCGTCCGGACATCCGCCGGTGCAATCTGGCGCCGAGCCGGTCTGCATCCGCACCGTGCTCTGTGTGATCCCGGAAAAGCCATCAAGCGCACTACCGGGACATCCCACGAACTCGATCTGATAGGTAATGTCGAAGAAGCTGTCCACGGCAAACGGGCTGCCAGCAGGCCCCTGTCTGGTCAGCGTCGTGTGACCGGGACTCGGCAGGCCATTGTCCGTGCCGGCCGTGATCCGGAGCGTACAGAAATCAGGATCGCCAAACAGTTCGCCCTCCAACCGGAACATGTCGGTGTCGAAGGATTGCACGGGATCGCCCGGATTGCGGGGGCCTGTATGGACCTCGCAGAAGACATTCGGGATGGTGATATTCCTGGAAAATCCGCCCAGCGGGGGTCCGACTCCGCTGATGGTGAGCACGAGATCCGACTCGAAGCAGTCGATGTTGCCGCCGCTGTTCGGGTCATCGCCCTCGCACTCGAGGGGAATCAGGGGTATCGAGCACTGGGAACTGGGTGTTTGGTCTTGACAGATGAAGTCCTTGTGGATGGCCGCCAACTCGATCGTCGTGCCGATTGGCAATCCTTCCACGATCGCATGGACTTCTTCCGCCGTCAGATAGTCACAACCGACCGGCGGCAGCACGACGGTTCCGCCGGCATTCGGCACCGTGCAGGGATCATCACGACCGGGACCGCCGTCGAGATCCACGTGGCATTCATCCACGCCTCGGCAATCGCAGTTCTCGACCGTCATCTGCCCCGTATCGCGATCCACACTCACACACGTCGGCACGCACTCGTCCGTCGTCGTAGGGCAGGTGATCGGCAAACAGTCGGTGCCGGTCGCGTCGGGCTCGCACACCTCCTGGATCGGCACGCAGTCGCAGCACACGGTATATGTGCTGCCTGTCGGGTCGTCGATGATGGTCTGGCGACACTCGAATCCGTCCGGACATCCGCCGATGCACGCCGGCGCCGAGCCGGTTTGCATCCGCACCGTGCCCTGTGTGACTCCCGACAAGCCATCCAGCGGACCACCAGGACAACCCTGGAAATCGATCTGGTAGCTGATGTCGAAGAAGCTGTCCACGACGAACTGGCTGCCGGGAAGTCCCAGCCTCGTCAACGTCGTATGGCCGGGGCTCGGCAGGCCGTTGCCCGTGCCGGCCGTGATGCGGAGCGTACAAAAATCCGGATCGCCAAACAGGTCGCCGTCGAGTTTAAACATGTCCGTATCGAAATCCTGAACGGCATCCCCCGGGGTCCTCAGAGCGGTATGTGTCTCGCACACGGCCTGGAGCCCGAGGAACCGGTCGTATCCGGCCAAGTCGCCCGTGCCGTATGCGTGTATCTGCAAGAACGAGGTGAACTGCTCGAACTCGCCGCCCAGAGTCCCGCCGGGCCCGCTACTGTCCAGTTGGAACTCGTAGTGGATCACGTCCAGGATGATCTCGGTGTTGGGCGGCAAGCCGTCCACGATTGCGTGAACCTCGTCTGCTGTCAGGTATGCACAGCCGGCGGGCGGCAGGACGACGGTCCCGCCGACGTTTGGCTCCGTACAGGGATTGTCACGACCGGGACCGCCGCTGAGATCCACGTGGCATTCATTCGGGTCTCGGCAGTCACAGCTCTCAACCGTCATCTGCCCCGTATTCCGATCCACCGTGACACATGCCGGCAGACACTCTTCGCCAGCCGTGTCACAGGTTGTCGGCTCGCAGTCCAACAGGTCCGTCGTCGGCAGGCACACTGCCGGTCCAAGGGGACCATAGGCTCTCATCCGGATGGGACCGGCCATTGTCGTACCAGCCATACCTTCCAGAACGGATCCCGGTGCGCCTTGGAAATCAATCTCGTAGAAGATATCGAAGAAACTGTCCACGGCGAAGTCGCTGCCGAGAGGTCCCAGTCGGGTCAACGTCGTTTGGCCCGGACTGGGCATTCCGAAGGCGGTCCCGCCCCTCACAGAAAGCAGGTCGAAATCCGGATCGCCGAAGATCCCGCCCTCCAAGGAAAACATATCGTTCGGGAACGTCTGCACCGGATCATTGGGAGTTCGCGGACCCGTATGCACTTCACATGCAACCTGGACAAACAGCGTGCGATTGAAGCCGGCCAAGTCACCCGTACCGGTGACCTGCAATTCCAGGGTTGACATGAAACAATCGCCATGCCCGCCCAGACCACCGCCCGGTGCCTCACATTCGCCGGGAGGGATAATGGTTGTACAGGTCCCACCCTGCTCTTCACAGATAAAATCCCGGTGGATTGGCGCCAGCTCTATCGTCGTGTTCGGCGGCAGACCGTCGACGATCAGGTGCACCTCATCGGCAGTGAGGTACTGACAACCCGCCGGCGGAAGCGTGACGGTACCGCCGGCGTCATCGGGAACGACACATGGATCAGCCGACGCTCCAGCGGCCAAGCCAAACACAATACAGCAGGCGACCGCCGAGCGCGCGACGCGAGCCGCGCCCCTCGAGATCAGTTCTTTCTTCGACCAGTTCATCATGCTCCTCCGCAGCAGCGAGATTCACTCTCGCCTCTTAATTGGTTCAGGCTCGCAGTCAGATAACGCAACAGACCGCTTGATTGTAGTGGCCCCCGAGGCCTTTTCAGCACCGATGCCCTTTCGGTCTGAACTCAGGCCAAAACTCCTGGGCAACAGGAATTCTTGAATGCAACTAAAGCGCCAATGACGGACTTCCGCGCCGCGCGACTCACGCCGGCATCGGGCATCGCCGAGCGCTGCCGCCACAGCCGCATACACCCGCAAGGCGTATCGGCCTCGAACCCCTCGCCTGGCGCGAAGGGATCCGAGGCCGTAGCCACCTCTCTCCATGGACTTACAGGTTCAAGAAGCTCCACCCTCGATTTCAAAGACACGTCAAAACGCACGCTCCGCCACAACCGAACCGACCACATCGGCGGCTCTCGCCGGTCCCTGGAAATCCCCTCAAAGCCGAGCGTCATTCCTGATCCTCTCCAAGAACCAGCCACGACTCGTCACCGGTGCGATCCATCCCACGCGGTTTCACTGCCGTGCGCATAAGCGCAGTATGGCCCCGGCGCTGACGCGCCTCAATCGGGTACCACCCGGCCTCAGTCACCGGGCAGGACCCTGATAGAGTGATCGGGGAATCCCCTACCGGGCTATCGGGGCAACCCCCAGCCCTCGGCGAGATCTCCGGCCACGAAAAAAACGCGGCACAAGCGCCGGCATCTGCAATCCCACCGCCGAAGATGGCACAGCCAAGCGAAGCCCGGCCGTGGAAGCCTGACTGTGGGTCGCCAGATGGGTGGCACGGTCAAGCGAAGCTTGGCCGTGTGTTACCCCGCGTGTGGAACGAACAGGGATCGTCCGTGAGGAGGCTGCGACTTGTTCGAGTGAGTACCGTCGGCCCTTCGTGGCCGACGTAAAGTACCGACGGGCTCCCCCCGCATACGTCGACCGTCGGGACCGATGCTGATTCTCCCGACACTGAAGCATCTCGCCGGCTCAGCCATGGACCTTCCAGGGCAATCGCAAGAATGGATCTCGCGCATGAGCTGCGAGTCTGTTGAAGGGGGTTTGACAGGCACGAAACCGATCAGAGCCGCCTTCTGTGAAGGCGGTGCCGTCCGAACGCCACGGCACACCGCCTTCACAGAAGGCGGCTCTGATCGGGCTTCTCAAACAGGTTCGTAAACCCAGGGGCATCTGGGCGGGAGGCTTCCGTACGATTCTTGCGATTGCCCTGATGGACCTTCTTACTGCGATCCATGTGGGTTGCCGGACGACGGGTTTGAGTCTACAGTCCTTCCGTTGGTGAGGACTACCGGCGGCGGACGACTCGTGGCCGGGACGCGATCTTGCGACATAACGATGGAGGATCACCATACATGCGAGCGGCTTCCAGAATGAAAATGGCGATTGTTGTGGCGATATTGGCGGGGGCGGGGCTCCCGCCGCTTTGGTCGTGCAGCCAGACGGCGGAACAGCACTACGAAACAAGGCTGGCCGACACGGGCAAGCCCGCTCTGCACGCCGTTCATAACGATCGCCTGCGCGAGTTGATGGGGGCCATGGGCGGCAAGGCACTCGATCAATTGCCGCAGGAGATGGAGCCGGGGCTGGCGAGTGGTCCGAATCTCGACGAAGTGTCCGCAATCGCCACGTCATTGGCGAAGACGGCGCGCGAACTTCCCGCGGTCGGCGGCGACGCCGGTCTGAGCGAGCAGGATCGCAACGTCTTCGACGCACTATGCAAGAAGCTTGACGAAGAAGCGACGGCGTTGGCGACGTGTGCGAAGCGGCAGGACCCCGCCGGTGCGCGGGCCAAGCTGGACCAAATCATTTCAACCTGTAACGCGTGCCATTCGCAGTTCAGGTTCTCCGGGGAGTAATCCGTGTTCGGATGGCCGGGTGCGATCTCGCGGTCGCCACGGCAATTCCGCGCGGCAGGCATCCTCGCGAAGGCGTCATGCAACGCCGTAAACCCAAACGCGTGGTCATGGCGTTCGCGTCGTCGGTTACTACCGAGAACATAATCCGGGCGACATCGAACGGCTATGGGCGTGGTTGACAACCCACACGACGCCGTCCGGGCTGATCTGGAGATCGCAGATCAAACCCAGGTCGTAGTTGTTGACCGGTATCTCGGGGTCGCAAACGGTGCGCAAAACGTCGATGATCCGCCATTGCATCGTCTTGGCGGCTGCTCGTGACATCCGTTACTCAGTTGATATCGGCTCGCGGCGGTTATCGAGGGCGGCATCCAGTGTGTGCCAAACGAGCGTGGCGCACTTCACCCGCGCCGGATACTGGCAAACGCCGGCGAACACCGTGAGCTTTCCCAGGCCGTCACCGCCATCCACTTCTTCATCGCCGGTGACCATCGCGTGGAACTTTCGGAAGAACGCTTTGGCTTCGTCGAGCGTTTTACCTTTTATCGTCTCCGTCATGAGCGAGGCGGATGCCGTGGAGATCGCGCAGCCCGAGCCTTCGAACGTGATCTCCTCCACGATGCCGCCCTTGACCTTCACATAAACCGTGACGTGGTCGCCGCAAAGGGGATTCTGCCCTTCTGCATGACAATCGGCGTCGCCAAGACGGCCGTGGTTGCGCGGCCGCTTGTAGTGGTCGAGAATGACTTCCTGATAGAGGTCGTTGGTCTCAGACATCAGCGAAACACCTCGATGACCCCACGGAGACCGCGCACAAGCACGTCTATCTCCTCCCTTGTATTATAGAAGGCCAGCGATGCCCGGACCGTGGCGGGCACACCGAACCTCTCCATGACCGGTTGCGCGCAATGGTGCCCGGCGCGAACGGCGATGCCCTGCTGATCCAGAATCGTGCCGACATCATGCGGGTGCGCTCCGTCGACGGTGAATGACAATACGCCGGCTTTGTCTCGTGCGGTGCCGACCAAGTGAACCTCGGGAAGACCCGACAAAGCTTCGGTCGCGTAAGTGAGCAGTTCGTGTT
Organism: Phycisphaerae bacterium; assembly: GCA_030593565.1. GTDB lineage: Bacteria > Planctomycetota > Phycisphaerae > UBA1845 > UTPLA1 > JAFGQA01. The sequence continues at coordinate 6,107 of JAUVGW010000046.1, read as the reverse complement.
CATAAGCGGTGATGCCTTGGAGCCCGACGGCCTCCAGATAGTCAATCGCCGCGCCCAACCCAACCGCGCCGGCAATGTGCGGCGTGCCCGCTTCGAATCGTTGCGGCGCCTTGGCATAGGTCGTCTTCTCGAACGTGACGGACGTGATCATGTCGCCGCCGCCCTGATAAGGCGGCAACTGATCCAGTAGCTCATACCTCCCATACAACGCGCCGATCCCGGTCGGCCCGAAGGTCTTATGGCCGGAGAATACGTAGAAGTCGGCGTCGAGCGTCCGCACATCCACCTTCATGTGCGGCACGGCCTGTGCACCGTCGACCAGCACGGGAATGCCTCGCGCGTGTGCCAAGGCAATCATACCTTGAACGGGGTTGATCGTGCCCAAGGCATTGGAAACATGCGCGATCGACACCAGTTTCGTCCGCGGGCCGAGCAACCGCTCGTATTCATCGATGATGATCTCGCCGCGGTCGTTGATCGGCATTACGCGCAGTTGCGCTCCGGTCTGCTCGCAGAGCATCTGCCACGGAACGATGTTTGCGTGATGCTCCATGTGGGAGATGAGCACCTCGTCACCGACGCCGAGATGCGTCCGGCCGAAGGTCTGGGCCACCAGGTTGATTGCCTCCGTCGCGCCGCGGACAAAGACGATCTCCTCCGGGCGACTTGCGCCGACAAACCTGGCCACCTTCCGTCGGGCCGACTCATACGCGTCGGTGGCGCGCACACTGAGCCGATGCACGCCGCGATGGATGTTCGCGTTGTCCTCACGGTAGAACCGCTCGACGGCTTCGATCACTGCGTCGGGCTTCTGCGTGGTCGCGGCGCTGTCCAGATAGACCAGCGGCTTGCCGTCGATCGATTGTAGCAGCGCGGGGAAATCCCGGCGGACCCGTTCGACATCAAACGTGTCACCCACCACAGGCGTAACCATTCTGCTCACGGCTGAAGCGATCGTGCTCATGCGAGTCCCCGCAGGAGTTCGCCGTTCGGCAAACGCGACAAGACAAGTTGCTCGAGCTGGGCCCGCAACCGCCGATCCCGGACCTGGGCAAGGCTCTCGCCGGCAAAGGCATATGTAAGCAGACTGCGGGCAGCGTCCTCACTGATCCCACGCGAACGCAGGTAGAAGATTGCGTCCTCATCAATCTGCCCAATGGTCGCGCCATGCGTACACTTGACGTCGTCGGCTAAGATCTCGAGCTGAGGCTTGGTATTGATCTGCGCCCGATCCGACAGCAGCAAGTTCTTGTTCGTCTGCTTCGCGTCGATTTTCTGCGCGCCCGGCCGGACGATAATCCGTCCGCAGAACACACCTTGCGACCGGTCATCCAGAATCCCCCGGAAGAATTCCCGACTGGACGTATGCGGCGAGCGGTGCTCGACGCGCAAGTGATTGTCTGCATGTTGCTTGCCGCCCAGCATGTAGAGGCCATCCAAATCGCAGTGTGCCCCCTCGCCGTTCAGCACCGAGTTGATGTCGTTCCTAACGAGCGCCCCGCCGAGACAGATCGTTTGCGACGAGATGTGGCTGCTGCGAGCCTGGTGAATTCCAAGCGTCGCAATGTGGTACGCCCGGTTCGACTCTCGGATGACCTTGCAGTGATCGCCGACCACGTTCTCGGCGGCGACGACCTCGGTCACGACATTGTTGAAGTAGACGCCCTGGTCGAGAGCGACATAGTGCTCGATCACGCGAAACTGACTACCTTCGCCGGCAACAATCAAGTTGCGCGGGTGGGCGACCGTGGGTTCTTCCTCGCAGGAAACGTACAACAGGTGGATCGGCGTCTCGACCATTGCGCCGCGTGGAATCTCGACGAACGCACCTCGACCGGCGAAGGCGGTGTTCAACGCGGCAAAGGCATTTTTGCCGATTCCCGCGTAGCGCGCATAGTGATTCCTGACGGCGGGCAGGTCCGCGGCCAGGGCCTTCGCCAAGTCCATGACCCGTACACCCTTGGGCAACGCCGCCACATCGGAGAGATGCTCGGCGAAGTACCCATTGACGAACACAAGCGCGGTTTCGTTGCCGGCGCCGAGACGGAAGCGGCGAATCTGCCCTGGCGACACCCGCGTCGCATCAGGATCAGCCGACTCGAATTCCGTCTCCGCCAGCGGCGTGATGTTGGTGTGGCGCCACTCCTCGTCGCGTACGGTCGGAAAGCCCTGTTTCGTGAATTGGGCCAAGGCTGCCTCGCGAATAGGAAGGAGCCACGATGGGAGCTCTCCATCCAGGAGGCCGGCGTAACGCGCGAACTTCTCCGCGCAAGCATCCGTGATATCCGCTGTCGTCGTCATGGCGTTTTGCTCATCCGCTAACTGGCTACCGGTTGTTCCGTGACAGTCTGCTGCTCGATCCACGAATAGCCCCTCTCCTCCAGCTCATGTGCCAACGTCTTGTCACCCGACTTGACGATGCGACCGTCAACCAGCACATGCACGAAGTCAGGTACGATGTAATCCAGCAGCCGCTGATAGTGGGTGATCACGATGAACGCACGCTCGTCGCTGCGCAATTGGTTCACGCCGTCGGCGACAATCCTCAAGGCATCGATGTCGAGGCCGGAGTCGGTCTCATCCATGATCGCGAGCTTCGGCTCCAGCACGGCCATCTGCAACACCTCGTTGCGCTTCTTCTCCCCGCCGGAGAAGCCTTCATTGACCGCGCGCGTCAGCAACCCCTCGTCCATTTCAACAATCTGCATCCGTTGCTTGAGGAACTTCAGGAAGTCGATGGCGTCGAGTTCCTCCTCATCGCGATGCCAGCGAACAGCATTCAGGGCGGCTCTCAGAAAATATTGTGTACTGACGCCTGGAATCTCGACCGGGTATTGAAACGCCAGGAATACGCCTTCACACGCCCGTTCCTCCGGCGACATATCCAGCAGATTCCGACCCCGATAGATGATCTCGCCCCGCGTTACTTGGTACGTGTCCCTGCCCGCAAGCACCTGAGCCAACGTGCTCTTGCCTGACCCGTTCGGCCCCATGATCGAGTGGACCTCACCGGCGTTGACGACCAGATTCACGCCTTTGAGAATCTCCCGATCCTCAACGTTTGCGTGGAGGTCCCTGATTTCCAGCATCGACGTCTTTTGTTGTTGCATAATCATCATCCGACACTCCCTTCAAGACTGACCTCCAACAGTTTCTGTGCCTCGACGGCAAACTCCATCGGCAACTCGCGAAAGACTTCCTTGCAGAAGCCGTTCACGATCATGTTGACCGCGTCTTCGGTCTTGATCCCGCGCTGATTGCAGTAGAAAAGCTGATCCTCGCCGATCTTGGAGGTCGTGGCCTCGTGTTCCATTTTGGCGGTGTTGTTCTGGACTTCGATGTACGGAAACGTGTGGGCGCCGCATTTGTCGCCCAGCAGCATCGAGTCGCACTGCGTATAGTTGCGGGCGTTCGCGGCCCCCTTGTTGATCTTGACCAGGCCGCGATAGGTGTTCTGTCCGTAACCGGCCGAGATGCCCTTGGACACGATGGTGCTGCGCGTGTTCCGGCCGATATGAATCATCTTGGTGCCCGTATCAGCCTGTTGTCGGCCCTTCGTCAAGGCGACTGAATAGAACTCGCCGACGGAGTTGTCGCCGATCAGGAGGCAACTCGGGTACTTCCACGTGATCGCCGAGCCGGTCTCCACCTGTGTCCAGGAAATGTGTGAATTCCGGCCGAGGCATTTGCCGCGTTTGGTGACGAAGTTGTAGATGCCGCCTTTGCCGTCGGCGTCCCCTGGGTACCAATTCTGGATCGTCGAGTACTTGATGCCGGCATCGTCCAGCGCGACAAGCTCGACGACCGCCGCGTGCAATTGGTTCTCATCACGCATCGGCGCCGTGCAGCCCTCGAGATAGCTGACGTGCGCGCCCTCGTCGGCAATGATCAACGTCCGTTCAAACTGCCCCGTCGAGGCGGCGTTGATCCGAAAGTAAGTGGACAGGTCCATCGGACATTGCACGCCCTTGGGTATGTAGACGAACGAACCGTCGGTGAAGACCGCCGAGTTGAGCGTGACGAAGTAATTATCCGAGTATGGTACCACTGAACCCAGATACTTGCGGACCAGGTCCGGGTGATCTTGAACTGCTTCGGAGAATGGACAGAAGATGATCCCGAGTTCGGCCAGCTTATCCTTGAAGGTCGTCGCCACGGACACGCTGTCGAAGACCGCATCCACCGCAACGCCGGTCAGCCTCTTCTGTTCCGCGAGCGGGATGCCCAGCTTCTCGTAGGTTTCCAGCAGCTTGGGATCGATCTCGTCGAGACTCCCCGGCTGCTTCGCTTGCTTCGGTGCGGAGTAGTAAACAATCTTCTGGTAGTCGATGGGGGGATAGTCAACGTTCGACCACGCAGGCTCCTCCAACGTCAGCCAGTGCCGGTACGCCTTCAACCGCCACGCCAGCAGCCAGTCGGGCTCGCCCTTCTTGGCCGAGATGAGGCGAATGATATCCTCATTGAGACCGGGAGGGGCACTGTCCGCCTCGATGTCGGTCACGAAACCGTGACGGTACTCCTGGTTGGTCCAATCATCTATTGTGCTTGACACAGTCATCGCAGGTGTCCTGCCTCCGTTGTCGCCCCATATACCTCATCGTGACCCCGGACTGGTGCCGGCCCGCGCCAATGGGTGACGGCCTCGATTCCACTCGGGCTGGAAATGAGCCAAGGCATCTTCCTGGAAGATGCTAGTGCATCGCCACACGCGAATCTGCGGGTTTTGCGTGGTGGGTGCCACGGGCGGCTTGCCCGCCCGTGTCCAGCAGTGGCAGCTAGCTGCCAGTGGCACCCGCACATTTTCGGGTGGTGGCACACTAAACCGCGAAGCTCGTTCCGCAGCCGCAACCGCTTTTCGCTTTGGGATTGGCGAAGACAAAACCCCTTCCCATCAATCCATCCTGGAAGTCCACGGTTGTTCCATCAAGATGGACAAGGCTCATCGAGTCGCAGATCAACTCGATGCCGTGTTGGATCGAGGCTTCGTCCTCGTCTGTTTTCGTATCCGTTAAATCGAGACCGTAACTGAGGCCGCTGCAGCCGCCCTCCTTGGCCGCCACGCGCAAGTACAGGGCCGCCTCGGCCTGTTCGCCATCTCCGCTATCCTGTCGTTTCTGTTCAACGAGCCGCTGGACTTCTTTGGCGGCCGCTTGGGTCAAAGTGATTGCCATCAGTCAAACTCCCTATCGCTGTGCCTCGTGGGCGGTTCCGCCTATGGATTTGCCCGCGCCGACACGTCTTGTTTATCAAGGGCGCGCAGGCCCAACATCCACCTCGATTACGCATCGTGCGTGCCCGTCAGGCATGCAATGCGTAAGGTGGGCCTTCTTCCCGACAAGGCTGCTGATCATGTCACGCTCCATCTTGCAGAATTCCCCCAGCCCCTCCGACATGCCGTGGTAGGGACATGTATGCAGCGTCAACTTCAAATTCCCTTTTGAACTGGTTACGTCGTTCAATGCGCCGCGCTCGGCGAGCAGGTCGGACAGCCGGTGAACGCGATCTCGCGGCGTCCCTTCGCCGACGGCTGGGCGGAGTTGACCAGCCAGCCGGCGTCCCACGCCTTTGATCGCCGCTCGCAACTTCGACCATCCCTGCTTGTCCGCGATCTCCTGCAACAAGCCCCGAAGGAACTCGTCCGTCCGGTTCGCAAAAAGCCGCCGCCCTTGCTCTGAAAGCGAGAAGACATCGACGGGACGGCCCCGCCCGCCGTGTCGCCTCGCCCGATCCAGCCATCCCTCGGCGACGAGTCGGTCGACCTGTTGCCGCATGGACGTCCTGGCCAGCCCGACATTCTCCGCCATCTCGGCGAGCGTGATGGGGCTTTGTCGGGCCACCAGGACGACGATTTCCCACTGGCGGGAATCGGGCTGTAATGTTCGGCGCATCGCTGTTCTCCATTCCGCTCGTTGTATGATAAGTATCGGCCTGCATTATGTCAATTAAAACGGTAAAAACAGTTTATATTTATTGTTTCCCTAAAACCCCGGCCTCTGGCCGTGGACCAGAAGAGGTTCGACCGATCCGTGGTGTATTCATAGGCTCCTCCCTCTGGGAAGGCCCGCGTGGGGCAGGAAGGAGAAGCCATGCACGATTGGAGAAGCTTG
>JAUVGW010000317.1 GCA_030593565.1 Phycisphaerae bacterium | reverse complement strand
GACCTATATACTACAGACGGTCACTAGCGGAGCGGCATGCTGGGTGGTTGCTATGGTATCCGTGGAGGCCTGGGGCCAATGCGCCCCGGATATCGTCTGGGAGATCTGGGGGCATACGAGAACAGCCGAAGCCGTCGCGTTCTCACCCGATGGGACCATACTCGCCTCCGGCGCGGACTACGACGACAGCTCCGTCAAGCTCTGGCGCGTCTCCGACGGAACCCTGTTGGCGACCTTCACGGGCCACGAAGGGGGTATCCAGTCGATCGACATCTCCCCCGACGGAAGCCTGCTGGCCGCGGGGTACATCGTCAACGGCTATCCGTCTGGCGGCCTGGTGAAGGTCTGGGACATCGAGTCGGAGACGGTCCAGCACACCTTCGGTGGCTGCCACGTCGCGTTTTCCCCGGATGGCGAGTATCTGGCCTCGGGCGGCGGTGGGGCAAACCGGTACGTTCAGATCAATCGCATCTCCGATGGCCAGAACATCGCTACCATCTACACGGGAACGTACATCAGCGACGTCGCGTACGCACCTGATGGGCAACTCGTGGGTTCGGCCGGCTCAGACAATGACATCCACCTGTGGAACGCCCAGACCGGCGGCTTGGTTCGCACGCTCACCGGCCATGTCGATGACGTCAGCGCGATCGCATTCTCGCCCGAAGGTGAGGTGATCGCGTCCGGCGCGGGCGGCTGGGATGACCCCGGCGAGTCGACCGTCAAGCTTTGGCGCGTCAGCGATGGGGCCTTGCTGGATACCCTGCTTGGCCACGGGACTTGGGTCTACGACGTCGCTTTCTCACCCGACGGCGCTTACCTCATTACCAGTGGCCGTACGGGTCCCGCCCCCAGAATTCGCATTTGGCGCGTCGCCGACGGTGATCTCGTGCATGACTATGGCGAGGAAATTGCCTACGGCGTGCATGCCGTGCAATTCTCGCCGGCCGGCACGCTGTTCGGTTACGGCCGCGGTCAGGGTCAGGTTGCGGTCGCCAACGGCCCGGCGCCAATGCCTGGCGACATGAACTGTGACGGCATGATTGACTTGAATGACGTCCCGCTGTTCGTGGAGGCGTTGCTCGATCCGGCGGCTTTCGATCTGTCGCACCCGAGCTGCACGAGCATGCGGGCGGACATGGACGGCTCCGGTGCCCCAAGTGGCATGGATGTCCAGGAACTCGTGATGGCTCTACTACAGGATTGAGCAAACACGCTATGACAGAGGAACGCAACAGCACGGATCAACATTGCCAAAGGCAGAACACTGGAATTGAAGGAAAAAAATCATGACTATCAACGAGAACCACATACGTTTCTGGATTGTCGGCCTCGCCGCAACGGTGCTCGCGCTGTCTGCGTGCCCGCTGACCGCCTTGGCGCAGCCTGCGCTCGTTTGGGAAACTACCCTTTCGGTCACGTCTGAGATCATCGAAGGGGGAGACGACATGGTTGTCGACGCCGCGGGCAACACGATTGTCATGGGGTATCTGGGTGTGGAGCAGGATTTTTTCGTCTTGAAGTTTGATCCGGCGGGCGACTTGCTTTGGAGCCAGATCATTGGGGGCTCGTCGATGGACAATCCCGGCGGATTGGTCGTGGACGACGCGGGGGACATCTATATCGCCGGCCGAACCCTGTCGAGCGACTTCCCGACGTTACTGGCGTATCAGGATACGAAAAACGGCCCGTCCGACGCCTTCCTGATGAAGCTCGACGGCGACGATGGCAGCACCGTGTTTTCCACCTTCTTCGGAGGCACCCGCGCGGAATGGGCATATGGCATCGCGCTTGGCGACGACGGCACAATCACTATCGCCGGTTCAACGGACTCAATCAACCTCGAGACGGTCGATCCGATTCAAGACGGGCTGACGCTCATCGAGTGCTTCTGCGACGATGCGTTTGTAACACAGTTCTCGCCGCAAGCCGACGCGGTCCTGTTCAGCACCTATCTGGGCGGTACGTACGACGACTTGGCCAACGAGGTGAGTGTCGACGCGGCGGGGAGCATCTACATCGCGGGCCGCACGAAATCCGATGATTTCCCGACCTTGAACGCGGTGCAGCCTAGCCGCGGCGGGGGCGAGTTTGACGCCTTTGTCGCCAAAATCGCGGCTGATCACACGCTCAGCTACAGCACGTTTCTGGGCGGCGAAGACTGGGAACTCGTCCAGAGCATGGACGCCGATGACGAAGGAGCAATCTACGTCACGGGTAGCACGCGGTCCATTTCCTTCCCGACGACCCTCGGCGCACTCCAGGAGGATTTCGTGGGCGGCATCCTGGCGTGCGAAGTGCCATTTGGAGCCGATCAGAACTGCTACGACATGTTTGTGACGAAGTTCCTTTCCGACGGTTCTTATGACTACAGCACGTTTATCGGAGGTCATCGGGCGGATGAGCCCAGGAACATCGTCGTGGATCCCGCGGGCCGAGCGCACGTCATCGGGTATACGTATTCGGATGACTTCCCCCTTGCCGCGCCCTTCGGAACCGTGGTCGCCTTGCGACTCAACGCCGACGGCAGCGATCTCGATTATGTGATTTCCCACGAAACGCCTGGTTCCAACGCGGGCTCCGCTGTGGCCGTGCAGGGCAACGACCTGTACATCACCGCGTCCGTGGGTTTGCCCTATGACACGTACGTCGCGAAGTTCAGCAACGGAGGGTCCAGCGGCGACACCAATTGCGATGGGACCGTGGACGGCCTGGATGTCCAATCGTTCATACTCGCGATGACCGATCCTGACAGTTATGCCGTCACCTACTCGGGCTGTGCGGCCGCTGGCGCCGACATCAACCGCGATGGCACGGTCGACGGTGGAGACGTCCAGGGATTCGTGGAGATGCTCATCGGCGGCTGAGCGGCGCGGCCCCGACCCCCTTGATGGCGTCGCGCGCCTATCAGCCCGTGGCAAAAGTCGGCCGCTACATTACTTTTGCCACGGGCTGCTATAGCTCTAACAGGGCATTCACGAATGGCTGGATGTCGCGGCCGTCGGCCGCCCCGTCGCCGTTCGTGTCGGCCACGCATTCGTCGACTTCGGTCCCCTGGTCCAGCAGCGCGCTGACAAACAGTGGAACGTCGGGCAGATCAACAGTGCCGCTGGCATCCATATCACCGGAATGGAGTTCCCCGGCAGGGGACTCATCGGCGCCCATATCGACGCGGCAGCCCATGATCCGCGGCTCGGCGTCCATGTCCGTCTCATCCGGCTGCGGCACGAAGTCCGGATCGCCCGCGTCGATGCACGGCGAGCCCGCCGAAAGGTGATAGTCCCCACCTGCCGGGTCGGCGCAAAGCGGATTGGCGTCGATCAGCTCAGTCAAAGTCAGATCCACGTATTCGCCGAGGGAACACCCGCCCAACCCGCCCTGCACGTCGCAATACGCCAGATCCAGATCCCCCCCAGCCATGCGCAACTGAGAGCCTTCCGGTGCGTCGTTGCCCCAGAGGATCGTGTTGTGCAGCGATGTTGGAGAGGAAGCCTTCAGACCCCCTCCGGAGTCCGTCGCGAAGTTGCCGTAGAAAGTGCAGTTGCGGACCTCGAGCTCCGCCCAAACTCCACTCTCGATGCCGAGGCCACCTCCTCTGACGCCCGTGTTGCCGGCGAAAAGGCAGTTATCGAAACGAAGGACATTCGATCCGCCGTAGCAGATACAGTAGTCGTAGTGGTACACGCCACTGTCCTGATTGTCGAGAAACGTGCAGCGGCTGAACGTCGGGTCGGCCTGGTTCCACACGGCCACGCCGGAGCCGCTGTTGCCGGCGAACACGCAGTGCGACACCCGCGGATTGGATCGGTGACCGATATAGAGCCCCACACCCGCGCCGTCTTCAAACCGGCAGTTCGTGATGCTCGGACTGGCGTCCACGCCGACCCACACGCCACTGTACCCTGCGTTCCTTATCTGGATGCCTGACAGGACCGTCGAGTCCCCCTGGAAGGGACTGAACCTCAAACCGTAGCTCGCACCGGCGCAGTCGATGACGCACGCACTTGGATCGCCGCTGGCGCTCTCGATCGCGACCTCCTTGCCCAACAGATCGAGGGCGACGTTGCCCTCCCCCGTGTAGACGCCGTCCGCGATGACGATGCGATCGCCGTCAATAGCTTCGTCGATTGCCGCCTGGATCGTTGCGTGGTCCGCAGGCACGTCCAGCGTATCCGTCAGGCTCAAGGTGAAGGTGATGTGCACAGGGCCGTTGACGGCCCCGGGGGCCGTCACCATCAGATCGCTGACGTACTTGCCGTGAGGCAGACCGCTGACGTTGACCTTGAGCATGATGTCATCCACCTCGCCGGCTGATGTGCCGCTGGGCGGATCGCAGGTCAGCCAGGGGCACTCCGGTACCAACTCCCAGTCGAGATTGCCCCCGCCGGCATTGCGAATGCTGAGCGTCATCCACGCCGGGTCGCCGCTGCCGAGTAGGCACGCACGGCGGAGCTCCCGTGACGAGACGGCAATCGTCGGCTGGGTGGTGTTGAACTCATAGGCCCCCATGTCGGCCACGCCGCCAGCCGGCAGCGGTCGGGGATTGCCCTCGAAGTCAACCGCCAGCAGTCCCCCGGGCGGATCGTTCGTTCCGGCGCCGATGCACGGCGATCCCGCGGTCAGGTGAAAGTCCTCGTCAAAGGCGAGTTGCGGGTTGTCGTCGATGTTGCCCGTCCCCGGCCAGCCGCCGTCGACACAGCTATACGTGACGTCTGTGCCGGTCTCGATCTGCTCCGGCGCGTTGCCCCAGACGATGCAGTTGGCGACTTGACCAGCCTCGAGCGCGGGACCTTCTTCCGCCGTGTTGTCGACCACCGTGCAGTTGACGAGCCGATCGGCGTAGCCGGCGCCTCCGGCGTAACGGTGACCGATGTTGTCGGCGATCAAACAGTTGACGTACTGCCCGCCGGAGATTGCGCCTGTGTAGTCGAACGTATGATTCCGCCGAATGAGGCAGTTCTGAATGAGAACGTTCTCGTGGGCGCGGATTCCTCCAGCAGAGTACCCGACGTTTTCTTCGATCCGACAATCGGTGATCACGTGAGTCCCCTTGCCGGACACGTCCCCGGCCCACGTCTCCACGCACACAGCGCCCACCCACGTGAGTCCCCGGTTCTCGCGGATCGTGCATCGTTCGAGGATGAGCGACCCGCCGTTAACAGAGATACCGGCGCAGCCGCCCGCGCAGTTCCCACTGATCAGGCAGTCTATGAGCACCAGGTCACTGTCGACCGCATAAACAGCGGCGCCTGAGCTGTGGTCCCCGACCCGGTTGTCCACGAGTCGGCAGCCATCGACGGTCACGCCCGATCCGAAGCATACAATCGCCGAGTCGCTGTTTTGGATGGTCAGGTCGGCGATGACCGTCGCGGGGGTTTCGCCGCTATGAAGGTAAAACCCACTGTCGTAGTGTCCGCCGTCGATGACGCAGTCCTCAGCAATACCGGACATGCCGCGCACGGTGATGGGTTTGCCCAGCGGATCCAGTTCGGTGTTGCCCTCGCCCGTGTAGATGCCGTCGGCAAGCAGCACTTCGTTGCCGTCAGCGGCCGCGTCGATGCCTTCCTGAATCGCATCGAACGGGTGCTCCGGCGAGCCGTCCTCCAGCGGGTCGCTCACGGCCGGGTCGTCGGGTCCCGGATCATTCGGTGCGTCGTCATCAACGTACCACATGGTTTGGGCATAACTGTTGCCCGTCGCTAGGAGCGCGATAGTGAGCAAAACGACCAGCACAAGACCGGAATGAAAGCGAGACATGGTATGTTCCTCCTTCGTGGGGCGGCCGCGAACGACCCGGCTGCCGAGCACGCTACGCAAAGATGTGCGGTGCCAAGCCCACTGAGGGCCATCGGATTCGCCGAAATCTCCCTGGTCAGCGAACAGGGCTATTCTACCACATCATGGGCCATGGAAGCAAGATGGGGTTGGTAGGACGGTACTGGTAGGGTCCATGACAGTTTAGGCGGCGTAGCGATGGGCGATCGAATAAACCCTCGAAAGAATCGAATAAACCTCCGACGGACACGCATGAACCCCCGAAGGGGGTGGCGGAATAGAGCCCAGGGCGAAGCGCAGCGAGCCCTG
>JAUVGW010000154.1 GCA_030593565.1 Phycisphaerae bacterium | reverse complement strand
CCGTTGGGGGCTCGATCGACTTGGTACGTTATCCCAGGGCTCGCTGCGCTTCGCCCTGGGCTTTACTCCGTCGCCCGCTTCGCGGGCTGAAACCCCCGTCCGCCACACTCTAAAGCCGCCTAAACTGTCATGGACCCGCGGCTAGGTTTCCTTCCTCGGAACGAGTACGCAAAACCGGTATTGGCGGTATCATGGGGGTGTTCGCGGTCGCTCGTCGGTGCGGATTGTCACCGGTCGACAGGCGGAGATCGCGGGCCGTTCGAGGAAGCAATGAAACCAGGAAGCCCACGAGAGCCGTGAACATCGAGGTTCGCCTATTCGCGACGTTACGCAAGCACCTGCCGGCTGGAAGCGGTCGGACCGGCACGGTGGTCGTCGTCCCCGCAGGCTCGACGATCGCCGATGTGATCGGGGCGTTGGGGATTCCGATCGCGGCGGTATTCCTGGTTCTGGTGAACGGCCGGTACGAGGCCGATAGACAGCGTCAACTGGATGACGACTGCACGTTGAGTATCTGGCCGCCGATCGCGGGCGGTTAGAGCATTTTGCTTTTAAGTGTAGCGTCCGGCCCCCGTGTCGGACGTAGAATCATCGGACAATCTACGGCCGACAGGGGCGTCGGCCGCTACAAGATAGCGGGAAATGCTCTAGGTGTGTGAGGGGCGGGGGACGAGATTGACGATTGTGGATTGACGATTCACGAGCGACGAACAAGGAACAAGGATGACACACCGGCGAGATGCCGGTGCCATAAAAACAACGAGCAACGAGCGACGAACAACGATACTGCTTTGATCTATCAAGGAGTGGTGGCATGAGGCCGGTGTTGAGATTTCTCGGTGATGAACTCGTGGAGAAGATTGTTGCCGAAGCACGGGAGGTCCTCCGTAAAGTCGGCCTGGAGATCTACAACGAGGGCATCGTCTCGATGCTGTCGGACCACGGCGCAAAGGTGGATCCGGAAACAAAGCGCGTGTTCCTGACTGGCGAAATCATCGACAAGGCGCTCTCGGCGGCTCCGGCATCGTTCAAGTTGTACGACGTGCTCGGCAATCAGACACACGACTTCGCGGGGCACAATGTGCATTTCACGCCCGGCTCCGCCGCCATCAATGTGCTGGACTACGACACGAACGAGATTCGCCCTCCGACGACGGCGGACTACGTGCAATACGTGAAAATCGTCGCCGGGCTCACGAACATCGCGTCGCAGAGCACGGCATTCATCCCGGCCGACGTCCACCAGAACATCTCCGACAGCTACCGCCTATTTCTGAGCCTCCTATTCGGCGAGAAGCCGGTCGTGACGGGTACATTCACGATCGACGCCTTCAACGTCATGCGGGATCTTCAGCTTGCCGTGCGCGGGGATGAAGCCGCGCTGAAGGCCAAGCCGCTAACGGTGTTTTCGTGTTGCCCGACGGCACCGCTGAAATGGTGTGACGTCACGTCGCAGAACGTCGTGGACTGTGCCAGGTATCACATCCCGGTCGAGTACATCTCGATGCCGTTGTCCGGCTTCGTGGCGCCCGTGACGCTGGTAGGATCGCTGGTGCAGCACACGGCGGAGACGTTGAGCGGCGTGGTCATCAGTCAGTTGACGAGCCCCGGCACGCCGGTGCTGTACGGTGGGTCGCCTGCGATCTTCGACGTGCGCTACGAAACGACGCCGATGGGCGCGGTCGAAACGATGATGATCGACTGCGCGTACAACGAGATCGGCAAGCACCTCGGCCTGCCGACGCAGGCCTACATCAGCCTGAGCGACGCGAAGCAACTTGATGCCCAGGCGGGCCTGGAATCGAGCATGGGCGCGACGCTGGCGGCATTGTCGGGGATCAACAACATCTCCGGACCGGGGATGCTGGACTTTGAAAGCTGCATCAGCCTCGAAAAACTGGTCGTGGACAACGAGATATGCGGCATGACGCTGCGCATGATCCGGGGCATCGAGCCCCGGGAGGATTTCCCGTCGGCGGCCAGATTCGAGGAACTGCTGCGGGACAAGCATCTGCTGATCTCGAAGCACACGCGCCGGCACTTGAAGGACGAACACCATTTCCCGGGGCCCGCCATCGACCGAGCAAACCGATCGAGGTGGCAGGAAGAAGGCGGCCTGACGATGCGCGAGCGGGCGCACCGAGAAGTCGAACGACTGAGTGTAGACTATCATCCCTCGCGATTGCCGGATGACGTGAAACGCGAGCTGACGAAGCTGATGGAAGCCGAAGCCCGGCGTTTCGGCATGGATCATCTTCCGCACGGTGAGGCATGAGCGAGATTCTGACGATTACGACCGACGAAGTCGTGCCGGATCGGGAAGCGGTCTTCGAGCACCAGGGCATCCCGGCCGGGAGGGCGGTTGCCGCTGAAATCGAAGCGTTGTGTACCGCGGCCATGGAGGTGTTTCGGCAGGCGGCCGCGCCGGCCGGCGTTCTGGCTGAGATATCCAAGGCCGATTTCGCGACCCTGTATAAGGGCGACGGTCAAAACGAAGACGCCACGCCCGTCGACGAGATCTATCCACGGGCCAAACACCTGGCCTTGTTCGCGGTCACGGTTGGTGAGGAGGTTAGCCGGCGGATCGCCGACGGCTTCAAGTCCAAGGACTTCGTGGACGCCTGCATGTTGGACTCGGTGGCGTCGGCATCCGCGGAGAGGGCGGTCGAGATCGTGCAGCAGCGCTTTCTTGAACGCGCCACAGCGCGGTCTCCGGCCGCAACCAAAGGGGAGCATCGGCGTCTCGCCGGTGTCCCTACCGGCGAGACGCCGGTGCCACAGTTTTCTTCGCGAGCTGAGAAGATTCTCGACATTAGTAGTACAGGAGGTGATCGGCGTTCGCCCGTCGACGGGGTGCTCGCCTACAGCCCCGGCTACTGCGGGTGGGACATCAGCGGCCAGCGGAAGCTGTTCGAGTTCCTGAAGCCGGAGACGGTCGGAATATCGCTCGGAGAAAGTTGCCTGATGCAGCCGCTGAAATCGGTATCGGGCGTCTTCATCATCGGACCGAAGGCCATACACCTGTTTGACAACTGCTACTCGTTCTGCGGGCGGTGTACGACGCACAACTGCCGCGACCGAATCCGCGCCCTGGACGCGGGAGGTTAGATTCCAAGGCAACCTTCGGCCGCAGCCAAAGCGTCCAGGATCCAGGGTCCAGGGTTGGGGCCATGACAGATTCGGTGGCTCGCGAAACAGTGAAGTGGCGCGTGACATCACCCGCGTCGGGTACCGGATCAGAGCCCCGAGCGTAAGCGAGCGGGTCCGATGTCCAACGGTCTGTCCACGAAAACCCCGCGCTGACGCTTGGGGCTCTGATCAGTCCCGCCGATAGTGTCATGGACCCTTCAGGGTTCCAGTCTGCACCCTTGTTCGCGAACCCTGACCCATAGACCCTGAATCCTAGACCCTAATCCATCCATGAAGCAGCGTATATTGGGCCGCCTGTGTATGAATGGGGATTAAAAGCCCGCTTTCTGGTATTCTTGAGGGGAGAACAGGGGACAGCGGAGACGTCTGTGAGCGAACCTGGCGCTACTGATGGCAAAACGCGCGATGCTCGGATCGGGAGGATCCTCAGCGATCTGCACGACCGCAGGGCTCGCGGAGAAGCAGTGTCGGCGGAGGAGGTCCTGGCGGCCCATCCTGATCTGGCGGACGAGCTGCACCGGTACCTTGACGTGCTGGGAGAGATGCGATCACCGGATGACACCATCAAGGCGCTGGTCGCTCGAGGTATCCTGGCGGAGTCGGATGATCCGGCGTATCAGGCGAACCTGGGGGAGTATCGAACCATCGGGTCCATCGGCCGCGGCGGCATGGGCATCGTCGTCAAGGCCCACGAGAAGAAGCTCAACCGAACCGTCGCGCTGAAGATCCTCCGCCCGGAACTCGCGGATGATCGTGTCGCGTTGGAGCGGTTCACGCGCGAAGCAAAGGCCGCCGCAGCGCTGCGCCATCCGAACATTGTCACGGTCTATGCGGTGGGCGAGGAGCAAGGCGTTCACTTTCTGGCCATGGAGTACGTCGAGGGGCCAACGCTGGCGGAGGTGATTCGCGAACACGGCCCGCTACCGACCGAGACGATTCGGCACCTGTTTCGCGGATTGCTCTCGGGGCTGGCCGCCGCGCATGAGGCGGGCCTGATCCATCGCGACATCAAGCCCGCCAACCTCCTGCTCGACGGCTGGATCGTCAAACCTCCAAGTCCAACCGCGCCGGACAACCCCCTCAGAGCCGGCTTCTGTGAAGCCGGTGAAGCCCGTGCCCCCGCCGACGGCACCGGGCCGACACGGCCCGGCTCTGATTCATCCTTCCAGTTAAAGATTGCCGACTTCGGCCTCGCCCGAATGATGAACTCGCAGACGCGCATCACCGTCGCGGAGTCCATCCTGGGTACCGCCGAATACATGAGCCCCGAACAGGTCCGAGGCGATGACGACCTCGACCAGCGTATGGACCTGTACTCGGCCGGCGTGGTGCTATACGAAATGCTGACCGGTCGCACACCGTTTCCCGGCGATTCGCCCTCCGCAGTCATCCATCGCATCCTGAACGAGGAGCCCGCCCATCCACGAACGATTGCTACAGAGGCTGATCCGCATCTGGCGAGCCTGGCCCTGCGCCTAATGGCCAAGCGGCCGGAGGACCGATTCGCCACGGCCACCAAAGCACAACATGCCCTGCAAGCCGGCGAGCACGTGCAATCGCCCGAGAGAAGCCGTCGACGTCGCCGGCGCGCGCTCTTAGGTGTGCTCGCTCTCGCATTGGTTTGCGGCTCCGGATGGATGCTGATCCGGAGCACCGCACGCCCGCCAATCGCCGCCGTCCGCGTGGAGACTGATGCGAAAGGAGAAAAGACCGCGATCATCCACGCTTGGTACGGCGACGAACCGGACCCGAGAGTTATTAGCTGGTTTAGGGGCAAAGCTCCCCGGGTAACGGATGCATGGCTATTGGATCCGGATGGAAAGGGTCCATCGGCCGTGGTCGCCGGCGTTCAGGGGCCAATCGATGGGCAAAGCCTGTTTGTTTTCGACGCCCTGGACGACGAACCGTCATGGTCCCTCGATCTGTCATCAAAGATGCCGTGGCCTGATTGTGCTCGTCCCCCAGAATGGTATTGTGAAGGTCTGGCAACCGGGAATGTGGATGGTAAACCGGGTGACGAGATCATTGCCGTTGGCACTGATTGGTTCGAGTACCCGACCCGAATCTCCGTGGTGAACCCGCGTACCAGAACGATCCGCTCGACGTTCTGGCACATGGGGAACATCACCAGAATCTGTATTGCCGAGGACTTCTTTGGTTCGGGCCTGCCCGCCATAGTCGCAACGGGTAGGAACAACAAGCTGGATGGTTTTGACGAGCCATCTCCAGGAGACGAGGCTCCCCATACGCTTTGGGATATCGTGGTGGTCGCCATGATCCTGGACCCCAGAAACATGGAAGGGCTGGGGCCGCCGCTAACCGATCGTCCGGAGCTGCGGGATAGTCCACCGGCCTACCTGCATGCCTATGCCTTCCTGAATCTGCCGGCTTCCCCGGACGCCCGCTACGATGCTGATGGGAAGCCACTGACCGCCGTCCCGGAACCTTCAGACGTAACAACTATAGGATCGTTTGAGGATTCTCGGTATTCCGATGACCCCGATATCGCAAACGGTTTCACGCTAGGCCTTACGCGACCTCTGGTCGGTGGTGGAGCAACGCTCACGCTTGATCGAAACCTCGCCGTGAGGAGATTTGTGTGCGGCTCTGGAGAGAGAGTCGGCCGGAAGATCGAGTACTGGGAAGAGCATTGGCACATTATCATCCAGAACGGCGAGTACCTGCGCGATCGATATACCAACGTCCCTGCGCCATAGCGGATCAACAGGAACTCCCGGACTTGCCCCCGGCGGGGCGTGCCTCCGGATGTTGGACAAATGCCGGGCCGAGACTCCCTTCTCGGCCCGCATCTTGCCGAACCTACTGACACTCGCTGCAGCCTTCAAGCATCTGCTGCACGATGATTTGGATGTCGAGGCCATCGACGTTGCAGTCTTCGAGCATGTCCAGCCTCGGCCGTCCGTCAGGCATCACGTCACAATGCGGCGTATCCGGACAAACATCAACATCGTTCAGCACGCCATCACCGTCTCGATCGTCGTCACACATGTCGCCATTGCCATCGACGTCACAGTCCTCTTGGCCCTCGTTATCAAGAAGCGGACAGTTGTCACAGGCGTCACCGAGACTGTCGCCATCGCTGTTTGTCTGGCTGGGATTCGGGACAGTCAGGCAGTTGTCGCAGTCATCGATGGAACCGTCACCGTCCGAGTCCTGTTCAACACTGTCCGGAACGCAGTTGCTGTTGCAGTCAAAAGGGCCGATGAACTCAACCACGAACCAGTTATTCCCCGGATTCTGTCCGTCTCGCTTGGAATCGTTCCATTGGCCGAAATTCGGATAGCTTGGGACAAGGATAATGTCGACACCATTTTCGTTTCCTGCCTCGGCGTCATTCGGTTCTCCGGATGCCCAGTTAGTGTAGGACCATGGTTCGCCCGTCACCCAATGCCAGCAGTCCGCGGGCGGGCAGCTCTCTGGATCTTGATAGCCTCCGAGCCACGCCCACGATGATCCCTCCAAGCTGGTGATGACGCCGTTTTCCTCGGGCGATGTGCTTGTCGCCAACTCACCTGGGTAGCCGTCGTATGCCATGCTCTGGGCAATAGTCCTCGCTTCGTACCAATTCCTTTGGATTGGTGGATGGACGAGCGTGTACCAATGCATGTGCCCGTCCGGATGGCCATAGCAAACAGTCTGTTGTGTCCCCGTGGTGAGGCCTACGGACCAAACGTTGACCCCAGTGTTTCCGGTGTACCACAGTCTATATTCATCCTCAACACGCAGCATGGTGCCTCCAAACACGCCGGCGTCGTCGAACCCGCCCGCTTGGCCGATTGGGACAATCGCATCGTCCAGGCGACTCCAATTGATCCCATCACTCGACCAGGCGATTCCCAACTGGTCAATGCCAGTACCATTACGACCTGCATACAGGAGATGGTAGATCCCAGCCACGCCAAAGAAATCTTCGAAGTAGACGCCCCCGCAAAAGACGCCCGCAGCATCGAATCCGGAACCATCCTCCGAGAAGACAATTCCCTGGTTTGTCCAGCTGATCCCATCTAACGAGGTTGCCAGCGCGATCCGTTCTGGCCCGGGATCCGTAACAGTAAAGAACATCTTGTATGAAGCCGCTCCGTCCTTGATCACGGCCGGCGACCAGATGTTGACATACTCCGGTTCGGGACTCAGCACGGTCCCATGCCTGGTCCAGGAAAGACCATCAGGAGAAGTCGCATACTCGAACGAGGCACAACAGCCGCCGGGATGGGCAACGAACCACATCTTGTAGCGGTCCACAGGAACGGCGTCATCATCCTTAATAACACATGGGGCGGTAAACCCATAGGTGTCGCACTCAAGACCAGGAGGCACTCCGAGCATCGACCAGGCCACACCATCAGGGGATGTTGCGTAGACGATGTCATTATGCTCACCAACCCACATCCTGTACTCGCCGCCGTCGTAGATGACGCTAGGCTCTCGATAGCCCGTGTATGAACCTGAACCCTGTATGACCGGGTTCCCCGTGTGTTTGTTCCAATCAACGTTCAGCAGTGAAGCACTCGCCATTGGTGACGTCCAGAGGCTCAGCGCCGCACCCAATGCCGCAATCACCACACCATCTCTTCTACCTCTCATGGCATTCTCCTTTCATTCCCTGGTTTCCCGTCTCGGAACACCCTCGACGGCTTCGCTCTTCTTCTCTCACGAGTCCCGCTCATGGCAAGATCAATCACGCAAAATCAGACGCCGAGAAGCCCATGTGGTAGACGTTGGCTCACACCGCGGCGGGCTGTCGCAGGTGCCGTGCAATCGCATGTTTGCACCGAGTACCTCCTTCCCTGGCGCGCTTCTTCCTACAGAATCACCAGTTTCGCCGAAACCGCCGTCGGCTTTCAAGATACATGATCGTGTAGGTTTCCATGATCACCCTCAAGAGCCCCCGAGCTTGCTCGGGGGGTGGCCTCGGGTCCGTGACAGTTTCGGCGGCTCGCGAAACAGCGAAGTGTCGCGTGACATCACCCGCGTCGGGTGCCGGATCAGAGCCCCGAGCGTAAGCGAGCGGGTCCGAAGACCAACGGTCTGTCCACGAAGACCCCGCGCTAACGCTTGGGGCTCTGATCAGCCCCCCCAACAGGAAGACCGGCTCGAGACGAGCCGGCTCGCTGGGTCGGGGACTCTTGGACGCATTTATCGCTGTCATATCAGTCATGTCCGCCGGTCTCCCGGTCCGCCAGCACGAGTCGGACGACGACACAGACACGGTCGTGTACGTCCAACCTGATGAAGAGCTTGCGAAGGTGCAGGCGGGCCGTGTCGGGGGAGATGCCGATTCTTGCCGCGATCTGCTGCGTCGTGCAGCCTCGACATACCAGCCGAGCGGCAGCCAGTTGCCGCGGCGTCAAGTCGAGCCGGTCGGCCAGTTGCCGCCACTTCGCTTCACTGAAGAGTTCCGGCAGATCGTCTTGTGAGCTCTCCATGATTCTCCCGTCTGCCGCGAAACGTCCGCTAGCCTCGCTCTTCTTTAACAATTCCCATTTATGGTGGAATCGATCGCGCAAAATCGGGGGATTTCAGGCGGGACGGTCGCGGACGGGCATTTGTTCAGGGATTCGTGTGGTGGATCGAGTTTGGATGGCGGAGAGATGCGTGAAACGCGGGATAGGGCAACTACTCATCAGAGCCGCCCTCTGTGAGGGCGGTGTCCTTCCAAAGACAGAATCTCATCGCGGTGGAAGACACCGCCGCGACACGCGGCGGCTCTGATCGGCACTTGGGTTGCGGCCGAATGCCGCGCCGGGAACTTCAACGGACATGTCACATGAGCGCATAAACTCTGTGCGTACGGGATCACACCTTGCTGAGATACCGTGTGATCGAACCGAGCAGCTTCTCGAGCTTTCTCATCGCGCGCGTGCAGAGCGTGTAGATGGCGTCTTCGGACTTGCCCAGCGCGGCGGCGACCTCGGACACCGGCCGGTCTTCGAGGAACCGCATTCGCACGGCCGCGCGCTGGTCGTCCGTGAGCCTAGCCATGGAGGAGAGCAGGGCGGCGGATGCTTCGCGCTCGGCCAGGTGCCGGCTCGGACTCGGGCCGTGTGAGGAGATGCGATCGATCCAGGCGGCGTAGGACGAACTCGGCGAGGAAGGCTCGGCAACTCGTCGACCGATGTCGCGCTTCTGACGACGGAGATCGCGCACGGTCTTCTTGAGGCAATCCCCCGCGATTCGCTCCAGCCACTTGTAGAAACCGCCGGGCCCGTCAAACGAGCGGCCATCGATGGACTTGAAGGCCGAAACGTATGTCTGTTGCAGGATGTCTTCCGCGTCGCAATGGCGGCGCAGGGCGGCATCCATCCGGCCCTCGATCTTCCCGTGCAGCGGGCCGTGATAACGAACGATCAGCCGCTGAAGGGCATCACCGTCACCGGCAACGGCTTGTTGAACCAGTTGACGTCGTTGCGATTCGTCGGTCACTTTTCTGCCTTCGAGAAGCGCACAGCACAACCACGGCAGCGTTTCGCTTCCTGACAGTCGTTTCTATGGTTGGATCGCGGCGTTTCTACAGCCCGTGGTTGAAGTTCGGCTGCCATATGGTGCCGCGGAGCCCGTAGATCTGTCGCGTATCGAAGAACCCATACTTCGCATGGCCGTCGGCGAATCCCGCAGTGTACGAGGAAAACTTCCGATGCCATCCGGACCGTTGTGGGTATGAACCCTGGCCGATACCCTCGGTGGTGGGGCCTGCACGGTAGGTGGCGCTGTACATGCCCTGTTCGACCCAAATGATGAGCTCGGAGGCTTCGCCGCCAATCATGTGTTTGGAAATCCTATTCCCGTACCAGCTACTCCGGATGCCCACCTCGCCTGTGTCCATGCTGGACGGAAATGGGAAATTGCCGGTAGGTAAGAAATAGCCCTGAGCCCATCTCGTGTTGAGGGTATAGCTGGAACCGTTCGCTTCCCATGAACTCCTCATCTCGTCTTCAACCAAACCGCCGGCGGAACCGATGATGGCCGTCGTGTTCGTACGGTCGCTCGGGCAGATGTACACTTGTATGATGTCATCCCCCTGGGCGGTGGCGTCGACGAACTTGTTGAGCGGTCGAGCCTGGGCCGGGTACTCCTCGCAGTCGACAGGGCGGGGGTCGCCGTCAGCCGGCCCCGGATTCGGCGCTTTGAAACCACCAAACACCCATGGGGTCCATAGGCGGATGTTATAGGATCCCGCCGCGCTCTGCCCAGGACGCGCGCCATACGCCGGATATCGATACCACGGGAGCCAAGTTGACCCACCATGGTCGTCGAAGTACATGCTCGTTGACTGCCCAATGCTGCGCACATTCGACATACACTTGCCGGCCATCGCCTCGTTTCTGGCACTGTAGAGGGACGGTAGCAAGATCGAGATCAACAAGGCGATGATGGCGATCACTACCAGGAGTTCGATCAGGGTGAACGCCGTTCTCCGGTCAGCGCGGATTCTCAACTGTCGTGTGGGGTTGCTTACAGTCATTACAGTCACTCCGATTCGGGGCTCGCCGTTGGTGGACGCCTCCCGGGGGCAATGTCAGATTGCCCTGATAGGAATACGGCGTCGCTCACCATCGACTTCCTCCTCGTAATACTCTTCTTCCGGCGGCTCGACGTCCGGATAGCACCTCGGGCAAGCGAAAACCTCCCCGAGAGTGTCTCGAAGAAACGTGAGTCCACATTTGCCACATATCCCGGCGAGAAAGGCGGTCTTTTTGCCACACTTCGGACAGGGGGCCGGAGGCCATGGACGCGGCTCGTTCCTGGAATGCTCGTTGAACAGCTTGTTCGTCATCTTGAAAACGTGCTCGCATTCCGAGCATATGAGACTCACTTTTGTCTCTTCGGTCACCGGATGGTCCTCGCCGAATCCATATACCAATGTGATGACCACGGCAGCCGCAAGTGCCACAAAGATGGTTCCGATTTTAAAAGCCTTCAAGTCTTAGACTCCGTGTGGGACTCCCGGAATGTGTACAGTGTAGTCAGTATAGATGGTCCAACCCATCGTTGTCCAGTCTTTCGTGTCGATTGTCGCACGCACTCGTGTTTTCTCCCGCTCAGCCCAGCAGTCTCATCCTCGATACCTCGTTGGCCGCCACCGCCGCGCCCGGGCCAATCGGTGGCGCCGCCGTTCGCGGAACCCGGCATTCGAGGGCGGAATCGCGACATCGGACTACCAGAACCGCCAATCATGATAAAAGACGACGTATAAATACAGGGCCAAGTTTGTCACGCCATGGGCGATCATCGAACATTTCAGGCTCTTCTTCCAGTAAAACAGCCCGTTGTACAGCAGCCAACACAGAATGCTCACGCCCCAGTTGTTCGGGTGTTGCAACACCGACAGCAGCGACGAGCCAAGAAACGCCCTCCACGCGAACGAGCCCCACGGGACGGTCTCGAATCGGTCCCAACTCACAAATGCCCTCAGGATGAATCCTCTCCAGAACAATTCCTCGACGATGGGCACAATCGTGACCGCTCGGCAGATCTTCAGGACCACGTGCGACCAGAATAACCAGCCCTGTCCGAATTGGTCATGGGGATTGAACGGCGCGGCCGGCTCAGACAGCAGAAACGGCGGTCGCCACGTCAGTCCATTACCGAGTGAAGTGCCTGCGACCTGGATGTCGTCGAGGAAGTCTTGCCCCGCGACCCACACGAGCGTCGCAAGGATTCCAACGGCAACGGCTGCCACCACGCATGGCCTCCCCAACGGCGGATAGTGGTGCCGGAACAGCCAGGCAACCCAGCCTGCAAGTCCGATATGGAGGGCGATCGAAAGCGGCTGCAGGGATGTCGGGAGGACATCATTCAGGAGCATCAGGAGAAGGTACGCCATGAACGGCGCCATCAGCGGCGCGCGCGGCTCGGCCCTGACCAGATCGGTCAACCATTTGGGGGGCTTCGAGGCACTGTGCGACGGATCGTTCTCAACCATAATTCAACATGGTCGGTATCGGCCAACGACCGGTCAAGCTGAACTCGGAGCAGGCGGACGTGCGAAACGTCGAAAGTCGAATCGTCGAAAGTCAAAACGCCGGAAGCCGGTGGGACGCCGCATCGCATCGTTTAGCCGCGACC
>JAUVGW010000423.1 GCA_030593565.1 Phycisphaerae bacterium | reverse complement strand
GAGCTTGTCCAGCGAGACTAGGACCGACTTGGCTCTCGAGGCAATCGCAGACTGGATTCTGTCGTGCCCACTCGATTTCCCAGCGAGGACTGATGACAACTGAAGGCATCCTGGGTGCACTCGACGTGCAGTTCAGCTTCTCCCGACGGCCGGTGCCCTTGGTGTCCGACCTGCGTGTGGGCTGGCGTCTGCCGACGCGGGGTCATTTTGCCGTCGGCCGACAAACCCGTCGCTCACGCTCCGGGCTCTGATCCATTCCCCGATCCCTCGGTCCCTCCTCGGCCAACAGCTTCCCAGCGGAACACTGAGCCATACTACTTGACGAAAACCGAAAAAGGGCCGGCTGCCGCTTTGCCTTCACCGCGGCCGAAAGTTTGCGGCAGTTTGCGGCAGTTCGCACTTTTCTGCTGCAAACGCCGAGGATTTCAGCGTCGCCGTCGAACCTAAAAGGAGCGCCGTGAAATTTTCCTCAAATAATTTGGCAAAAAAAAGGTGCGTCCGGGACGCACCCTACGGGGCTACCTGTGGCTTTCCACGGGCCAGCAGCAGAAACGCGGCGGAACAGAGCTTGATCCCGACGAGCAGAAACGCCGCGACGGCCGTTCCGAAGACGGGTACGAGGAGGATGCCTGTCAGCAGGGCGCCGAGGCACGCGCCGGCGTGGTCTGCGGCGTCGATGCTGCCGGCGGCACTATCGGCGCGGCCGGTCTGGCCGAGCCGGAGTCCACCGGCGAAAGCGAAGGCAGCGCCACCGAGCACGCCCGTCAGGGCGACCATGATCGAGACGACGCATTCGACCAGCACGAAGGTGCCGCGTGTATCCTGCCATTGTGCGAGGGCGGACAAGGCGAATGGAGCTGCTAGCGCCAGTAGCGCGACTAGGACATCGACGGCGATCAGACGTCGCCACAAGTAGGTGGTGAGGCCGGCGGCTGTCGCAGGGTGAGTCGATTTGTTCGCCTGACGTGGCGAACGTAGCCGGGCGGCGCGGTCGGACATGCGACTTGCCAGCCAGCAGCCGATCACGAGGCCGCCCATGAACATCGCGATGATCCACCCGATTCGCTGATAGACATAGCCATACAGGTTTTGGAAGGCGAACAGCCAGACGATGCTCAGGGCCATCGTCGCGAAGCCGGTCGTGGCAACGGACAGGATGACGGCGCCGGGCGCCCACGGGCTCGTGCCGGCGGGCAGCGTGGGCGGCCGGAGGTAGGCGGTCAGGCGGTTGGCCACGGCTACAACGGCGCCAACAGCGAACAAGGCGGCGGCCAGCCACGACCATTTGACAGCCCGCAGATACTCGATCAGCCGGCCTGCGCTATCGCCGGTCATCTGCTCCCATAGAACGAGCCGCTGCATGTAGATGGCCGGTCGAAGATCGGTGCTGATCGTGATGTTCGTCGCGGCGTCGAGTTGTTCGGACCGCGCGCGGAGCTTGTCGGGATCGAGTTCGTCCGTGGACTCGAACATCAACGGGTGAAAGAACGGCGACTGAATGCCTCGCCGAGCATACCGGTCGGCCAGCTCAACGGGATCAACCGAAACGAGGCCGACATCCGTGGCGGCGAGGACCTGGGCCGTGTCTCCCCACCCGATGACGACGTGCGGAAAGTGACGGCGGAGCGTTGCGCGGAACGACGCGACGTATGTTGCCGTGGCGACGGGCAGGTCCGCCGGCGCGGCGGCGACGGTCGTGCACAGCACGGCCCGCCCCGTCATGGCGCGGCGCAGCTCGCGGAAGAATTCATCGGTATAGAACCGCGCGCGGAGCGCGGAGGTGGGCTCGGGCAATCTGGCGATGACGAGATCGAAGCGATTACGCTGTGTCTTGATGAAGTATCTGGCGTCGCTGTGATGGACCGTGACGCGTGTGTCCGCCAACGCCGCACGGTCGGCATCCTGGATGAACGGCTCGATCAATTCGATCTGTCGCGGATCGATCTCGACGTAGTCAACGTGTGTGACGGGATGCCGCAACACCTCGGCGAGCAGGCCTTCCGCACCGCCGCCGAGGAGCAGGACACACCGCGGCTCCGGATGCTGGCACATCCAGGCGTGGGCGTGTGGAACGAAGGTGTACGGGTCGGGGAAGTCGGTCGAGACGTGGCCGTCGCAATATAGGGAGTATTGATCCAGTCGTCGGCCGACGACGAGGTTCTGGTACTTGGTCTCGGCCTCGGCGCAGAGCTGATAGCCCGGGGCGATGTTCTGCCATCGGCGAAGGATCAGTCGGTTGTCCAGGTCGCTGCCGGCGAAGGCGCAAGCCCCCAGCGCGACAAAGGCGAGAACGGCCATTGCGATCGGGCCGCGTCGCCGGCGCCGGGTTGTGGCGAGCAGTGCAGCGGCGGCGGCGGCCATGACGGCGGCACAGAGCAGGGCCGTTTCGATCGGGGCGAGGTGCTCGACGGCCCAAAAGCTGAAGGCGGCCCCGCCGACGAGGCTGCCGAGCGATTCGAGGGCATAGATGCCGCCAAGTGGGCCGGCGCCACGAAGCGCCCTATCCCGAAGATCGGCGGCGAGGCGACACGCCAGCGGGAACGCCATGCCGACGAGCGAGCCGGCCGGCGAAACGAACAGCATCGCCGCTACAGCGGTTTTTGCCAGCGGCAGCAGTTCGCCGGGTCCGACACCGAGCCACGCCCGCGCGCCGCGAAACACCCATAGTTCGACACATGCCGTGGCGCTCAGGGTCAACAGGACGACGACGAGCGCAACGTCGGCATGACGCAACCGGGCGGCGGTCCGACCACCGATGGCCGCGCCGACCGCAACGCCGAACAGCCACGCGAACCAGACGATGCCCCAGGCCAGTTCGCTGCCGAACATCAGTACGAGGGCTTCGCGGAGCAGCAGCGACTGTGTGACGATGGCTTGCACGCCCCACGCCACGACAACCAAGCCGAGTGCGGCCCGGCGGGGATCAGGTCCTGTCGCCGATGTTTCAATCCGGCGCATCATGGGGCCAGATTGTAACCGGGAATCGCCAGCGGTTGGGCGGCCGGATAATCAGCGATTTGATCTGGAAAGTAGCGTCGCCCCCTGCCGACTCCGTCGTTTAGCCGCGACCCACAGGGGAGCGCGGACAAAGCGTTGACCGCCGAAACGGACACGGCCCACGTCTCGCCTGTAACCACACTGCCGCCGTGGCAGTGCCGCAAGGCACGCCGCATCGCGGCTATCTCTTGTTCTCGTTCTTGATCTTCTCGATATCCCGTTCGAGGAGGGAAATCTCGTATCTCAGTTCCCTGAGGATTTGCTCGTTCGCTCCCCCTTCTTCGAGCGCACGGTACGATTCTTCCAGGTTCGCTTTCCGCTCCGTCTTGCGCCGGATCGAGATATCGGACAACGAGCTGTAGCTGGTACTCATGACATAAGAGCCGACAGTGCCAATGGCCAAGACCAGGAGGGCAACCACTGTCATCGCCGAGCGAATCAGGGAAGAATCGGCTCGCTCGAACGTCGTCGTGCCCCGGACGCCGTCCCACAGGAACTTCGGGAAGACAACCAAACCGATCAGGCGTGGGGCCAACGTTGGGGAACCCGTCCAGAAGCCGCGTATGCACACGAAGGCGATGTAAACTAGCAGGCCGAAGGCACAGGCGCGGTTCTTGAGGAATGTACCGAAGGTCAACCCGAGGATGATGATGGCGGTCGGCCAGTCTTCCCGCGTGTATCCGACGACCTCGATGAGGACGAACGCCAACACAATGACGCCGCAGACGCCCCCGGCGATGATACTCCGCAGAACGAGCTTGCCGGCCTCGTCATACTCCGTCGGGATGCCGATCAGTATCTTCGTCTTCTGCTTGTTCTTGCGGAGCTGCGCCCGAGGCAAAATGCCGACGGGTTTGGATCGCTGCATCGTCGGCGAGGACGGCTCAT
>JAUVGW010000061.1 GCA_030593565.1 Phycisphaerae bacterium | reverse complement strand
TCGCGGGCTGAAACCCCCGTCCGCCACACTCTAAAGCCGCCTAAACTGTCATGGACCCCGCTGCGTGCCTCCGCAAAGATATCCTTGAATCCTTTCGCCGTTTACCGGATACTTGCGCCTCCTCGCGCGGCACACGGAGACTTCACCATGTCCCTGTTACGGTTGCACCGGACGATTGCCGGTCCGCTCGTCACCGCGTTTTCGCTCTCGATCATGGCTGTCGGCCAAGGCGGCTGCAACACGCTCAGCCTCACGGGCCTTCAGCAGACGGACACTGCCGGCAATCCGCTCGGCTTTCTGATCAACACCGACACGGCCGGCAACATCCTCGGCGGAATCCGCCTGGCGGACGGCCGGTCGGTCTATGTCTATGGGACATTCAAGAACGACGGCAACATTGATGAAATCACCGGTGCCGTCCTGCGCGATACCGATGGCAGCGAAGCCGGCGTCGTCTTCGAGAATGGTCGGCCGGTCTCGGCGTACGGCTTCGACGGCACCACCGTGGACATCACCTACGACGAGGTCAGCCCAACGCGGCTGAAAGGTCGCGTGGATATTCACTTCGCCGACGGCGAGGTTGCTGAGGAGGATCGCGACCAAACGATCGACTTCGATGTGAACCTCGAGCAGGCCGCAGCCGATCTGGCGCAGCGTGTCGCCGATTTGCTCGGTCTGACCGTTTCGGATGCTGAACCGCCGGCGTCACCGGACGGTCGCGCGAGGCTGCCGGACGACCCCGCCGCGCCCTTCGGCAAGGATTTGTCGCGGTCCCAGCTTTTCATCTATTTCGCTCCGTTCTATCAGTTCGCGTTCATATCAGTCGCATTCGCTTGTATGCAGGTGATGGTCCAGCTCGTCGCCGTGCTCGTCAGCACGATGGTGACCGTCGTCCTGACGCTGACGGAGGCGATCATCATCGCGGCGTTTTCGCCGTTTATCATTATGTGCGAGATGATGCGAATGGTGTTCGGCCTGGCGACGGTTGCGATCGACTTCAGCATCGAATTCGACGTGGGCCATATTCCTCGGCATCCACATTGACGAGACATCGGTGGTCCTGAGCGCAGCACGGCATGCCTGCGGTGCGCAGACATCGCGGTAGCATCGTTCTGTTACGGTTGATGTCGATGATGGAGGCGCTGCCCGAGGGCGACGATCACAGACAGCTTGTTGTGGAACAATCCGTCCCCGATCCCATCGACACGCCACCGGCAGCCGAACAATCCTCGTATGTCAGGTCCTGGCACGTGCCATCGAAGAAGCAACACGCTTCGATCAGCACGGGGCAGAACGTACTCGTGCAGAACGTAAACGTTCCCTGTGGCGTGCCGCCGAGTTCAAAGCAGCAGGTTGGGTCGGCGTCGAGGCAAGTGCCGTCCGGCAGGCAGCAGGCTTCAAGCCCGGTCACGGTGCAGGCTGACTCGGGACCTTTAGGCGTGCCGCCAGAGGCCTGGCAGTCGCCGGGCTCCAGGTCCATACACCAACCATCAGAAAAACAACAGGCTTCATCGGGCAGTGGGCAATATTCCACGTCGCAATTCGTCCACGGCCCCATTGGTATACCGCCGTAGATTTCGCAGGTATCGGGGGATTCATCCCAACAGGTCCCGTCGTCAAAGCAACACGCTTGAGTACACGGAACGTCGCCGCAAACCGTTGACGTACCCATCGGGAGTCCACCCTGAATAATGCAGCAGAGCGGGTCGGTGTCGATACACGAGCCATCGGTCAGGCAGCAGGCTTCCGAGGCTTCACAGATTGTCCAGGAGCCCAACCAGGTGCCGCCGCCTTCCCCGCAGTAGTCAAACGTGACGTCCGGCAGACAGGTGCCGTCGCTCAGGCAACATGCGCCGATACATGGATTCGGATCACAGGTCGTGCCGTCGCCTTGATAGATGCGTTCGAGACTATTGCATTCAGTCGCGGTCTCCAGCGTGCATGTGCCATCCCACGCATCACAGCAGGCGCCGAAGATCGGACACGATGTCGTCGCGCATGATGTCTCGGCTCCCTGTGCATCGCCCCTGGCGAGCAGGCAGTCATCGAAGGTCAGATCCAGGCAGGAGCCATCGGAGAAGCAACATGCTTCGGTCGGCTGAGGGCATATCGTGGTCTGACATTCGGTATCGAGGCCTTGGGGAGTCCCCGTCGCTGCCAAACAGTCGTCGATTTTCATGTTGCTGCATGAGCCATCCGGGAAGCAGCAAGCCATGAGTTCGCATTCGTCCGGCATGTCGTTGCCGTTGTCGTCAAAGCTGTAACCACTTGCGATGTCACATTCGTCGGGGACGCTGTTTTCGTTGCAGTCGTTATCGAGCGGCCGGCTCGCGATCAACGAGCCCACGCCCGGTAGCGGTTGCGGCTCACCCAGCTCGCACTCGTCCGGGATGCCGTTCGGCTGACAGTCGTCGCTCTCCTCGCTCGCGATGTCGCACTCATCTGGGATGCCGTTGTTGTTGCAGTCGGGGTCGCAGGGCTGCGACGTGCAGAAGAACGGTCCGCCGGGGGCGGAACTTTCCGCGTAGATCTCGCACTCGTCGGGGATGTCGTTCCCGTTGCAGTCGTCGCTTCCCTCGTCCGCGATGTCACACTCGTCAGGAATCCAGTTCTCGTTGCAGTCGTTGTCCTCCAGTTCGCACTCGTCCGGGATGCCGTTCGGTTGGCAATCGTCGCTCTCCTCACCGGCGATGTCGCACTCGTCAGGAATCCCGTTCTCGTTGCAGTCGTTGTCCTCCAGCTCGCATTCGTCCGGGATGCCGTTCGGTTGGCAGTCGTCGCTTGCCTCATCCGCGATGTCGCACTCGTCGGGAATCCCGTTTTCGTTGCAGTCGTTCTCGTCCAGCTCGCATTCATCCGGGATGCCGTTCGGTTGGCAGTCGCTGCTTTCCTCACCGGCGATGTCACACTCGTCGGGAATCCCGTTTTCATTGCAGTCGTTCTCGTCCAGCTCGCACTCGTCGGGGATGCCGTTCGGCTGGCAGTCGTCACTCTCCTCGTCCGCAATGTCGCATTCGTCAGGGACGCCGTTTTCTTGGCAGTCCAGGCTCACGCGGTCGGCGATGTCGATGCCGTCGGGCTGGCCGTTGCCGTTGCAGTCGATGATCGGCGACGGAGGCGGCGGCTCAGCGCTCGGGATCGTGAACACAATCGTGTCGCCGGGTTGGTAGTCAACAAAAAGCGTGTATTCGGCCGTTGCGAGGACGTTGGCCGTACGGCTGAGTTGAGCGATCGAAGATGCAATTTCGTCCGCGACCCAGGCGGTGGCAGTGACCTTCTCCGCCTCCGTGAATTCGATCGTTTGCGATGCTTCAATCCCGGATGCCGCCAACAACCGCGTCGTTCGGCGGGTGTCGAAGCCCGAAAGTTCGTAGGTCGCCTCCACGGCCACCGCCGAGCCGAATTGGTTGTCCAACTGTAGCCGCACGCCGACCTGGGACAGAAGCGGCCGACCGGCTGGTGCGGACAAAGAATTCAGAAGGTCCTCGAGTGGGCTACAAGCCAAGGCGTGACACATCGCGGCGGCAACCACGGTGTACACCAGCCGTTTCGTTTTCAATGTTCGTTGCATTCCAAAGTCCCCACTGATGACCCGCGGACGTGCCGGGGGAGTGAAAATGAAGGCGCGACGGGCGCAACCTGCCTCGGGGAGTACCCGATTGTGGCAGGTTCATTCCATACTCTATTAAAGCAGAGCGCCCGCCCTAACTCAACTGTTCGATTACAGGTATGTGCGGCCAGGTTTCTGACAACCGAATCGGACTTGGCGGAATTCAGAACAACCGTAGCGTCCGACCCCCGTGTCGGACGTTGAAGACCAACGGTTTCCGCCGGCCGACAGGGGCGTCGGCCGCTACGAAAGCAGGCAACCCGCTAGAGTGATGTCGCTTGTTACGCGTAGCCCGCAGTCGACTCGGACGTACCCTGGAACGGTCCGGAGATTCCATCTGGATGCAACACACGCAACGAGCGACGGGCGGGAGGCCGATGTTCTCGGACATGACCGCACGAACTGTAAATGGCAGTCTGTTTGTGTCCGTGCAAGCAGTCAGCGCTTCGTTGCCGACGTGTGGTCTGCGATATACGCCGCTACGGCGTCATGCCAGGTTCGGAGCGGCTGACCGACGAGCTGAGCGTATCGCCGCGTATCAAGGACCGAGAATGCCGGACGTTTGGCTGGCCGTGGAAATTCCGCCGTGCTCACCGACCGCACCGGTACATCAAGCCCCGCCAGCCGGAGAATCTCGAGCGCGAAGCTGTACCACGTACATCGCCCTGAATTCGTGACATGTATGATGCCGCTTACGTCATGATGACCGAGCTTGTACAACGCCGCCGCTAGGTCCGGCGCGTACGTCGGCGAACCCGTCTGGTCGTTCACCACGCGGAGTTCGCCCCCATCGCGCGCCCGGCGGAGTATCGCCGCCGGGAAACCGGGACCATCCGGACCGTACAGCCAGGCGGTTCGAACAATCAGGGCAGCGGGGTGGTTCTTGCGAACCTGTTGCTCACCCAACAATTTGGACCGGCCATACGCCGACAACCTCGCCGGCGGTGCCGTCGGGTGATCCTCCGAATAGGGCTCGCTCGCATTTCCTTCAAACACGTAGTCCGTCGAAATGTGGATCATCCGCGCGCCGCCCGCCTCGGCTGCGCTAGCCACAATGCCCGCCCCAGTGCCGTTGACCGAACAGGCAAGCTGCTCGTTTTCTTCACAGTCATCGACGGCGGTATAGGCGGCGCAGTTGACGACAAGGTCCGGGCGGAACGCGTCGAAACTCGCCCGCACAAGCTCCGCGCTGGTGATGTCCATCTCCGGCAGGTCGACCGCTTCCACGTCGATCGCCGGGTCCCGCCCGAACACGGCCGCCGTCGGCGTTCCCAATAAACCGCACGCCCCTATGACCATCACCTTTTTGGGTTTCGTCCGCATCGTCGATTCCTGCATACCCTGCACGACGTCTCGACCATCGCCGATTCAAGCCGGGTGCTGTGCCGGCGGCCAGATGGTGCGCAGCGCTGTCAGGATGGTGCGCGTTGCGGCCGATTTGTTCAAGGTGTAGAAATGAACGCCGGGCGCCCCGTGTTGCAGCAGATCCAGGCATTGCGCTGAAGCGTGCGCCACACCCAATGATAACACGGCTTCGGGCGAGCCTTGGAGCCGTTGAAGTTCGTTCAGCAGCGTATTCGGTATCGTCGCGCCGCACAGCTTCGTGAATCGCTCGACCTGATCGACATTCGTGATCGGCATGATGCCCGGGATGATCGGCACGCCGATCCCCGCCTTCCTCGCCCGCCCCACGAAGTCCCGATAGACCTGGTTGTCGAAGAACAACTGGGTGATCAGGAATTCACACCCGGCATCCACCTTGCGGCGCAGGTGTTCCATGTCGCGGTCCAGGTCGCGCTCGCCGCCGGCGGTGACGCACTCGACATGTCCCTCCGGGTAACACGCCGCGCCCACGCAAAAGTGATAGCAACGCTTCAGGAACGTCACCAATTCGTCGGCATGACCGAAACCGCCGCGAATCGGCCTGAATTCGTCCTCTCCTTCGGGTGGGTCCCCGCGTAAGGCGAGCACGTTTTCGATGCCAGCGACCTCGAGTCGCTGTAGCACCCCCTCGATCTCGTGGCTTGTCGCCGCCACACAGGTAAGGTGCGCCACTACCTCGATACCGGCGCTATTCTGGATGTCCGTCACGAGTCCGACCGTCCGGTCGCGCGTGCTCCCGCCGGCACCGTATGTGACCGAGACAAACGTCGGCTCCAACTCCCGCAACGAGTGGATCGACTCGCGGAGCGCTTTGGTGCCCGCCTCAGTCTTCGGCGGGAAGAACTCGAACGAGAAGCAAGGATGACCGGACGACAGCAATTCGCGGATTCTCATATCACTCCGTCCCGTACGGTCTGGTCGCCGCTATCAGCCCGTGGTAAAACTGCGGCACCGGCGTCTCGCCGGTGGTTATCCAGGGGAGCATCGGCGTCTCGCCGGTAGTCTCGAGTACCATCGGCGTTTCCAAACCACCGTTTTCCCTTTTGCCGCGGGCCGCTATGGCTGTCGGTGTTTTGACAGCCCAAGCGGGCCGTACTACCTTGATCACCATGAACGCCAGCGGCTTGAACACCATCGCCTTGATCCCGGCCCGGTTTGCCTCGACGCGCTTTCCCGGCAAACCACTGGCCCATGATACCGGCAAGTACCTCATCCAGCACGTCTACGAACAGGTCAGCCGGGCGGATGCCGTGTCCGAGGTCATCGTGGCGACCGACGACGACCGCATCTTCCAGGCCGTCCACTCGTTTGGCGGACGGGCGGAAATGACACGCGCCGACCACCCCAGCGGCACAGACCGCGTCGCCGAGATCGCTCAGCATCTCGACGCCGACATCATCGTCAACGTTCAGGGCGACGAGCCGGAACTCGAGCCCGCACACATTGATCGGCTGATCGCCCTGATGGCCGACAACCCGGACGCCCCCGTCGGCACACTGGCCTGCCCATTCCCGCCCGACGCCGATCCCACCGACCCAAACGCCAACAAGGTCGTCCTAGACGCCCGCGGCCGGGCGATGTACTTCTCGCGCTCGCTGATCCCATACCCGCGCGACTGCAACGGCCAACCCGACGACCCGGCGCGTTGGCTGCTGCACATCGGCATCTACGCCTACCGCCGCGCGTTCCTGCTTGAACTCGCCAAGCTCCCGCCGACCCCGCTGGAACAGCGCGAACAACTCGAACAGCTCCGCGTCCTCGAACACGGCCACACCATCGCCGTCGCCGTCGTGGACCGAGCCGCCGTCGGCATCGACACGCCGGAGGACTACGCGGCATTCGTTCGGCGGCAAGCCGGCTGATCGTGCACGGGCGCACCACGGAAGAACTTTGATATGTGTTCCAACTCGGCCGAAACACGACGACCCCTATGCCCCCGATGTGATTCATCCGACACGAAGCGCGTGAAAATCAAAATGGGCATCTTGAAGGGGCCCTTCACGATCAGGACCCCGAGACGTTGTGGCGTTTGCGGCTGCACGTTCGACCCGCCGTCCGGCAAGCTCCTCTCCGGCGTCGTTATCTTGCTTGGATTGTGCGTGATAGCCGCCCCGTGGCGGGGACTGATTGAGTCGCTATCGCCATTCGACCCATGCAGAGCTGCGATGGAATCTGTTTTCGTGATCGCGTGTTTTCTCGGCGGCGTCTCGATGATACGCCCAGGCCTGCATGCCTTCCGTGGCCGTGCCGGTCAAGGCCTCGACCTCGACGAATCGTGACGGGCCATATCGCCGACGGCCAGTGGCCTCCCCTTGACAGCCCGGTTATACTCGGCCGATGACCCACTCGAGAAAGTCCACGTCAGGCCCGGCTTCCCAAATCAACCAACCGATCCCCCGCCGCCGCGCGTCCAGGAGGCGTTTATGACCACACCGAATGCCCTGTCTTCCATCGCGAACGTGTCCGATGACACCGAGTTCTACACACCGATGCCGGCCGGCTACAAGCCCGGCAAGACCAAGTATGTCGGCGTCTTCGGCACCGTCATGTCCGGCCTGGGTAAAGGCATCTTTGCCAGCAGCCTTGCCAAGATGATCAAGGACAAGGGGCTCACAGTCGCGCCGATCAAGCTGGAAGGCTATCTCAACCTCGACTCCGGCACGCTCAATCCGTACCGCCACGGCGAGGTCTTCGTCCTCGACGACGGAATGGAATGCGACATGGACCTCGGCACCTACGAGCGGATGCTCGATCAGGACATGAGCCGCCTCAACTTCATCACCAGCGGCCAGATCTTCACGACCGTCCTCGAGAAGGAACGCCGCGGGGGCTACCTCGGCCGCGACGTGCAGATGATCCCGCACGTGACAGGCGAGGTGAAGGCCCGGCTTCGCGAGCTGGCCGTCGCGACCGATGCGGATGTCGTCTTCGTCGAGATTGGCGGCACGGTCGGCGACGTCGAAAACGCGTACTACATCGAGGCCCTGCGAGAACTGGCCTTCGAGGAAGGCCCCGGCAGCGCCTGCTTCGTCGCCCTGACATACATCATCCATCCCCCCGCCCTCGGCGAGCAGAAGTCAAAAGCCGCCCAGCTCGGGATCAAGCAGTTGATCGAGTGCGGCATCCAGCCGCATATCATCGCCTGTCGCGCCATCAATCCGATCACGAACAAGGTCCGCGAGAAGGTCGCCCTGTACTCGAACGTTCCGTTCGACCGCGTTTTCAGTATGCACGACTGCGAGTCGATCTACGTCATCCCGGAGATGGTCCGAGACGCCGGCCTCGATACCGCAGTGGTGGATATCCTCGGCATCGCCGACCGCGTCCATCCCGAGGCCGAGGCCAAGGCCGTGGCAACCTGGAACGCATACCTTGCCGCGCTTCGCAGCGCCGAGGATGCCGTCACCATCGGCATCGCCGGCAAGTACACATCCGTCCGTGACAGCTATGCCTCGATCATCAAGGCGCTGGAGCACAGCGGCACCAAGGCCGGCGTCCGCGTCGAATTCGACTGGATCGAGGCGGGTGAACTCGAACAGGGCGGCACCGCGAAACGGCTCGAGAATCTGCACGGCCTGATCGTTCCCGGCGGCTTCGGCCTTCGCGGCATGGAAGGCAAGATCGAGTGCGTCAAGTTTGCCCGCAAAACCGGCCTGCCCTATCTGGGCATGTGCCTCGGTTTTCAAATGGCCGTCGTCGAGTACGCGCGAAACGTCTGTGGCATGGCCGGGGCCAACTCCACCGAGGTCGAACCCGACAGCCCGCATCCGGTCATCGACATCCTGCCGGAGCAGAAACAGATCGAGGGCCTCGGTGGCAACATGCGCCTCGGCGGCCAGGACGTCATTCTCACGCCCGGCTCGCTCGCCGCGAAGCTGTACAACAACGCACCCGAGATTCGCCTGCGCTTCCGGCACCGGTACGAGGTCGATCCGCGCTACATCAAGCAGCTCGAGGCCGCCGGTCTGACCTTCAGCGGCCGTGCCCCGGACTTTCCCATCATGCAGGTGCTGGAACTGCCGACGGCCGTTCACCCATACTTCATCGCCACGCAGGCACATCCGGAGTTGACCAGCCGCCCGCTACGGCCGGATCCATTCTTCCTCGGCTTGGTCACGGCGGCGATCAAACACCGACAAGCCGAACGCCGGGCATCCTCGAAGCCGACGGCGCAACGCTCGGCTGAGCGAGACGTGCATGGGAAGCCGGCGCCCCGATGAACCCCGACGTGCGACACCACCGATCTCCCACACTGTCACCAGATGATCTCTGCGCATCCAGCGAAGAAAACTGTGGCACCGGCGTCTCGCCGGTGGGATCACAGGCGGGACGCCTGTGCCACAGTTTGGCTGCGGCCAAAGGCCGCGACAGGAAACGATCTACCATCGTCTTGTCGCTGATCGTGATCGGCTGCACCCTGCTAGCCTACGACTCCAACGTGGACGGCAATCTCGACCTATACCATGAAGGCGAACGGCTGGCGCACGTCGACGCCGTGTCCGACGGCGCGCTTCCGTACCGCGATATATATGTGCCGCACGGCTTAGGCGAGGACATCATCAAACCCGCACTCGCGTGCCGGTGGTTCGGAACGTCGGTTGAGGCCCTGCGCCGAATGGGCCAGAATAGCTACAGATACCGGGGGTTGTTGCCGCCGCTCGGATTGGCGGCGATTCTGCTTGCCGCCGTTGCCCTAACTCGCAGCGTGACGAGTTGCGCACTCGTTGCGGCCGTTCTAGTGACCGGCCTTTATGAAGTGACTGACCGCCACATCTTCGGATTCCTGGCCATGGCCGCCGTTGCCGTTCACATCCGAACGGCCAAGACGCGATGGCTTTGGCTAGGCGGCCTTCTCGCGGGTCTGGCCTGTTTGTACAGCCTCGATGTTGGCCTCTATGTCGTTGCTGCCGCCGGCGCGTGGGCGGTCATTCGCGGATGGAATTCGCGGCCTCGGCGCGCCGGTTCGCGGGCTTTCACTGTCGGACGTACGGTGCTGCCATTTCTGGGCGGCCTCGCAGTGGTTGTCCTGCCGTTTGTGGTCTGGTGCGCCGCGCAGGGAATACTGGACGACCTCGTGCGAAACATACACACGCAAATCTTCCAGCGAGAGGAGCTGTACCCGTCGTCCTATCCGGCTCCGGCGTGGAACGAAGTCGCCTCGTTCTTCGACAATCTCCGCGTGAACGCCGCCTTGCTCCTGCTTTTCTACGCCATTCCATTGATGTATGTCGCGGCCATCGTGCTGTCGTTCATGCCTCGGCTTCGAATCAAGGACGGACACCGTTCACGGCTGCTGCTTGTCGGCCTGCTCGGCCTTTGCTTCTGGAGCACCGTCCTGGGACGGCCCGGCTTCTGGCACCTTGCATTCGCCATTCCGCCGTTTGCGCTACTCCTGGCTGTCGGCGTCCGGACCTTGAAGCCCCTTATTCGGCGGCGAGGGGCGCGAACCGCCGCGCTGGTCCTACCGTGCCTGACAATCCTGGCACTCGCGTGGGTGGGACAGGGCGGCATCTTCGGCAAAACCGTCTTGCACCAGGAAAGCAGAATCCTCCCCGAGCAGCTCCGGCGAGCAGGCTATCCGTTGGTGGCGTCAAGCCTGCCGCGACTGGGCAATGTCCGCCTTCGACCCGAGCAGGCTGCGTATCTCGAACGCCTCGTCGGCTACATTCAAGAACACACGTCCCCGGACGACACGATTCTGGATCTCAGCGATCAAGGGCTACTCTATTTCCTGTGCTCGCGGCGGAGCCCCACGCGATTCCACTACGTCAGCTACTGCGGCACAGCAGCGCTCCGTCAGGAGATGGCGGACGAAATCCTGAGCCGCGACCGGCTGCCGATGTATGTCATTCGCTTTACAGCCGATCGGCCGACACCCGACGCGTTGGGTGAGTTCGTGACCACGTACTACACGCATGAAATCGACATCGCATACGCGACACTGCTCCGGTGCGTGAATCCCACGGCCCACCGGAAGCGCCCGTCGAAGAAAGCAACGGTGAGTCGCACGACGGACCGGCCCGAGCGTACTATAATGCGACATCGACTGGGCTCGGATCCCAGCACGCGCGAAGCACTGGTGCTCGCAACGAAGCGACAGCCCTGATTTCCGGAGGACCCAAGGACATGACCATATCAATCACCTATTGCGGCGAATGAAACTACCGCCCAAAGGCCGCCAGTCTGGCGGATAAAATCGAGCAGGCCGTAGGCGTCAAGTCCAAGCTCATCGAAGGCGCCGGCGGCATCTTCGATGTCGTTGTTGATGGAAAGAAAATCTTCAGCAAGTTCCAGGTGGGACGATTCCCCAACGCCGAGGAAGTCATAAGCCAAATTCAAAGCTAGAACCTGGGAGCGAGAACAACGGCCAAGTCAGACTATTGACGTTTGAATTGGTAGATGAAGCGCGCCAAGCCCATGGATCGCTATCCATGGGCTTCAGGCCGAAAACCAGAAAGCGGCGGCCCCCTTTCGTCGGCTCGACGTCTCATCATTTCGACGTTTCGCCTTTCGACTTTCGACGTTTCGCCTTTCGTCTTTCGCTTTTCGACGTTTCGACGTTCCTACCGCCGCTCCTTGACCGCCAACCCCAATTCGTCAAGCTGCGCGTCCGCCACCGCCGACGGTGCTCCCGTCAGCGGGCAGATCGCCTTGGCGTTCTTCGGAAACGCGATCACGTCGCGGATAGATGCCGTCTTTCCGAGAAGCATGATGATCCGATCCAGCCCCAGCGCGATCCCACCGTGTGGCGGCGCGCCGAATTGCAGCGCCTTCAGCAGAAACTCGAACTTCGCCGCGGCCTCCTCCGGCGAGATACCCAGCAATTGAAACACCTTCGACTGAATCTCGCCGCGGTGAATCCTGATAGACCCCCCGCCAAGCTCGATCCCGTTCAGAACCACATCGTACGCCTTCGCGCGAATCTTCACCAAATCGCCCGGCGACGGCACCTCGTCCGTGCCCAGCTTCATCAACTCGACGTCATCGTCCTTCGGGCTCGTAAACGGATGGTGCATCGGGTAAATCCCGCCCTCCTCGTCGTCGTACCCGAACAGCGGAAAATCCACGACCCAGCAAAACGCCCACTTGTCTTTTGGAATCAAGTCGAGCCGCTCGGCAACCATCGTGCGTAGCCACCCCAGATACTTCGACACGTTCTCCTCGGTATCCGCCGCGAAGCACACCAAATCGCCGACGGCCGCGCCGCTCGCCTCCACCAACTCCGCCACCATCGCCTCGCCCTGAATGAACTTGGCGATGCCGGTCTGCACAACCGTCTTGCCGCCCTCGTCGGCGATCTTCACCACAGGCATGCCGCCCGCCCCGATCCCGCGAAGCTCCTCCGCCAACCCGTCAGTCTGTTTCCGGCTCATCGACGCCCCGCCGGGAATCACGATGCACCGAACCACGCCGCCCTGGGCCAGCGCGTCCTGGAACACCTTGAACTCCGTCTTCCCAGCCCACGCCGTGACATCCTTAATCGTCATCCCATACCGCATGTCAGGCGCATCACGGCCGTAGGTCCGCATCGCATCGGCATAGCTGATCCGAGTCATCGGCAGCGTCACGTCGATCCCGTGGACCGCTTTCATCACCTCCGCCAGGCACGTCTCGACGTGCCCCATCACGTCATCCGCCTGAACGAACGCCATCTCGATGTCAACCTGCGTGAATTCCGGCTGCCGATCCGCACGGAGATCCTCGTCACGGAAACAGCGAGCAATCTGCATATACCGGTCCATCCCGCCGATCATCAGCAGTTGCTTGAAAATCTGCGGCGACTGTGGCAACGCGTAGAAACTGCCATGCTGCAAACGCGACGGCACCAGATAATCCCGGGCCCCCTCCGGCGTAGACTTGTTCAAGACGGGCGTCTCGATATCGATGAAACCATGCCGGTCAAAATAGTCACGGATCGTCTTCGTCACGCGGTGCCGCAGCAGCATCGCGTCTTTCACCGGCGTCCGCCGCAGGTCGAGGAACCGATGCTCGATCCGAAGGTCCTCGTTCGTGTCGATCTCGTCGTCCATCGGAAACGGCGGCGTCTTCGACTTGCTCAGCACGTCGATCTCGCGGACGACCACCTCGACCTCACCCGTGGCCATCTTTCGATTGACGTCCTTGCCGCGGTGAATCACCTCGCCGCGCACCACAACGACGTCTTCACCGCGCAGCGACTGCGCCGCCTCATACGCGATGGGATCCGTCTCCCCCTTGAAATGAAGCTGCGTCAGCCCACCGCGATCGCGCAGATCGACGAACATCAAACCGCCAAGGTCGTGGACCTTATGGACCCACCCGGCCAACAGCACGGTCTTGCCGACATCCTCGCCCCGCAGGGCCCCACAATCATGTGTTCGTTCGTTGTACGCCAATGCCACGAGATTCTCCATCTGTCTGCGAGCCACCAAGGCGCTCAAGGAGCCCCCGAGCGAAAGACCGGGTCGAGGACGACCCGGCTCGCTGGAAATGACTCACGCCACCAATCATCTTTCGCTATTCGCCATTCGCTATTCGCCCCCGGCCTTGGGATCAAACCAAAACCGCAACAACGCCTCCGCCAGCTTCCCACGCGGTGTATAGTTGTAGTCGTCCTTGCCCCCCGCGCTCAGATCAAGCTCCCACCAGATGATCCCACCGACATACGGCTCGGTAGACCACGTCTTGATAAACGACTCGTAAAGCACGAGCTGTTCCCGCTGCCCGGCCTCCGTCGCCTTCTGATTCGCATAATAGTTCCAGCCCTCGTGTGCCGCTCCCTCCTGGCTGCACCACCCCACCTCCGTAAAGAAGATCGGCTTGCCAACCTCGCGATGAAAAGCCCGAATCTCCTCCCGAATGCGAACCCAGTTACGGTCGATTTCATCGATGGACGGATTCGCCGCCTCCGCCAACTCGTAGTAGCTCGTCATCCCGACGCAATCCAGCTCCGGCCAAAACCCAATCTTCGTTGTCTGATAGTGGTCCCAGTTCGC
Source organism: Phycisphaerae bacterium (assembly GCA_030593565.1). Taxonomy (GTDB): domain Bacteria; phylum Planctomycetota; class Phycisphaerae; order UBA1845; family UTPLA1; genus JAFGQA01. Next base: position 5,219 of record JAUVGW010000061.1, on the reverse strand, counting down.
CGAATACCCGAGCCTGCCCCGGTAATGTTGCCGCGCTTCTTGGATGACCCGTCGCCACCGCTTGGTATACTGCTCCGTCTTGATCAACTCCGAGCCTACCATTAACACGTCCACCTTGTGCCGCTCCGCGACCTTCGCAAAGTGAACGATGAACTGCGTATAACGTCGAAACCACCCATCCCAATCACGGTTCGCCGGAACGATTTTCCCACGCCATTCGCTCCCACGCGGTTGCGACAGCAACACCACCGGCATCAGGATCGTCCGCAGGCCGTGGACCCGGGCCAGATCACACAGCTTCCCCACATCCTCCGCGTGCGCCGTCTTCTGCGCGTCGATATGAAGATCCAGGCTCCCCCCATGTTCCTGCCAGCCATGCACGACGAGCAACACCGTGTTCGCCCCAAGGTCGGCCACCTCAGGAATCAAGCGGTTGTAACGATCATAAACACCGCCCCCCCCGTGAAGCTGGATCGCCATCCCTCGATATTGCCCGCGTGTCTTGACGCGAGGCGCCGGTTGGCTCGTTGCACTCCGAGTCATCATCGATTTACTCGGAGCCCCCCCCCCGTCGTGCGCAGCCTGCCCCAGGTGCCACGCCACGGCCACCGCCACCATCGCAACCAGAACCTTCAAGACAGTCTGCATTGCCAACATCCGTCAGGGGCGAACACACGCAGTCGACCAACGCCAAACGACGACCCAAGGTGTCGACACAACGTCAGGTCGGGACATGCTAGCAGATCGGCCCCACCGATGTCGACGCGTGATCGCAGACAGGTTTACGCGGGCCCACAACAGATCCGGCGGGGCGTTGCGCGATGCGGCGTCGCCCCCGGCCGAAATCGACCGAATCCATCGTTTAGCCGCGATCCGCAGGGGAGCGCGTGGATGACGCGCTCCCCTGCGGGTCGCGGCTAAACAGAACGATGACCGCCGAATCCGTCATGGATTCGTTGGCACGATTCACCAACGCAGGCGTCACTCCCCGCCGCCTCACTCCGCCAACAGGTCAATCCCATCCAGTTCAACGGGCGTGCCGTCCGGCATCACCGGCGAAGCCCCCAACAGCCCCAACACCGTCGGCATCACGTCGCACGTCCGGGCATACGGAATGGCCCGCCCCTCCGAAATCCCCGGACCGGCAAAAACCATCGGCACGCGCATGTCTCCCGCCAGCACAGATCCGTGTCCCCCTGCCGGATCATCCGTCGAAAAATCCCAGCCCTCCGACGCAAAAAAGACGATGCTCCCCGCCCGCTCGCTGTCGAACATCGCCACGATCTGCGGCACGAGATCGGGATACCGCCACCCCGCGCTCGCCCGAAGCCACGCCCGACTGTCCGACGAGCCGACCGCCGGCCCACCTGAGGCCACGTCAACCTCCGGCAAGACACTCGCACCCGACCGCTGCCACACGTGATGCCGCTCCGGCGGGCCAGCCGTCCTCACAACCTGCGCATACCCATCCCGACGAAATAGATGCACCCTGTCCGGCCGAAAACAACACGCCGCCAATTCAACTGCCGGATGTTCCACTGCCACCCGAAGCCATCCCGGCATCAACGCGCGAGCGTCAACATCGATTTTCTCAACACCTGCAAACACAGGTTCGTCCAGCCGCCCCATCCCCGACGCAAGTTCGTTTAGCCGCGACCCATTGGGGAGCGCGCCGGCCTCGCCTGCCCGAGCCCCTTCCCCCGAACTCACCATCGACTCCAACTCGCCCAACGCCCGCGAAAACACGGCGGTCTCGCAGTCCCCCACACCATCTCGCCCGGACAGAGGATACACCGCCGCCCACCGCGACGCCGTCGTCGCGACGGCGTAGTCATACGCACCCAACAGCTCGCCTTCCTCGCCCGGTCGCGTGTATCGATTCAACCAAACCCGAGCCCCCGCCTCCTCGCGAAGCACCCCGGCCAGGTCCAGTACGTTGTCCGCCTCCACCGGCACCATCCCATGGTCACTGACAAGGCACAGGTTCGTCCGGTCATACATCCCGATATCCTGCAACGCGGAACAGATCCGGCCAATCTGCCGGTCGACATTCGCAACCGCCCGCTGGTACGCAACGGAACCGGGCCCGAACCGGTGCCCGATGTTATCCGCCCCCGGAAAGTACACCCAAATGAAATCCGGCCACCGCCCCCATTGCTCGCAGCGTTCGGCGATCAGCTCGAATCGCTGCGCGACCAGACAGTCAACCCCCATGATGTTGCCGAAGAACCAGTTGACGCCGCTCGTCATCCAGTTGTCGATCGTGTGTGTGCAGCCCCGGCGCATGGCCGCCTGGATGCTCACCGTGACCCGATCCCCGAGAATCTCATAAATCGTCGGCGAGCCGAGGTAGTCCGCGTCCACCCGCTGGTAGGTCTTGATGAAGCAGTAATTCTGAAACCGCCCCGTGCTCGGCTCGAACCACTTGTTCGACATGATCCCATGCCGGCCGGGAAAGCGCCCGGTCAGAAACGTCACCGAGTTCGCATACGTGATCGACGGCACGCACGAAACCGCCGACGACACCCGCACGCCCCGGTCCAGCAGATGCCGCCGGATGTTCGGCACACGACCCTCCGCCAACGCCTCATCGAGCTGCGCCTCGCCAAACCCGTCGATGAAGAACACGACTACCGCCCGCTCGGGCCGGATCACGTCGTCGCCGATCCGAACACACAGCGGCCGGTCCGCCGCACACCCGAAAACCGCCGCCGCCAGTGCCGCAACCAGCACGAGACTGTACCGCCGGCCACTGTGGCACCGGCGTCTCGCCGGTGTTCCACATCGCGACCTCCGGCTCGCCGGGCCGAGGGGTAACCAAATGGATGAACAGGCTTCATCCTTCATCCTTCATCCTTCATCCTTGTCGAAGCGATACTGTAGGCTCGCCCCTCACCGGCAACAACCAACCACGCAACCCTGGGTACTGGTAGCGTTTGGGGAGCATCGGCGTCCCGCCGGCACGAAATCCTCGTTTTCGACCTACGTACCGGCTCACCGACAACAACCAACCACGCAACCCTGTCGGCCCGAGTCGAAGACAAACCCCGATCCGCCGCCCGTAGGCAGGCTTCGTGCCCCGCCGTCGCCATCGCACATCAACGTCACGATTCCTAACGCTCACGCGCACCCAGGCCCGATAAATATTATATGTGCGCCCACGCCGCAGCATACCGGGTCTTGCTCGCAACTGTCTGTCTGACCCTGATCGTCGGTTGCCGCAATAGCCCTGCGTCGGCCCGCGCGGACGGGACACCACCACCCAGCCCGTCGCCAACACATGCGCTCTCCCCGGCCCAAGTCACCAAACGCCTCCAGATCCATCACCAACAACGCGAATACGACAAAATCGCCCCGCTCATCGTCGAAGAATGCCGCGATCAGACCATCGCGCTGCTCCGAGCGATCGATGCCGTCATCGACGCCATCGCCACGCTCGAAGACACCGCACAAAAAACCTACGTTGGTCCCGCAACGGAAACCTGGCGCCTCTCCGCCATGGAGAACAACCTCGGCCCCTTCTCGGCGCAGGTATCCCTGATCAACGAACGCTTCAAGGGCGACACCGCCACCGTCACGCTCCAGGAGGGCTCCAACATCCCCCTCGTTCACGCGCAATTCAAACGCGTCGATGGCCAATGGCAGTACCAACCCGACGCAATCCCAATAATGATGGTCGCGGAGCTCGACCGGTTGGCGTTCGTCATTCGCGACGTCGAGCAGTCCGTTCGGCAAGGAGCACCGATCGAATCCTACCTCGACGCGTTCATGTACCGAATCATCCCCCAAATGGCAAAGGTCGTCACTGCCGTCGACGAACCGCCGATGACCGTCGCCGCGGGCGACAAAGCGGATTAAGGAAAGAACGTCTACACATCGCAACTTTGCGTGATCCCTGCCTATTACAGGAGAGCAAACGTGAGCGCCACATTCCGCCGCCGCATCGCGTCCGGGCTGGTCACCGAAGCCACGGGTAGGCACGTCGATATCGGGAAAGACATGCCTACCCGGGCTCCGTTCGTACAGGCATAGCCCCCGGCTACTTCGCCGGCACGTTGGACATCAGCATTCTGTACTTGGCATACTGGCGGGAGTTGGCGTGACGGAAAGGCACCGCCTTCTTCACGCCGGCTTCCTCGCCCGTGTAGAAGACCATGTGGTAGCAGTAAGCGGTTTTCGCGTCTTTCTTGCCCTTGAAGGCAACGAAGATATTGACGCTGAACTGCGTCGGCTCGTGCGTCAGCGGGGCCTTCTTGGAAACCTCCCAACCCTTGGCCGTCACACATGCTGCGACCGGAATGTGCTCGTCGTCATACTCGGGCTTGGACCACTTGGGATTCTTCTTGAGAAACTCGAGGGCCGCCTTGGCCAGCTCATCCGGGTTGCCTGGGCCGGCGAAGTCTTTGTTGTGGCCGGGCCACTTGAGTTCCGCCAGGGCCTTCTCCCACAGCGGCCGTGTCTCCTTGACCGCCGCCTCAGCCTGTTTGATGTACTCGTCGTAATCACCCTGGGGATTCCACATCTTAGCGAGCTTAAAATTTCGCACGGCGCCTTCCGCCCGTGTTAGCTTGAGTTCAAGCTTCTCGACGTTCTCTGCCTTCAGGTTTTTCCACTTGCGATACGATTCCTTGCCCCATTTCAGCGCCCAGTCGGTGTACCTCTTCTCCTCCCGCGCGATGTCGAGGCTGTACGCAATGTTGGCCACCTGCACCGCGTCGTTCTTCACGTCCAGCGGCTTCTCCATGCCCTCGAAGGTGTCGTAAACCTTCAAGTTGGTGTCACCGTACCGCTTCTTGAACGTCTCACGTAGCGGCTCGAACTGCTTCTTCCACGCCTTCCATTCGTCGATGAAAGCTGCCCCCTTCTTCACCGCGTCCGACTCGGACAAGAACTCCCCCTGATACTGCACGCACAGCTTATCCAGCGACTTCCAATCTTCCTTGGCCTGTTTCTTGTCCGGCTGCGCCTGGGCGACCGACGACAGCAGACCGAACGAAATCACGGCCACCACAACAACGACGGACATTCGATTCTTGCTCATCTCAGCTTCTCCTAGACAGATAGTTATCCCGATTCACTCGTTCCCGTTCGATGCAGACCTGGGCCGGCCACGGTGCGATCCCGCCACTGCCCGCACCGGAATTCCCCGTGTCGTCCACCCAGTAGACGCGACAACGGAGCCGGAAACTCGTACCCGGATTTCGCGAAAGTTTCCCCCG
>JAUVGW010000125.1 GCA_030593565.1 Phycisphaerae bacterium | reverse complement strand
AGAATGGCCGGGCGGTGGTCTTTGCAGCGGTTTGTGCGCTCGTGTAGCGGCCGACCCCCGTGTCGGCCGTCGGAAACCGTTGGTGTTCTACGGCCGACACGGGGGTCGGCCGCTACATCCGCCATTCTTGCGATTGCCCTGGCCCTCATGGATCCCACCCTGGCCGCTCTATTCAGCGGCAACGGCGCATTAACTGTCGGTCGTATCACGATCTCCGCCGGCCTCTGTGGGGCCGGTGGACTGCGATCGGAGGTATTTTATTTTGGCGGTAATGTCTTGCCGCATTCGCACTGTGAAGTGGTGCGGCTCCGAGACGTATTTGCGTCGTTCGTCCAGGTCGAGGGCCAGTTGCAGCTCCTTGGCGGCATCGCCGCGGGCTTCCGGCGATCCTGTCGCCTCGGCTTGTCTCTCGAGCAGGTCCGCCAGGGCTAATCGTTTGCTCGGGGAGGTGGGATAGGCGGCGACGGCCTGACGCAGGTTGGCGACGGCGCGTTCCAGGTCCGTGGGATCATGGCCGAAATCGAATCGCCGTTCATAAAGGCGTGCAAGGTGGTGCCAGGCCTTGATATTGTTTGGGTCACGCCTTTGCGCCGCGGTGGCGCAGTCAATAGCGAAATCGACCTGTCGGGCGTTCGAAACGCGGCGACTCAGTTCGTATGTCCATTCTTCGAGGGCCGTGCCGTCGAGAGTATAGAGGGCACTCGCGTCGGCGTATGCCGCGAAGGCCGATGATGCCATGTACTGTCGCCATGTTGGCGGCGCCTTGGAACGACGCGATGTTTCGAGCAGTCTTCCGAGTTGTGTCGCGGGTAGGACGAGGAAGATCAACAGGAGCGCCACAGCGGCGAGGCCGAACGCACCGAGGGCGAGGCTGCCCCCCGACGGAAAGACCGGCACGAGACGAGCCGGCTCGCGGCAGACCGGCACGAGACGAGCCGGCTCGCTGGGTTGGGGGTGCCTGGCGTTGGAGGGTCCGGGCTCGGTGGTTTGTTTGCTGACGTGCGGTTGTCGCAGGGCCAACGCGACGGCCATGACGGCGAAGAAAGTCGTCGCGGCTCCGCTGTGGAACATGGCCAGGTCGATGCCCGCGTGAAGCAGGAAACCGATCATCCCCGCGCAGAGCCCGGCAAGGAGCGGGCCGGGACTGTCGTCGGCGATTCGCGTCGACTCGGTTTTCTCGATCGCGCAAACGGCGAAGCCGACGACCCAGGGCGCCGCGGCAACGAGAATCGTGATCGCCCAGTAGCCGGGGTCGGCACCGGCAAGGAGCCACGCGTACCAGCCGAACGCGATCGCGCTGACGCCGGCGATCCAGATGATGATGGAGCCTTCTTGAACAGGCGCATCTCGTCTCGCTGGGGGAGGCGGCCGGGCCCTCCGCTGCATCGTGGCCTCGTCGGTGAAGCGTGGACCGGCACGCGCGAGCTGCCGCGATACGCCGACAAACAGCAGAAGCACACCTGCCAGGCCAATGACGCCCCATTCCGCCGCGGCGGCAACGATCCAGCTATGGGGCGATTGGACCTCCTCGGGGCACTCGACCGACTTGTATCGTGTGAACAGGCGGCCGAAATTGTTCGCGCCGACGCCCCACGGCCCCCGGTCCGCGAGCATGTCCCAAGCGCCCTGCCAATACATCGATCGAAACTGCATGGATCGGCCGAAGGCATCGGGCCGGCATGTCAAAACGCCGCCGACGCCGAGCCCGGCGATCAGCATCGCCAGCCAGAAGACGATCCACAAACGGGGGACGATTCGAGAGCGACGAGGGCGAGATTGCGAGGAAGACCGGCTCGAGACGAGCCGGCTCGCTGGGGAATCGGCGGCCGGGGATTGCGGCGGCGTGTCGTCGGATGCTCGCATTCGCGCGGCAATCCATCGCCAGACCGCCCATATCACGATGGCGATCGCGCACGCCGCGACGGCGCCCTTGCTTTGTGTGCCGATCAGCGTGACGACGCCTGCGACGCCGACTAGTAGCGGCACGACCAAGCTCCACGCCGGGCGACGCCGGTATCGGCCCGTCGCGACGGCAATGCCGACCATCACGACGAGGATCAGATAGCTCCCGAGGACGTTGGCATGGCCGAAATAGCCGGTGACCGCACCGCTACGGAGCCGCTGTTCATAGTCGTGGAGCCGGCCGGCTCGGAGTGGGTCAATCGGGCTGTCCGGGGCGTTTTGGGTGAGTTGGGCCTTCTGTTCTTCGTAGAACTCGACGGTGAGGGGGAACTCGTAGTAATGCTGATATGCGCACTTGGCCACGACCATGGCACCGGTGGCCAGAATGACGGTGGTGGCCAGGCGAATGTGCCACGGGCGCGTCAGCAGTTGGCGCAGCGTCAGCATGTAGAGCACCATGCCGAGGAAGTCGAGTGTGCCGATCAGGGCTAGGTGTTTCTGGCCCGCGTTCAAGACGGAGACGACGCCCGCAACTACAAGTAGCCCCGCCCCCGGTTCAGCGCCGGTCCAGCGGTATCGCCGGCCTTGTCGCGACAAGCGGGCGCAGCAGACAAGCGTCGCGATCAGACCGATCAGCGCCACGATGAACAGGGTCGTTCCCGGTTGCGCGCCGGGTGGTGCGGCGATGTTGCGGAACAGCCGCGGCAATTCGAAGGTGTGTGTCTCCAGAATGACCGCGCGGAGGGGGATGAGCGCCAGGAGGATCAACAGAGCGGCGCGGTTGATGAAATCGACGGGGGGGCTTGTGTATGGGCCAGCGAGCGCGGCGGCGGTTCTGGTGGTTGCGTGTGCCCCCTGAGAGGAAGACCGGCTCGAGACGAGCCGGCTCGCTGGGTCGGGGGCTCCTGGGTGTTGACGTGGCTTGTTTCGACGGCGACGGCTCATTGAGCAGGCCCCGAGCTTTCCAGCAGTGCGACCAGCATCACGACCAGGAGCGTTTGGACCAGGATGCCCAATGCGAGCGGCCAATCCGCGCTGGACAATAACAGGGCGGGGAGCGCGGTGACGAGTGTGGCCAGCCAGATGACCGCGACGGCCTTGCGCACCGCCATCCCGCGCCGGACCAATCGGTGAGAAAAGTGTCGTCGGTCGCCTGTCCAGATCGGCGCTTTGGATCGCCATCGGAGAAACACGACGCTGGCCGTGTCGTATAAGGGAACGGCCATGACAACCAGTGGCGCGATCACGCCGATCGGCCGGTGTCCGTGTGTCGGGTCCGCGAATGTCGTGAGGATCGTCAGGACGGCGAGCAGCAGCCCGATGACCAGGCTGCCGGCGTCGCCGAGGTAGATCGAGGCCGGATGGAAGTTGTAGGGCAGGAAGCCGGCGAGCGCACCGACCAGCAGGCAACACCACATGGGGACGAACAACTGTCCCGCTTGCGCGGCAGTCGCCGCGAAGACGCCGGCCACGACCATGGCCACGCCCGTGGTCAAGCCGTCCATGTTGTCGAGGAAATTGAGCGAATTAGTCAACGTGACGATCCAAAACGTGGAGAGGATCACGGAAGGCATCCAGCCGAGATGGCTCATGATGCGAAGGTCGAAGCCCGCCACGAGAAACAAGGCGACGCTGATCTGAACAAGCAGCTTGACGCCGGGCCCCAGCGGTCGATGGTCGTCGATCAGCCCCATCACGCACAATGCCGCCATGGCGGCCAGGATCGCCAGGGCGGTCGGTGTCTTGGCCACCATGCCGTCGAGATGTTGCGCGATGTCATCGGGGACCCATGTTGGGCAGTTCGGCGTGAGAAGCCCGGCTGCGACGACGGCCCCCAGGACTGGCAGGCCGACGGCCAGCGTGACGGCGATGCCACCGCCCAATGCGACGGGGGCGGCGTGACCTTTGTGTCCGCCCGGACGGTCGATGAAGCCCCGACGGGTTGCCCATCCGCGCACGATCCACGTGCCGACGCCGCCGAAAGCAGCGCCGACGAGGACCACCAGAATCGTCGCTATTTCAAAGGTCTGCATGGCGTTTCGCCCGCGGTGGGAGGCTGCGCTCGCGAGCCGGCTCGTCTCGAGCCGGTCTAATGTGTGAACGCCGCGCCGAGTACCGGATCAGAGCCCCGAGCGTAAGCGAGTGGGTCCGAAGACCAACGGTCTGTCCACGAAGATCCCGCGCTGACGCTTGGGGCTGTGATCAGCCCCGCCGAATCTGTCATAGACCCGTCACGACCGGTCGCGACTGGATGCTATTGCATGTGCATGCCGAAGTCTATAATGTACGACAGGCCTCGAAAGGGAGTTTGGTGAAAAAGGAGCTCCGCAGAAGGCTTCGCGCCGTTCTGACAGCGATTCCCCCCGAGACGCTACAGGAACGATCTCGCCTTGCCGCCGAGAGGTTGTTCGGCGATCCCGAATACCAGCGCGCCGAGGTCATGATGATCTATCTGGCGCTCCCGTGGGAGGTGGATACCACCGCCATCGTGTTGCAGGCCTGGCAGGATATGAAACGGGTCGTGGCGCCGCAGGTCAGTTGGGACTGCCGGCAGATCATGCCCATCGAGATCAACAATCTAGACGACGATGTCGCCCACAACCGGCTCGGGTTTCGCGAGCCGATTCGCGGGCTGCCGATTCCCGTCGAACTGATCGACTTGGTGATCGTACCGGGATTGGGCTTTGACGATCGCGGGAATCGGCTGGGGCGCGGGCGAGGCTTCTACGACCGGTTCCTGAGCAAGCCGAATTTCCACGGGACATCGTGCGGATTCGTGCTGGAGTCTCAACTCGTCGATTCGATTCCTTCGGTGCCGCACGATGTGAAGATCGATATGCTCGTAACGGACGAAGCGGTGCGGCGATTCGGCTCCTAATTGATGTTTGAATGGCTAATGAAGCGTGCCAAGCCCATGGATCGCAATCCATGGGCTTTTTCGGCGGCCCCGCCCAACGATTGCACTTGAAACATCGGTGGCGATCGGTACCCTATGTTGTGAGTCGCCGCGAATCGTACGCTGCATCTTGCGGCTGGTCGTACGTGGCGTGAGGAGGAAAAAGGAGGCAGGCTCCTTTGTCGTCAGGATCTTCGCGCCAGCCGAGAGGTCGGCCGGGATAAAGCGGCTGCATTCATTTTCTTTTTTGCATGGGAGAGCATCGTTGTGGCACTACTCCGAATGACGCGGGTCGGTTCGTGGCCGGTGCTTGTCGGCGTTGGCGTCGTGGCCGCGAGTGCGTGGGGCTTTTACGCTTGGCGGTTCGCGAACCCGGTAGCGTCGGATGGCGACGAGTTCGCGGCTGTCTCGTCGCATGAAAACGACGCCTCGACCGAACGCGGTGGCGAAGGCGGCGTGATCCCTCTTAGGGCCACGCGGCCGAAGACGGTCACGAACGAGTCGCAGCGTGAGTCGGCTGATCCGGAATTGTCGACGTTCGTGACGGCCAATGCTCCACCCGAATCCGCACAGGAAGTGGAGATCACAATCCGGCCGGATTACCTGCCAGCTCCCGCGCCCGCGCTGGACGCCTTCGAAACGGGCCGCTCGTCATTGTCACGCGGCGACCTGTTGGACGCACGCTTCGCGCTGTCACAGGCGTTGGACCAGGGTCTCGGGGGAGGCGATGCGACCACCGCGCGCGAAGAACTGGAACGTATCGCGGACGCGCTTTTTTTCAGCCGGACCGTGGTTCCGGGCGACCCCATGACAAGCGTACACGTCGTTGCGAGTAGGGAGTCCCTGAACGTCATCGCCAACCGCCACAAGATCACGACAAGCCTGCTCATATCGATCAATGGCATTCTCGATCCGAATCGTATCCAGGTCGGCACTCGCCTGAAAGTGATTCACGGTCCATTCGATGCCGTCATCAGCAAGACGCAGCACCGTCTGGATATCACCCTGGGCGAGGTCTGTGTGCGCAGCTTTCACGTGGGGCTCGGCACGAACGGGGGCACGCCGCTCGGCACGTGGACGGTCAGGGACAAGCTGGAGAATCCCCAATGGACAGATCCGGAGACGGGGCGTCTGTATCTCGCCGACGATCCGGAGAACCCGATCGGAGAACGATGGATCGGCCTGCTCGGCACGACCGGCGAGGCCGTTGGCCGGACCGGATTCGGCATTCACGGCACGATCGATCCGACGAGCATTGGCGAGAACATGTCGATGGGTTGCATTCGGATGCTTCCCGAAGACGTGGCGGCGATTTACGACTTGTTGGTGAACAGGTACTCCCGCGTGATTATCAGATAGAACCCTGAGACGGCCTTCGAGCATGGGCCCAAAGGGTTCAGGGTCTAGGGTCCAGGGTCTGGCAGTCCGTGGCAAAACTGTGGCACCGGCGACGGGGGTGGCACGGTCAAGCGAAGCTTGGCCGTGGGTTGCCAGATGGGTGGCACCGTCAAGCGGAGTTTGGCCGTGGTAGGCACCCAGCACGGCCTGGCTGTGCCAGACCGTGCCACCCGATCGGCCAGCCACGAATAGTGATCGGGCAATCGTTGTTCGTTGCTCGTGGTTCGTTGTTCGTCAATCACGAATCGTCAATCCCGCCCCTGCCACGACGTTTGAGATGTGCTGGGGGTGCTTCCTGCCGACGCGGAGGTTTCGAATCGACGGTCAGTGTCCATCCGTTCCAACACCAGCATCACATTCAGCAGATGCCGATGGCCGACGGGCATGTTCTCCGTCGGGAGATCACGTCTTTGCCCTGCGCCGTAGAAGCTTCCGAAGGCGGCGTAACGCAACGTGATCTCGAACGGCGTCGGCACAAGGTCGTCGAGGGGCGTGTCGTCGAAGTCATTCCCGTCACGGAGGGCTGCCTTGAGACACGGTCCGATGTCGAGTGTCATGGTTCCCGCTGGGGGCATCGGTGAGACCGGCCGTTGGCCCAGCAGCACCGGCCCGGCGGCGCGGTCGCCCGTACGCATGGAGGCGGTCGGATCGGGCCATCCCCAACCGGTGTTGCCGAGCAGCCTTTCGGCGGGTTCTTCCATCCTCGGTGAGAACCTTACCGGCAACAGGAGCCCCTCGACGCTTTTGACCTTTCCTTGCCCGATCGGCTCATCCCCCCAAGAAATCAAATACGAGTCGTCGGCATCACTGGTCTTGAGGTCCAGCGGTGGGAGGGCCACCGTGATCCGGCGCGGCACGTTCCATCGATAGTGTCCCGTGCTGTCATCCCAGATGTCATCCGGATCGTCGTGGGAACGATCCGCGACAACGGTTTCCACAATCGCGAGTGCGCCGTATCGTCCGTCGACAAGGTAGCCTCGTCGGAAGTCGATTCGCTTCAGGCATTCCACTCGTTCGTGAACATCAGTTGTGCCGGCCAGCCGCCGCCAGTCCTGCGGCGTCAGGTGCCCCGTGTGGCGCAACCATCGCATTACGGCGTTGGCTTTGGTGGGTGGGAGGGAGAGACTCAGCTGTCCCAAGGCTTGGAAGTCGACGCCGGATTTCACGGCGGCGAGCACCTGCCACTGAGTCGCAGTCGGCGTCTGAGCCCAGATGTCGGATAGATGCGTGAAGACCTTCCCCATGCTGGATTCGTATTCCGGGCGGAGCATGCGCCCCAACATACCGATCAGACCCAGAGACGAACCGACAACGTCGCCGCGGCCGAGCAAGGCGCGCAGCACTGAATCGCGTTCCTCATCAGATCTTGCGCCGGTGATCAACGCCGCTTCCGCCTTCTCGGCATAGCCCATAAGGAGCAGCTCACCAAGGGCATCGACGCGCGTCTGCTCCGTGCCGTCTTGCGCGGCCTTGGCGAGTCCGTCGACAAAGGGATCACGGGCCTTGGACGAGATCATCAGCGGGAATCCGCCGTAAATATCTCCGGATTTCACTCCGCCACGCGGGCGTGTGGGTTGGAGTCTCGCCTGCCGGACCAGCATCTCGAACGCGGCTTGGCGAACGGGAGCGTCGGCCTTGTCGGATGTTGCTTCGCCGATGATTTCGGCGAATCGGCGGGAGTAAACGACGTCTCCGAGCGACATGCCGCCCAATACTTGTAGAGCCCCGACACGTTCGGCGGTACTGGACGCGGCCGTCCACCGCTGAAGTAGCGGATCGGCGGGCGAATGAACACCCATATCGAGACGCCGCGCTTCGGCGGCGATACGGTCTGCCGCCTCGGCCCGTGCGTCCTTCATCAAGACCTGGAGGAGCCGCCGGGCTGAATCCCTGTCGGTGATGTCCTCGATACGGATCAAGGCCATCGCCTTCGCTGCTTCCGAGGCGTCCTCGAACAAGCCCCAGTCGACCGTTGGGCCGAGTTCCAGCAACACATCGAACGCGGCATCACACACGGATTCGTTGTTCGACCGGAGGATCCCCCCCAACAATCTGACCGACACAGGTTGTTTCGTCTTCTTGATGTTGGCGACATGCGAATGGATCATGGCGATCCATGCTTTGTGTACTTGGGCCGGCTGATCGCCGAGATTCGCCGCGAGGCCCTGCGAGATGGATTCCCGATTCGAGAAGTAGGCCCATGTCGCCGATTTGACGTCTTCCTCGCGACGCGCGCCAACCGAAATGACGGCGGCGTCCACCTCGACCAGCCAACCGGCACCGGCGTCCCGGCCCGCTTCAGCCTGCAGGTCGGCAAGACGCCTGACGGCCAACGACGCCACCGCGTGCGACCCCGCGGATAGTTTCCCGACCACGGCGGCGACATCGCGTGGGACATCGTATGTCACCTCCGCCCGCTCGCTGGCGGCGTAAATCGAACTCGATAGCCCATCGCGCACCCGACGCAGGAACCTCAAATCCAGGGCTTCCTCGGTGCCATCGGGCCATTCCAATGTCAGACGATTCGTGGATTCGGGAATTTCCACGATCATCTGAATCCAACCGGTCGCCGGTACGGTGCGCGTGCGGTTCTTGGCCCGGTCTCGCTTCGTTTCGCCGTCCACAATGCGCCGCGGCCCGGCCGTGTTCTTGGCGACCAGCTCGGGCCTGAACAAGGGACGCCCAACTTTCCTTCTCCCGTGTTCATCTTGGGCGGAGCGATGACTTCGGGCTCCTGCCTGCAGTTCCAGCCGCTCGTACACGGGCTGTGATTCCAATTCCGAGCCGAATTGGGGTAGCCCACGGCGAACCGGGACGTTTTGAAACCCATAGAAGCCCCGCAGGTGCTTGCCACGGAAACTGTTCTTGGAGAGCGATCTCGGGCCGGCTGCCGCATCGTAGCGCAGCGGCAGAAGTAGAAACGTCTTGTCGGGCTCGGCTTCGACCTTGACACCGTCGTCCCGAATCTCGTAACCGAATAGCGACCGGTCCAATGCCGACGTCAGATCCAACTGCATCCATGGATCCAAACGCACGCCCCAGTTCGCCGCCGCGTCGCGAATCCGCTCCGACGATCGGTCAGCACGCCAAGCCCTGCGGACGTATTGCGACGTTTCATCCTCCAGTCCCGCATCGTGAGCCCATCGCGCAGCTTTGAACAGGCCGGCCGCATCCTGATCCGCGAGGCTGCCCGATCGCAGTTGCAGAACGGTCCGATTCCAGAAAGCGCGGGATGCTTCTACCCCTTTGACCTTGGGCTTCCTCCCAACCGTTGCGTCCAGGGAATAGGCACGCCTGACGCACCGTTCGGCACGATCCTCGAGACCTGCATGGAAGTAGGCCGTGGCCCATCGTCCCAGGCGGGAACCGTCCTTGCACTTGTCAATCAGATCCGTTTCCGGGATGCCACGCACGATCCGTTTGATCTTGTCGCGCGAGATTGTCAGTTTACGCTTGCCGGAACTGCTGCCGGTGTTCATGCGAATGGATTGCATGTCTTCCCATGTAATCCGCCCGGCCCGTGTTTTTCCGTCGTCGAGTACGATCATGTCGGCGGGACACCACCGACAGATGCCGAGGGACATCACGACCGTCGTGATCCACCCGAACGACGCCAGATTTCTTGACATGTTGTCACTCATGACGAAGGCGTGCTTTCGGCGGCACAAGAGCCCCCGAGCTTGCTCGGGGGGTACGTTCCCATAAGCCACAAGGCAACCCCCCGACAGGGAGACCGGCTCGAGACGAGCCGGCTCGCCGGGTTGGGGGCTCTTGAGGCGCTGCCGGCACGACCTTGCGAGCCGGCTTGTGCGGGAAGCCGCTTGCGCCGAATCTAGTGTATCGACCCCAGCCTGCGAGCAATCCGCGGCTCGGCCGCCCGCAACGTAACCGTACATTGTACAACGTACAATCCACACACAACACACACGCGATTCCTGTCCGGACCTTGGATGGGCTTCCGCGCGACGCCCCTGTGGGAATTGACGGTGGCCGGTGCGACGGGCATCAGTATGATGGGATATCGGAACGATGAAACTGCCGCGTTGTCGTCATCGCTGGAATCTCACGCCACGACAGGCCGTTCGGCTGCAAGGCCGGCTCGCCTCGGAGGTTTGTCATACGCCGCTCGATGCGCCACCCCGACTTGTGGCCGGGGGCGACGCGGGCTTCAGTCGAGACGGGACGAAGGTCGTGGCGGGTTGGATTGTGTGGGACGTTGCGGCTTGCGCCATTGTCGACACAGTCCACGCCATTCGGCCGGTTCGGTTCCCCTATGTGCCGGGACTGCTCAGCTTTCGTGAAGCGCCCGCGTTGATCGCCGCGGCGCGCAAGCTGTCCGTCGAACCTGACCTATTCATGTTTGACGGTCAGGGCCTGGCCCATCCACGACGGTTCGGCCTGGCCTGCCACGTTGGCGTGCTGATCGATCGTCCAAGCCTGGGCTGCGCTAAGAGCCGCCTTTGCGGCATGCACGAGGCGCCGGGCGACGTGCCGGGGTCGTCGCGTCCGCTGATCCATAATGGCGAGACCATCGGCCGTGTGCTTCGCACACGTCGCGGCGTCAAGCCGGTGTTCGTGAGCGTCGGCCACAAGATCACCTTGGAGGAGGCGGTTGCTGTCACGCTCCGCTGTTGCACGAAATACCGCTTGCCCGAACCGACGCGCTTGGCGCATCAGCTCGTCACGCGTTTCTGCAAGGAAGCCTGAACGCACATGAACGGGTCCATGACAGATTCGGCGGTCTTGGACTGTGACAAATGGGTGTTTCAGTCCGCGAAGCGGGTGACGGACAGGGTAATCGCAAGAATCGTACGGAAGCCCCCCAGATGCCACTGGGTTTACGAGCCTGTTTGAGAAGCCCGATCAGAGCCGCCTTCTGTGAAGGCGGTGTGCCGTGGCGTTTGGAGGGCACCGCCTTCACAGAAGGCGGCTCTGATACAGAACATGCGATTGCCCTGGGGTGACGGAGCCGACGGCCATTCGTTGACAGCAGGATCATCGGCAGACGACAATCATCGGGAGCCGGCGGGACAGCGGCGAACATCGCCGCTGTGCGGCCGACCGCAAGATAGGGCGATATTGATGGCAAGAACCCGAGTTGAAAACGGGTTTCGGCGGCAGGCACGGCAGCGCATGATGCGCGCGGTCGCCGGCTGCGGGCTGCTTGCGCTCTTGTTCGCGACAGGGTGCCCGATCCCGGAGCCGACCACGCGCCCTGCCGGCAAGGCGACCGCCTCGAAGCGCGATCGACCCGGGCGGAAACCGGACCGAGCGGTCGGACGGCCGAGACGTGGTTCGTCGCAGGCCATGGGGTCACCTCGACGACAGGAGGGCGAGCCGAGCGGAGAAAAAGCGGACCTGTCCACATTGCCAGGCAGGATTCATTGCGTGAGGCCGGGGGAAACTCTGTTCAGCATCACAAAGACCTACTACGGCGACGGCAAGCACTGGAGAAAGATTTTTGTCGCCAATCGACACCGAATCAAAGATCCAGGCCAGCTTCCCGTGGGCATGAAGCTGATCATTCCATGAGTGTTCCATGAACGAGGCGGGCAAGCGATCATTGTTGTTATCCGACAAGGTGCAATACTTGCCCGGCGTGGGGCCGCGACGGGCCCAGTCGCTGGGGCGACTGGGCGTCGAAACGGCCGGGGATCTGCTGGATTACCTGCCGGCACGTCACGAACAGCAGGAATGCAGGACCATCGAGAACCTCGACGAGGGAATGGTCGCGACGATCATCGGCGAGATCACGGCGATCAGTGCCCGCCGGTCGCGTCAAGGACCAACCGTCTCCGCCACGCTGACGGACAACACGGGGCGGTGCAGCATCCGCTGGTTCAATGGAGCGTGGATCATGGACCGCATCGAGCGCGGCTCCGTGATTCGCGCCACCGGCACGGTACGGGAATATCGCCAACTGCCGCAGCTCGTCAATCCGCGGTTCGTCGTGGTGGGGAGTGATGCGGAGCCGGTGGACGAGTCGGAGCCGATGCGATTCGAGGGTGTGTATCCCGCCACGGCCGAACTGTCCAGCCGAGTCATCGGGCGATTGATCGCGTCGAATCTCGACTGGATGCTGCCGCTGGTCGAGGAGTGGTATCCGCCCGCGCATCTGAAGCAGCGCGAGCTGCCACCGCGCCGTTGGGCGCTGTCGGCGATGCACCGTCCACAGCGGGACGGCGACGTCGCACAGGCGCGCCGGCGGCTCGCCTATGACGAACTACTGCTGATGCAACTCGCCATGACGCTGTGGCGACATCACCGCCATAGTGGAGTCAAGTCGCCCGCGTTGGCGTGCAGCGCGGAGATCGACCGGCGGATTCGACGCCGGTTTCCCTTTCCGTTGACGCCTGCACAGAACAACGCGATTCAGGCCATCGCGCCGGACCTGGCGCGGACCAGGCCGATGAATCGCCTGCTACAAGGCGATGTGGGGTGCGGCAAGACGGTCGTGGCGCTGTACGCGGCGCTCGTCTCGGTCGCGAACCGGTGCCAGGTCGCGATCATGGCCCCGACGGAACTGCTGGCCGAACAACACCACCGATCGATCGAGCAGTACCTGGCCGACAGCCGTGTCCGCTATGGGCTGCTCGTCGGCGGGATGCCCGCCGCCCAGCGGCGGGAGATGCTCGTGCGGATCGAGTCGGGCGAGATGGACATCGTCGTCGGCACGCACGCGCTGATACAGAAGGACGTCACGTTCGCCAAGCTGGGGCTCGTCGTCGTCGACGAGCAGCACCGATTCGGCGTCCGGCAGCGGGCGACCATTCGCAGCAAGGCCCTCGCGCCGCACTATCTCGTCATGACGGCCACGCCGATCCCGCGAACGCTCGCGATGACGGTCTTCGGCGACCTGAACGTGACCACGATCGACGCGATGCCGCCGGGCCGGGTGGGCATCGAGACGCGCGTCACCGGTCCGATGCACCACGACGCCGCCTGGCGGTTCGTCCGGTCGCGATTGGAAGCCGGCGAACAGGCCTACGTCGTCTATCCACTCGTCGACGAATCCGACAAGATGCAAATCCGCGCCGCCACGACCGAATACGAACGGCTCAGCCGGCAGGTATTCGCCGGCCAACGCGTCGGCCTGCTGCACGGGCGTATGAACACGGTCGATCGCGAGGCGGTCATGGCGGATTTCACCGCTGGACGAATTGCCGTCCTGGTGGCGACGACCGTGATCGAGGTCGGCATCGACGTGGCCAACGCGACGTGCATGGTGATCGAACACGCCGAGCGCTATGGCTTGTCACAACTGCACCAGTTGCGAGGGCGCGTCGGCCGCGGCAATCGCCGCGGCTACTGCTTCCTGATGACCGACTCGCCGGGAGCGATGCAAAACGAACGACTCAGCGCCCTGGCCGCGACGACCGACGGCTTCAAGATCGCCGAAGAAGACCTGCGTCTCCGCGGCCCAGGCGAAATGCTCGGCACCCGCCAGCACGGCCTACCCGAACTCCGCGTAGCCGACCTGCTGAAAGACGGCGAACTGCTCCGCCTGGCCCAGCAGGACGCCGGCGAGATCGTCCGCGCCGACCCGCAACTGCGAAGCCCCGACCACAAGGTGCTCCGCTCGATACTGTCGACCAAGTATCGCGAAGCGATCGGGCTGATGGACGTGGGGTGAGGAGTTGTCAGCAGTCAGCCATAGCTCTGTTTAGCCGCGACCCGCAGGGGAGCGCGTAGAGGGCCGTGCCCCCCTGCGGGTTGTGGCTAAACGACCGAACCGATTGATTCCAGCCGCGAAGCGGCGACGGAATAAAGCCCAGGGCGAAGCGCAGGCGCGTAGGGTGCGTCTTGACGCACCAACCCCGGTCGGCGCGTCGGCCAATGCGAGTTGTGCGTCAAGACACACCCTACAGCCTTGCACGTGTTTAACGCGCGACGGGGGTGGCATGGGCCAACTTGACTGGCCTTTGAGCCACGCGAAAAGGACAGGCCGTGAGGCGAAGCCGAACTGGTTGGCCCGTGTCGTGCCAAGCGCGTAGGGAGAAACACGGGTAAGCGCCGCCGCTGGCGGCAAAGCTTACCCATGCCACCCCGCCGACAAACGCTGCCTGTACGTGTATGCTATTGGCGGGAGACGGCCATGTGGGGTCGGTGTCT
>JAUVGW010000235.1 GCA_030593565.1 Phycisphaerae bacterium | reverse complement strand
CGTGTCGGCCGTAGAACACCAACGGTTTCCGACGGCCGACACGGGGGTCGGCCGCTACACGAGCGCGCAAACCGCTGCAAAGACCACCGCCCGGCCATTTTTGCGATTGCCCTGCGCACGGTGGGGCCAAGCTCGAGTCGGTGGGGCGTTTCAGGGCCGAAAGATGTGGAGTCCCCCCCCTGCCCCCCGACATTTTGTGTCGTCCGCAGGGGCCGACGTGAAATGCAGTGTCGCGGCCCTCCAGCAGTGTCACTACCGACGCACAGTCAGCGTGCGGCAGGTGCTACCGGGCTCGTCCCAAGGCTTCTGAAATGGATCGCCAATCGCCGCAGGGCTCCCTGGGAATCGCGAACACTACCGATCAGGATCCCGGGGCGCCCCATCATCGTCGAGCGAACCGACGGGACGAACAAGCACGGCATCGCCCTGCGCGCTGCATCGCCCGGCGGCCGTGTGTTGCTGGGTGACGTTGATGATGGCGTTGGCGCCGCGCCTGCCGGCTACGGCCTTCAAGGCGGCGATCGCTTCGCCCTGCGCTCGGTGTCCCTCGACGAAGACGGCGTCGATTTGCCGGACGATATCGTATCCGGCAATGGTGCCCGTCGAGCTGGTGGTGATGATGTTCTCGGCGGCGAGCCGTGCGGCCTCGATGTCGGCGTCCGAGCGGCCGGCGTATCGCTGCAGCTTTGGATGGAGCTTGGGCGCTTTGCGCCTGCGGGCCATGCGCCAGATGCCGCCGAACAGGCGCTGCAGGACCGCCAGCACGACCAGCAGGATGACCACGAGGATCAGCAAGGTTTGGTTGTTTTGCAGCCACAGGCCGATGTCCATACGGCGGATTATACCGTCTCGCGGTCAGGATGCACCTGCGGGCATGAGGTGATTATCGGTTGGTCCCTGGCCTGCTCCCCGGTGAGTCGGCCCATCGCGTGGTGCTTCCATCGGCTCCCCATGAAGGGCCGAATCGGCATGGCGCAAGTCCGCTACATCGTTCGTCACGCCCGACGCGCGGCAGCACCCGATAAAGCCGCGTGTGGCGATGATTGAGGGGCTGCCGGGCAAAGCCTTGAAATCGGATCGACCCGTCGATTGATTCATGCTTGTGGGATGCGTATCAATAGTTAGCTCCGGGCATGGTGGCGGAGGCGACGGCGCCTTCGCAAGGGCTCCAACGCGTGGGCGGGAAGTATCACGCCCGGATCGGATTCGCCCCCCCGCAAGGTCGAGCACAATACTCGACCTTATATGCCCCGCTGCGACCGAGTCCCCACTCGGTCGCGACCAAATGACGCTGCACATCCCCCCCGGGGTGCGCAGCGTCATTGCTTTGCGCCGATGCGCCGGTGCCGATGTGTCAGGGGGGTCCTGACAAACCCCTGTCAAGGCGGGCCGAGCCCGCCCCACATGGCTGAACCGCGTGGAGGACGCATCTCGCGACGATCCGAGCCCGGAGCGCGAGCGATGGATCTTCCTGGCAGTAGGTCGGGCTTTGCCCGACGCTTGGCGGGATTTGGCCGCCAAGCCCTGATCGTGGGGCACATCTGGCAATGTCACGCAGCGCAGCTGTCAAGGCGGGCCTACATGGCTGTGGCGTCCGACCCCCGTGTCGGACGTTAAAGACCAACGGCTTCCGCCGGCCGACAGGGGCATCGGCCGCTACGCCCTTTCATAAACTGCTCAATGTGCCTGACCGGTTCGGTATTCGTATCGAGGATACGATCCCCGGCGCACCCGTCCAGCCGTCGCCGCTGATGGCCGCCATTTTGCCGTTGGAATGAATCTGGGCGACGGGCAAAGGCAACATTTGCGCGGGACGCGCAAGAAAGTCGCGAGGTACGCTGGGATTGTGTCGAATAACGACGTCGCCCCGTGGGTGTTCATCCTGGTCGTTATCTGAACCGCCCTGCGAGATCGCGCAGCACGGAGGCCACACTCGAGACGCCCGACCGGATCTGCAGTTCAGGTTAACCCGACAAGCCCGCCTATCCCATGACAGCCGATAAGAAGAATGCCGCAACACAGGCATTCTCAAGCCCGGCCACGGTGAAGGCGATGCACGCTCGACTGCCACACAATCGACCTCCAGCCATTCGAGGCATTTGGGTCTGCCTTCACTCGGCGGACACCGACCGGCGACGCGTCCCTTGCATGCTGGCGCGGCGGGCACACGGCTCGATCGGGCTGATTCACGTGATGATCCTCGCGGCGGTGGTCGGCGGCGGCGTTGGCGGCGAACGAGCGGCAATGGCCGACCTGACCGCGACTTTCGTTACGGTGATCGACACGAACACGCCGCAGCCGGGCGGCTCGGGCGATTTCACCAGCTTCGGACGCTATCCCGCGATCGGCGACGGCGTGGTGGTCTTCCGGGGCAACGGCAGCATCTACGTTGATGATGCCGGCCCGGCTGTCGTCGCCGACTTTACCACGCTCGTTCCCGACGGTACGGGAGCGTTCATCGGCTTCGGTCCGCATATTGCCCACCACAGCGGCATCACGGCATTCCGCGGGATTGGCATCGCTCAAGACGGCATCTATGCGGACATGGGCGGACTGGTCACGATCGCGGACCGTAACACGCCCATTCCGGGTGGCAGTGGTGATTTCGCCGGATTTTCGCCGAGTCGGCCTGCCATTGACGGACAACGAATCGTCTTCCTGGCACGAGGCGACGCGGACCAGGTCGGTATCTACCGATACGACGCCGGGGTTGTGACCGCCCTTGTCGACGGCGGCACGGCCATTCCCGGCGGCGTCGGCACGTTCACGTCATTCGGGGCGTTTTCCCCGTCGCTCGATAATGGAGACATCGCGTTCCGGGGGGGTGGCGCGGACCAGGACGGCATTTATGCCGACATCGGCGGCTTGTCGATGATCGCGGACTTGACCACCACGGTGCCGCCCGACCTTGTGGAGACCTTCGCGAGTTTCGGTGACGTGGCAGCCATCCGGGGGGTAAGCGTTGCCTTCCGCGGTGCTGACGCGGCGGATCGCCACGGGGTTTACTTGAGCACCGCCGGCGTTCTGACAGTGGTGGCCGATAGCGAGACGGTGTTGCCCGGGGGGGACGGTGTCGAGACCTTCGTTTCCTTCGAAGACCCGTGTCTCGGCGAGGTGGGGGGTGGCCTCGTCGCGGCGTTTGCCGCGACGGATGCCGCCGGACGAGGCGGCATCTACTGCTATTCGGCGGCGACCGGCACCCTGATGAAGGTCGTTGCCGTGGACGACGTCATTGCCATCGATACCGGCGGCGCTACCGTATGCGAGACGGTCTCCGACGTGGCGATGGGACCTGGCGCGTTCGAGAACAACACGCTCGTCGTCTATGCCGCCTTCGCGGATGGCGGCCTCGGCATCTACGCCGCGACCATCGAGGACGGCTTGCCGGCGTTCGATGATTGCAACAACAACCAGGTCCCGGACGAATGCGAGTTCGTCGACTGCAACGGCAACGGAAACCTCGACGATTGCGATATCCTCGACGGCGCGAGCTCGGACTGCAACGCGGACGGCATCCCCGACGAATGCGAGATTGACGATGACAGCATCGCGCCGGGCGGGCCGTTCTACTGCACTGAAACATGCGATCCCGACTGCAACGCAAACGGCGTGCCGGACGACTGCGAACCTGACGCCGACGGAGACGGCGTCCCGGACGTCTGCGACGCGTGTCCCGATACGCCCCCCGACATTGCGGTTGATCCGATCGGCTGCGTACAGGCCGGGGCGTGTTGCTTTCCCGGCGCGGTGTGCCTAACCACCCCGAACGCGGACGACTGTACGGCCATCGATGGAATGTTCATGGGCCACGGTGTGATGTGCGGTTCCGATTCGGACGGCGACGGCGTCGCCGTCTGTAACGATCTGTGTCCGGATGATCCGAACAAAACCCACTGGGAGACTTGTGGCTGCGGCGAGCCGGAAGATGACACCGATGAGGACGGCACAAAGGACTGTGTCGATGGTTGTCCGGACGATCCCGAGAAGACCGAGCCGGGCTTCTGTGGCTGCGGCGAGGTCGAGGAGGATGTCGGCGACGCCGACGGAGATGGCGTCGCCAACTGTGCCGATCAGTGCCCGGGCGTGGATGACACCGCCGACGGCGACGGCGACGGTGTGCCGGACTGCACGGATGTCTGTCCCGGCTTCGACGATACCCTTGATGATGATGAAGACGAGGTGCCGGATGGTTGCGACGCCTGCCTGGGCTTCGACGACAGACTTGATGATGACGCCGATGGTGTACCGAACGAATGCGATCCATGCCCGGACGACAATCCCGACGACAGCGACGGCGATGGCGTGTGTGACACGCTAGACGACTGCCCGGCCGACAATCCCGACGACAGCGACGGTGACGGTGTATGCGAGTCGGCAGATGTCTGCCCGGGCTTCGACGACACACTCGACGAAGACGAAGATGGCGTACCCGATGATTGCGACGTGTGCCCGGGTTTTGATGACGGTCTGGATGAAGACAATGACGGAGTGCCCGACGGTTGTGACGCATGCTCCGCGACGCCTCCCGGCGCCCCGGTCGACTCGGTCGGCTGCCCATTCCTGGGGGCGTGTTGCTTCTATCCCAGTGGCTGCCTCGACGACACCGATCCCGTCACCTGCGAGGCCGCGGGCGGGACGTACCAAGGCAACAGCACGACGTGCGACTTGGGATGTACGTTCTCGCTCGCCGGGGCGTGTTGCTTCCCAGGCGAGGCCTGCTTGGAAGTATCCAACGAAGACACCTGCATCGCGATTTCCGGTACGTTCCTCGGCATCGGCATCACTTGTGACGTGGATTCCGACGGCGACGACACGCCCGATTGTGACGACGAATGCCCCGATGATCCCGATAAGACCGAACCGGAAGAATGCGGCTGCGGAGAGCCCGAACACGATGCCGACTGGGACGGCACGCCGAACTGCATTGATGATTGTCCACACGATCCCGACAAGACCGTGCCGGGCGTTTGTGGCTGCGGCGAAACCGAGGACCTGACCGACAGCGACGGTGACAGCGTGCCGAATTGTGTGGACGGGTGCCCCGGTGAAGATGACGTTCCGGACGGCGACGGCGACGGCACCCCCGACTGTCTCGACGATTGCCCGGAAGACCCAGACAAGACGGTCCCGCTGATTTGCGGGTGCGGGGTCCCGGACGATGACACCGGCGACGACGACGGGGACGGTGTCGCGAACTGCATCGACCAATGTCCCGGCATCGACGACGGCATCGACAGCGATGACGACGGCGTGCCGGACTGCGTCGATATCTGTCCCGGCTTCGATGACAACATGGACAGCGACGACGACCGTGTGCCGAACGGCTGTGATCAGTGCCCCGGCTTCGATGATGCGTTCGACGAAGACGAAGACGATGTTCCGGATGATTGTGACGCCTGCCCCGGTTTTGACGACGCCGTGGATGAAGACGGAGATGCCGTCCCGGATGATTGTGATGCTTGCCTACAGACCCCGCCGGATACGCCGGTGGATGCCTATGGGTGTTCATGGCTCGGCGCGTGTTGTTTCTCGCAGGACCTATGCGTGGACGGCGTCGACATCGAGAACTGCGAGAACGCCGGCGGACTGTATCAGGGCAATGGGACGACCTGCGACCTTGGTTGCGACTTCGCGACCGACGACGACGCCGACGGCGTGCCAAATGATTTTGACTTGTGTCCGGACACACCGCCTGATGCGCCTGTGGACGAGGACGGTTGCGCGCTCCCCGGCGCCTGCTGTTTCGACATCGGTGTCTGCTTCGACGATGTTGATGGCGAAGAATGCACAGCCATCGGCGGGTTCTTCCTCGGCTATGATACGGTTTGCGGTCTCGACATCGACGGTGACGGCACGCTCGATTGTGCCGACGCATGCCCCGACGATCCCGACAAGACCGAGGTAGGCGACTGCGGCTGCGGCGAACCGGAGGATGATGCCGATAGCGACGGCACGCCCGACTGCGTCGATGGATGCCCGGACGATCCGGCCAAGATCGAGCCGGGGGTCTGTGATTGCGGCGTGTGGGAAGATGTCGATGATTCGGACGGTGACGAAACGCCTAACTGTTTGGATGGTTGTCCGGACGATTCGGCCAAGACCGAGCCCGGCGTTTGTGGCTGTGGCGAGATTGACGTCCTCACCGACACCGACGGCGACGATACGCCGGATTGCGCCGACGAATGCCCCGACGATCCTGACAAGGCCGCGCTCGGCGCGTGCGGTTGCGGCGTATCGGATGATGATACCGATGGCGACGGGACGGAAGACTGTCTCGACGCGTGCCCGAACGATTACTACAAGACTGAGACTGGCGCCTGCGGCTGCGGCATGCCGGACATCGATTCCGATGGCGACGGCGTGGCTGATTGTGTCGACCAATGCCCGAACACACCTGACGACACGGATGTGGGCGACGCGGGCTGTCCGTATAGCGGCGCTTGTTGTTTCGATGTCGGCCAATACATCTGCGTCGATGCTACGACGCCCGGCGATTGCTCGTTGACCGGTGGGTGGTATCAGGGCAACGGCTCGATGTGCGATCAGGGCTGTGTCTTTCCGCCCCCGATCGTCGACTCCGATGGTGACGGCGTAGACGACGACGAAGAAAACCAGGCGCCAAACGGCGGCGACGGCAATGATGACGGCACGCCGGACGGCTTGCAGGAACACGTCGCCTCGTTCCTCAATACCGACGACGTCTATGTCACCATCGCGTCCGCCGAAACCACAAGTCTCGCGTCTGTCCTGGCACACGACAATCCGTCGCCGGACGACACGCCGGCGGGTGTCGCATTCCCGGCGGGTTTTTTCAGCTACCAGGTCAACGGGCTATCCACGCCGGGTGCGGCGACTCAGGTTGATATCATCGTGGACCTGCCGGACGGCGCGACGATCGACACCTACTGGAAGTACGGTCCAACCCCCGACAACCCCGCGCCGCACTGGTACGAATTCCTTTATGACGGTGCGACCGGCGTGGTGATCGACGACCGGATCATCACCCTGCATCTGGTGGACGGGCTCCGCGGCGACGACGATTTGACCGCAAACGGGGTCATCATCGATCCCGGCGCGCCGGCCGTGTCGGCGGGCGGGCCACCGGGATTTTTCGCAACAGAAACGCCGTCCGACATCGGTTGTGGAACGGGCATTTGCGGCGCGGGGGCCGGTACGGTTCTACCGCTCGCGCCGGTTATCGTTGGGGCGTGGCGCCGGGCACGACGCCGACGATGAACAGCCGCCAAACGGCAAGCCATGTTGTGACGCCTGCATAAATCGCTACATTTCTGAGACACTACGCTCGGATGGCCACGCGGCCGGGTTTTGCCGGTAGAACAGCCGCAGTTGCTCGTACAAGGCGGCGTGCAGTTTCGCCAACTGTCGCGGTTGCTCGAAGAAGTGCTCCGTCACGACAGCGAAGAACTCGGCACGGTTTGACGCCCCGTAGGGATCGAGGAACGTGCGTTCGCCGCGGCGATCGGCCTCGACGAATGCTTCGTATTCGGTGTTGAACACGCTAGCCCAGGCGACTTGCTGCTGCTTCGTCTCGAGGGGGGGGGCGCCCTCCGAGATACCGGCCTGCATGTCCAACACATGGGCGAACTCGTGGAACACGACGTTGTACCCGTCGCACGGTCGCGCGACGGAGCGTTTGACACTGTCCCACGCGAGGACGACGGGTCCGCGCCGCCAGGCCTCGCCGGAGCGCATTTGCGGGATTCGATAGCGCCGTCCATCCGGGCCGACGGCTTCAATGACGTTGCCGAAATAACGGGGTCGGACGATGATCTCGCGAAGGCGTGGATAGACGTCGAAGTGTGGTATGCCAACGAGCAGCAGGCAAGCGGGCGCAGCAATCGTGACCTTGATCTCGTCGGTCATCTCCAGATCGCCGACGGCGCGAAACTGCTTCTCGACGACGAAAACATGGACGTTTTCTCGGAGGGCACACTGGTGATCGTCGGAAAGATGGCGATAGAAGGGCGCCGTGCGGTGGATGACGCGAAGCCAATCGCCTGGAAACGGTCGATTGGTGATGCGTGCCCGCTGGATCCGCTTGCGACGGAAGATGCGATCAAGCCATAACATGACGGCGTCCACGTTTTGCCACCGGCCCGGTGATTCAGCGTCTCGGGCCGAAATCGAGCAACGGCTTTGCCAGTGGCACTATATTACACGCGATCGATTTCGTCGCTGCTCGTGGAGAAAACTGTGGCACCGGCGCCACATACCCTTTCGTAAAGGCGCTTTGGCTCACAGCCCCCCGCGGAAGCGGGGGGTTTTCGAACATCCAGACGCGTCCATGAACCCCTCGCTCCCGCGAGGGGCTAGAGCAGTTTGAGCGTGAGATGGCATATGACGCTGGTGGCGATCTCTCATCCCCGTCGGCCACAG
>JAUVGW010000337.1 GCA_030593565.1 Phycisphaerae bacterium | reverse complement strand
AACTAGAGCAGTTCACGATTGACTGTGTCGCAGGCGTTTCGCCTGTGATCCCACCGCCGAGACGGCGGTGCCACAGCAGAGGGCAACCGCCGCCATTTCTGAGCAGGCACATTCAACACAACCGTAGCGGCCGACCTTCGTCTCGACTGCCGAACACCAGTCACTTCGCGGCGCCGACAGGGGCGTCGCCCGCCACACTATTTCTCAACCCAATCGAGGATTGCATAGTCTATAGCAGTTTACGTTTAAGTGAGTACCCTGTCTCGCATCCGAGGCAGCGTGGGACAGCCCACCACCACACTCGCTCGCATACTGCTTTGTGGCCCGAAACGTGGCGACCTCGCCGGACTGTCTTCCCTCGCCACACAGAAAGACGCTGCCTTATGAACGCACGGCACGGCACCCGTACCTCGGGAGCGCGCCATCATCGCGTTCCGTTCCGTGGGATATCCACGACGACCCATGGCCAAAGGCCGCGCCCCACGGCGCGGCCTGATGCCCACATATCTTGCATTAGTACGGCGGATCGTCAACCCCTGAATAGTCTGCAAAGGGTCCCCAGATGAGCCAGTCTATCTGCCCGTCGAAGGCTTGGCCGTGGTTGGGAGCCGCGCCGATGTGTGAGGACTTGTCGATGTCCCTGATCACATCACCAGGCAGGGCTCCCCATCTGCAACTGGAGGCCTCGTTGATCCTATTGCTCGCATTCACGTAGCCCGTCCATTGCTCGTAGTCGAGATTCGCCGTCGGGTCCGCAGGCGTGGGATTGGGCAGGCTCGTGCCGTCCGTACCCTGGTCGTCGAGGAAGATGTCGACGGGCGTACCATTTGATCCGGCGATGTCCATCTTGTCGGCATTGAAGACGACCTTGACCAAGTACCAGTGGTTGTTCCTGATCGGGTAATCGTCAATGTAGGTGCTGATCTGGTGCATCGCGGTGTCAGCACCGACGTATGGATCGCCCGGCCATTGGGGGTGCGGGCATGTGTGTCGGTAAGCATCATCGGTGCGATACTTGACCTGAACGTTGGCGATGCCCATCCTCGCCGGAATGTCGCAGCCGCCGTAATCCGTGTTCAGAATCGTCACGAGGATAGTATTGTTTCGCTGGAATATCCTGTTGAACGTGTTGTCTGCAATGCCTCTGTCAACGTCTGTTGGCCTGACGCGAGCCTCGATGGTCAGCGCCCGCAAGGAGTTGAGACAGGCGGTGTCGTCGATGAAATCGATGTATGTGTCTTCGACGAGGTCATCCTCGACGCCGTTGAATGCATCGTTGTCGGCAGCGTCGGCGTTTGGAAACGCGGTAGCCGCACCGCCCACAGTGCCGCCGAGGAGCCCGGTTGCATCTTGTATGGTGGCGCTTGCCTGAGGCACGTCTTCGATCGGGAAACTCGCGCCCCATGTGGGGCATCCATCCGTAGCCAGCAGAACCGCGGCCGTCCCGACGGGATGGCCGATGCTGTTGAACACCTCGGTGCCGACTGCGGCGAAGTTGTCGGAACCTATGTCGCCTTCAATCAAGAGCGCGTCCAGCGTGATGATGGCCGTGGAACTGCCCGCGGAGTGGTCGACGGCCAGGATAGACGCCGCGCCGGCGGCATTGCCGTCGTTGTAGATGAAGTCCACCAAGCCCAGGCCGCCCGTTCCGTTGCTTTCCGCATAGACGGCGTGATCGAAGGAAACGAACAGCTTGTCAAAGCCGACCGCGCCTTCGACGCGTGTGATGGCGGGGGCGGCCTGACCACTGACCGTCACGACATCTTGTGCGAGCGGAAAGCGGCCAGGGTTCGGGCCGAAGATCGCGCTGTTTGCAGCCGCAAGCATGTCCGCACCTATGTCAGTGGCGCTCAGGGCGGCATTGACGGTGATGGCCGCGACGGAGTTCCCCGGTACGTGGTTGACACCGGCGACCGCAATCGCACTGGCGCCGCCGCCGTTGCCGTCCGTGAAGACGAAGTCCTCAGGCTGCAAAGCACCGGTCTCATCATCATTCGCGTAGACCTGGGTCTGGAAGGTCACCTTCAGCTTGTCGCTTCCCTCGACGCCCTCAACCGTAGCGATCGAGGAGAGCGAGGCTGCACCGTCGGCCAGGGTGACGGCGCGTTCGGGAGCCACGTTGCCGAAGATGTCGAATATTCCGCCGGCCGCCGGCACAAGGGTGGCGCTATCGATGTCGCCAGCCTCGACGGGGCCGTCCAACGTAACCACCAGGACGTTTGTGCCTTGGGTGTGAGTGATTCCGGTAATCGCCTTGCCTGTCCCGGCATCGACGAACTGGAAGTCCGCCGGATCCAGGCCGCCTGAAGCATCGGCGGCAGCGTACACATACTCGGAGAACCAGACGGCCAGTCGGGAATGACCGACAACACCCTGGACGGACAGCAACCACGGCTCCTCCACCGCGGTGATCGCCACCGCCGCTTCCGGCATGTACAAGCCGCCAGCCGTAAAGACAGCCTGGGCCAGTGCGGAGACCGTGTCATTACCCAAGTCATTGCCGAGTAGATTCACGTTCATCGTGAGTATCGCGGTGGCACTGCCCGCGGTGTGTTCGACGCCAATGATGGAGGATGCGGGGCCGCTGACATCGGTGTAGATGAAATCGTCCGGCTGCAGATCACCCGTTGCATCCAGGTTCGCGTAGGCGTCTTCGGAGAATTCCACGTAGATCTTGTCGTGACTATAGAGCCCCTCGGCATTGGTGATCATGAATGTGGGGTTGGGGGTGGGGCCAATGGTGATCGGCCAGGGCCCCGCCGAGACCGCTTGGGCTCCAATGATCCCTGTGGCCCAGTTCTCGTAGCCGCCCTGATAATGGCCCCACACGGATCTTCCGGTCGTGGCGATGGTGTCGGTGAGGAGGTCGGCCTGGATCAAGGGGGCGCTCATCGTGAAGACGGCGGTGGCCTCGCCTGGCATATGGACTACGCCGGTGATGGAGCGTGGGTTGTCGCCATTCTTGTCGAACAGCCAGAAGTCCCCCGCTTGAAGAGCCCCGGTGAGATCCGGATTCGTGTATATGCCCGAAGCTCCGGCTCCAAAATCGCTCGGCCGGAAGGTGACGGTCAACTCGGAGCTGCCGGTCTCACCCTGAACGGACTCGATCTCCGGCGTGAAGGTCGGCCTCTGATAGTCACCCTCGTAGCCGGCTGCGGTGATACGCAAGTGCTTGGCGGAGCCGCTGTCGACGGTGTGGATGATCCGGTGCAGCGAATTGGCCTCATGGCACGAGGCGCTCCCGCAACTCATGCCTGCATGCTGTCCACCATAATAGTAATGGCAGGCATTGCAGAAGCTGTTCCAGTTTCCGCCATCGGTGCAGTTTTCACCTTGGCTGCCGGGACCGCTGTCGCCCCCTGTCCCGCAGTCGCCGTTGCCGTTGACGTTGAACCGTTCTCTAATCATCCCGCCTCGGTCGGCGCCGTGTGCTTCGTGGCAGTCGGTGCAGGACATCACGAAGTTGATCCCGGCATTTCGATCGGCCGAATCATAGGGCCAACGCATGAAATGGCCGGCGCCGCGACCGCGGGTGACCCAGTTCATGTGAAACAGAACATCGGGATTGCCGGAGGAACCCCAGTATCCCGCCGTGCCGCTGTCTGAAACATACAAGGAGAGCCCGGCGGAGCCAAAGCCGTGTTGGGCGCCGCATTCCACACGCTGATCGGGCGGATCAACCCCGTTGTCGGTGCAGCCGATCCCCTGGCCCCAGTTGACGGGAGGATTGGCGGTCGTGGGGAACGTGCCGTACGGCATCGCATAACTGTGGCAATCGAGGCAAAGGCTGGTGTAATCCGGCAGAATGTCCCCGCCGAACTCCCAGTCATAGCCGTTGCCGGATTTGGGTGGCTGATAGACGGCCGGCTGGTCCCCAGAAATCCCGCCTCGCGCAGTACTGTAGTACCAGCCGCCGGTTCCCGAGCCCTGCGCCGCGAAGTCGTCCATCTTCTGCCCCGACGCAGCCCCCCAGAGTGTCGTGCCCATCGCCCTCGGGTTGTAGACGGGATCGGAGAAGTTCGGTCGGGTGATGGGTGAGACGTTCAGCTCGGCGTCCCAATATTTGCCGGTTGCCACGTGCGGGTTGTGACAGGTGGTGCATTGGAACGTGAAGTCGCTGCCGTCCCTGCCAAACACCGTTTCGAGGTCGTGGTGGCTGGACTTGGCGAACGCTTCCTCGATGTCATCGGCCGAGACGTAG
The DNA here is from genome assembly GCA_030593565.1 of Phycisphaerae bacterium. GTDB lineage: Bacteria > Planctomycetota > Phycisphaerae > UBA1845 > UTPLA1 > JAFGQA01. Next base: position 1,515 of record JAUVGW010000337.1, on the reverse strand, counting down.
TCGCCGGGACGGTTGTTCGAGAGCGCGTCGTTCATCACCACACCTTCCGTGTGGCACGTGTAGCAAAGCGTGTCGACGCGAGCCGACTGTAGGAGCTTGATGTTGTCCGAGCCGTGGGCGTTGTCCACGTGGCAGTCGGGACAGCGCTGATTGAACACCATGTGCGCCGAGTTGACCCACATGCTTCCGATCACGCCCTTGACGTTCGGCACCGTCGCGCCACCACTGAACGGCGTGGTTCCGGGACCGTCGGCGGCTCCGTCGGCATCGTGGCAGTTCAGGCAGAAGGTCTCCATGTCGTCCGGCGTGGCTTCGTCGTGAATGTAAATGGTGCCGGCGTCGTCGGGGTCCTTCAGCCGAACGTGCCCCTGTGTGTGCAGGCTCATGTCGTGGCACACTAGGCAATCGGTACCCTCGACGTCGCCACGCACATGGTGGCTCGTGTTGCCGAAGTCGTTGGGATTCGTGTCATCCGGAAGGACCGCGCGACGGCCGCCGACCGGCACGCCGTCCTCATTGTCGACTGCCTTGCTGTGACACATCCCACACCCGCGGCCGGTGAAGACCGGCTCGCGGTAGTAGTCCACGTTATCCGGATCGAAGCAGTTGATCGCGTACTCGGGGTCGCCAGTGGCCGCGCCGCCGCCGTGGCAGAAGTTGCAGACCCCGTTGCTCGCCGGGCCGGAATTCATACGCATGATCCCGCCGTGGCTGCCCGTCACTGACACATCCCCCGCGGAAGTCATGATGATCGGGTCGTCGCAGCCACCCTGCAGCGGATCGTGCCTGTCGTAGCGTACGTGGCTGAAGTTGAGCGAGGGCTCCATGCCGAGCAGCTTGCCGTCGCGCACCATCGCCGCCGACGTGCTGCCGTGCACGTTGTGACATGCCACGCACGTGCCGTACGAATCCACCGTTCCATCACGATCCGAGTCATAGAAGTGCGGCGGACCGACCGTGTGGGTGTAGTGCGAGTTGACGTCGGTGGCCCCCGTCACCGAATACTGTGCGATGTCCGTGTCGAACCCATCAGGAATGATGACGCTGGCATCGTTGCGGAAGTTGGTGCTGGGCTCATCGGCGTAATAAAGACCGGCCGGTGCAGTCGGGCCGCCGAAGAGTGCGTATCTGTCGTGGCAGGAGAGACACAACTCCCAATAGGGCGGATCGGTGTGAGCATCATCCCAGTCGAATCCCGTACGCGGCACGATGAGCGGCGGACCGCCGTTCACGTCCTTGAGCCGGAAAGCCGTCTGGAAGTTGTCAGACGCGGCGACATAGCTATGCGCCACGCCATCAGTATGCACGGCACCGGCATCATGGCACTCGGTGCATGCCACGATCCCGCTTCGTCCGTGGCCTGTGGCGTAGTAGCCCCAGGTCGCGCCGTCGCCTGCGACGGGCGGGGCGCTCACGCCATCGATGATCGAGGTGCCGTCGTCGTGGCAGCCTTTGCAACTGACCGATTCGCCCGCGGTCCAGTTGGCCATTCCTTCCACCACGCCGTCGTACGCG
>JAUVGW010000307.1 GCA_030593565.1 Phycisphaerae bacterium | reverse complement strand
TTGTGATTTCCTCGACTTGACGATCCGTCGCCTGCGCGTTGTAGTAGCCATCGGGCTCCTCCTGTGGAAAAAGTTCCTGTTTCACATCCCAGAAGGATGCCCCCGCATTTCGATTTCCACAAGATTCCACCCTACCTCGCGAAGAGCGGGGCGTTGCGCTATGAAGACTACCTCAAAACAGATCAGATTGGGTATCGCCCTGTTCGTTACGCTAACCGGTGTTGGAGTAAGCCGAGGCGTAGGACCGGAGCCTGTGATCGTGATCAGGGTTCCGCACGGCGAGGATCCTACCCCGTGGGCTGTCCGCGAAAAGGATCAAGCCATTGCTAGGGTTAAGAAAATCCTTGGCGTATCGGGACGAGCAGGTTTGCAATGCGATGCGAAGATCGTCCTGCTCGCAGAGGACAATACGCCGTTTTTGAATGGCCAGATCATCGGGCGTCCAGTCTGGCATGTCGCGATAAGCAAATGGAAACTGCAACTGAAATCTGCCCCGCCCGGCGTCGAAGACTCCTACGCAAGGACGTTTGACATCTTTCTCGATGCTGAAGAGGGACATCTCCTGAAGATTGTCTCTCGCTGGCCCGAGGGCGTCCCTCGAATTGCGCCCGAACCCGGGCCCGCCTCTTACACTTACCAGATGCGCCAGTCCGGGAATGAAAAGTATCACGGGTTTCTCGAAGAGGACCCATCAACCAACTTCCTCGATGCGCTGGACGCCATCTTGCAGGGAGGAAGAAACCCGTTGATCGTAGAGCAAATCGTCGGGCAATATGTCACTTGGTCTCGTATGGGGCGGGCACCTAAACCGGTGTGGGCAATCACGCTACGCGATACCCAGCCGTTGTGGCATTCCGCCTATCCGGGGGCTTCAGTCAGCGCGCGTAATCATCTGCGCCATATTGTCGATGCCAAAACCGGAAAATGGGTCTGTGCGGGGGCAACCCCCCAGCCAGTTACTTTAGAAGGCAAGCCCACAGAGGTCCAAGAAGGCCAGGCTCGGCCTGACGACGGCGCGAAGGCCCAGGAAACTGATGAGCAGCCATGAAGATCACGAGGAACCGAATGGTGTTGTGTGTTCTGGTGGCGACGTTTGCGATGGTTCACGGTGTGAATGCAGCGAGGGCTCAGGAGCCTAAACAGCAGGATTCAAAAAAGCAACGGAAAAAGGTGGAAAGTGATGACCGGTTGAGCTGGGCGGTTCAGAATGAAAAACAGGCCATCGCCAAGGCCCGTGAATTCCTTGGCGTGTCGGCTAAGGATGCACCCAACGTCAGTGCCAAGCTGGTCACACTGGCTGGCCACGAAGACAAGACACCTTTCTTGCACGACCAGCTCATTGACCGGCCGACTTGGAAAGTCGTCATTGCGAAATGGAGGCTGCGCCTGGAATCCGCTGCGCCCAAGGAAAAGGATTTGTACGAGAGGACATTCGACATTTTTGTGGATCCCAGAAATGGGAACTTGCTGAAGATCCTCTCACGTTGGCCCAAGGGGATTCCCCCCATTGCTCCCCGGCCTCCGGCGGATTCTGCGGAAGAGCAGATGAACAACGCAGGACTCGAAGAATATCATCGCTTTCCCAGAACAAAGCCATCAATCAACCTTTTGCAGGCGTTGGATGTCGTCCTCAAGGACGGCGGCCTAGGCAGTCCACTGGCCACCAAGCAGATTCTGGCCCACTATGTGGTCTGGTCGGAAATGAGACGTGAACCCAGGCCAGTGTGGGCGATTACGCTGCACGGGATTCCGCCATTTGAAGCATTTGGTGGTCCTGGAGTTCCAGTAGACGCCCGGAATCATTTCCGCCACATCGTGGATGCGGAGACGGGAAAATGGCTTAGCGGCCATACATCCCCTCAGCCGATAACGCCGAGGCCTCAAAACACTGAAGCAACAGACGGCTGAGACGCTGGCAATCGGGCTTAGGAGAAGATCGTATGCGAAGGGCTGGACATCAAGCTATGAAAACTTCCTCGAAACAAATCACATTGGGTATCTGCTGGGTGCATCGTCTTTTCTGAAAGAAAGTGGCGGATTGCCCCACGATGGTTCCATGCATGCAAGATCTAATCCCTCAATGCGAACGCAGCAGCACATTGCGCTATTCCTGATCGCGTGCCTTGTCGTCACCGCCGGCTGCCGTTTCCACCCGGACTGGCCCGACACCCCGATCAAAACGGCACAAACCGCCAACGAAGGCATCACGCGATCCTACACCATTGGCCGCGACACCCACACCAACTACCACCAGCACATCAAGAACAACCGAATCACAACGCTCATCTTCGACGACGATGCCGATGGCAAGCCGGACGAGACCGTCAGCCTCCTCGGCAACCATCCCGACCGCCCACACTTCGTCATCATCCTCGACGGCATCCCGTTCGATCTCGTCGACAAGATGCACGACGAAGGCCGCTTCCGCCTGTTCCCGCCGCCGTCGCGCCTTGTCAGCACGTTCCCCGCGATGACAGACGTCGCCCTGTCGCGCATCTTCCACACCGAACCCTGCGTCGCCGTCGAGGCCTCCTATTTCGATCGCGACCGAAACGCCCTCAGTAGCGGCAACGATGTATACCTCAGCGGCGAAAATACCCCCTGGACCGATGCCGTCGACTACCACGCCCCGCAAAACGTCGCCGTCGACACATACCTCAACCCGTGGGCCGTCTTCTCGGCAGAACTCCGCGAGATGCACCGCCTGTTCAGCAAGACGGACGCCCCGCTCGCCGTGACCTATTCCGTCGGCGCCGCCGGCATCGGCACGCGCGAAGGCGAAGCAGGCATCCGCGCATACCTCGCCGAGGTCGAGAAGCTGTGCGAGCGAATCACCTACGACCGCCGCGGCCAAGTCCGCTTCTCGATCCTGGCCGACCATGGACAAGGTCTCCAGCGATGTCGCCGCGTCAGCTTCACAAAGTTCCTCACCGACGCCGGCTTCCACGTCGCCGATGCCATCCAACATTCAAACGACGTCGTCATCATCGCCTACGGTCTGATCACGTGCGCCCAGTTCCACACCGATCGGCCCTACGACCTCGCCATCGCCCTCGTGAAGCACCCCGCCGTCGACCTCGCCATGCTCCGCGATGACGACCGCGTGATCATCAAGAACGCCGAAACCGACGCCGCGATCAGCAAGCTCGACGGCCGATTCACCTACGACACCACCCACGGCGACCCGTTGGATCTCGCCCCCATCCTCGAACAACTCCGTGCGGCGGGCCATATCGACGATGACGGCACGATCGCCGACCGCCCCTTGCTCGAAGCCACCGCCGAACACAAGTATCCAGACGCGATCCACCGCATCTGGTCCGCCTTCAACGGCCAGGTCCGCAAGCCCGCCGACGTCATCGTCTCGCTGAAGCCCGACACCTGCTACGGCTCGAAGTTTTTTCACTTCTTCGTGAAACCGGTCGCCAGCACGCACGGCGGCCTCGACCGCCTCAGCAGCGTCACCTTCCTCCTCACCAACGCCACCGCCGCCCCACCCCCACCGATCCTCCGCCTAGAAGACTTGCTGGACGCCATCGGCACCCCCTGAACCCTAAACCCCAGGACACTTGAAGAAGCGTCGTAGCGGCCGACGCCCCTGTCGGCCGTAAAACGGTTGGTCTCCTACGTCCGACACGGGGGGCGGACGCTACGATCATCTTGAATCTGCTCCAAGCCATAAACCCTGAACCCTAAACCCTTCACCCTTCTTCCTTCATCCTTCCGCACTTTCCACGGACGCCCCCATCCGCTAGAATGCCCGCCTGCTTCGGTGAACGACCCGGATCAATGTGCCGACGGCACGAGAACAAATGGGAACACGACATGAGCATCCTCGTTGACGCTAACACCAAGGTCATCGTCCATGGCATCACCGGCCAGGCCGGCGCCTTCCACACGAGCCAGTGCATCGACTACGGCACCAAGATCGTCGGCGGCGTCACGCCCGGCAAAGGCGGCACCAAAAGCGAACACGGCCTGCCGGTCTTCAACACCGCCGCCGAAGCCGTCGACGCAACCGGCGCGGATTGCTCGATGTTGTTCGTGCCGCAGGCCTTCGCGGCCGACAGCGCGATGGAAGCCGCCGCCGCGGGCGTCAAGCTCGTCGTGCTCATCACCGAAGGCATCCCGACGCTCGACATGGTTCGCACGAGGAAGTTTCTCGCCGACATTGGCTGCCACCTGATCGGCCCGAACTGTCCCGGCATCATCACGCCGGGCGGCGCGAAGATCGGCATCATGCCGGGCTACATCCACAAGCCGACCAACGGCACCGGGAAAAACGTCGGCATCATCTCGCGCAGCGGCACGCTGACCTACGAGGCCGTCTGGCAGTGTACGACGCGCGACATCGCGCAGACGACCTGCATCGGCATCGGCGGCGACCCGGTCAAGGGGCTGAATTTCATCGAGCTATTGGGCATGTTCCAGGACGACCCCGACACGCACGGCATGATCCTGATCGGCGAGATCGGCGGCACCGACGAGGAGCAGGCCGCCGCCTTCATCAAGGAGAGTGTCACGAAGCCCGTCGCCGCCTTCATCGCCGGCCAGACCGCCCCGCCCGGCAAGCGCATGGGCCACGCCGGCGCGATCATCTCCGGCGGCCAGGGCACCGCCGCCAGCAAGATCGAAGCCCTAAAACAAGCCGGCATCGCCGTCGCCCCGTCCCCGGCGGAGATCGGCGCAACCATGGCCACGGCCATGGGCGTAGGATAATCGCAGGCGCGCTGCCGAATTCGCACCCGTAAAAGCCCACGGATCGCAATCCGTGGACCGCACACGCTCGCGCCGCGAACACCAACAACCACCCGGACATCACCGCAACCCAACCCCGATGGGGGCAACGCGCGTAGCCATGGGTGGAGCGAAGCGGAACCCGTTGTCCCCGTCCCCCAAAAAACCATTCCAGCCCCTGAAAGGGGCGAAAGGTCTTAGCCCACGGCGCGAGCCGTGGGTGTGGAATGTGTGCGCGGGCGGGTGAGCCCCGTAGGGGCGTTAGGACCAACCAGGCCGCATCTTTCGCCCCGCTGGGGCTACGCAGCGCGTGTGCCGATGGGATCCCACGGCTCGCGCCGTGGGGTAAATTCTGTCGCCACTCCGTGGCTGGCTTGTGGGTGTCTTGTTGCACGGCCCAAGTGCAAAAAAAAAAAAAACTGCAACTTTCCGCAAACTGCCACTTTTCTGGCCGTAAACGACCTCCTATTTTATTCTGTTGCGAGTTTTTACGACTTTCCCAAAGCGCAACTGGGCGCAATTCCGCGCAACGCATCGGGTGGATTCACCCCCTTCGGGCGCGAAGCCGGCGCGAGGCCGACTGCTCACCGTTCGGCCGGGCTTCTCCCTTGTACCGTAGGTTATTATTGCTCCCCGTTCCGCTCGGCGCCTGTGTCGGAGCCGGGTTCGACCCCGAAGGGGTCAACGCCCGCAGCCATGGGTGGAGCGAAGCGGAACCCGTGGGATCAGGCACGCCCCGAACTCCGCCCCGGATGGGGCGGACGACTGCAACAGCGCGCGCCAACAAGTCACCCCGCGACAGCCCCACGGTCTCGCATCGCCGCAATCTCGGGGTTGCTCTCGTTCGCCCCAACCGGGGCGATGTGTCATTCGCGTATTACCATCCACGGGTTCCGCTACGCTCCACCCGTGGCAACTCGCCCCGGCCCCGTCGGGGCCGACGGATAGGCGACCGCGCTGAATAGGCGTCCGGGTTGGATAGGCGTCGGCAGCGCCCAATAGCCCCCGAGCTTGCTCGGGGGATGCCTCGCAAACCGTTGGAGCAAAAGCCCCGGGCGGCAGCCCGGGATCACCCCCGTTGCGACGAGATTCCCATCTCGTCCCCACTCCAGGCAGGATTCCTATCCTGTGATCCATCGCTCGGCTACCCTGTTGGCTTGCCGTTTGGCGGATCATCGGGATGCTATGAGGATGACTCCGCTTGCTCAGACGGTACGTCTGCCCTTGCTGAACCATCGACACCATGACACACAAAAGCCTCCTCGATATCGCGGTGATGGCCCTCTTTTTGCCACGCCGTTTGGTCAGCCCCTCCAAGATCGTCCGCCAGCGCAGGTCCCGACGCACCAGTTGCCAGGAGGCCTGGTTCAAGGCCCAACGTAACAGCTGCGACCCGCGATGCGTGATGTTCAACTCCTTGACCTTGCCCGCCGACTCCCGTTGTCCCGGCGACAGGCCCGCATAAGCGGCAACCTTCTTATGCGAACCGAAGAGTCGTACATCGCCCACATCGCTGATGAAGGCTTCGACGGTCACCTCACCCACGCCGGGAATCGTGTGCAACAACTGGCGGGCCTGAGCCTCGGGGATCGGCGCCGAGGTCGCCAATTTGCGAATCGCTTTTTCGATCGCGTCGGTCTGTTCGATATGA
>JAUVGW010000100.1 GCA_030593565.1 Phycisphaerae bacterium | reverse complement strand
AATCGCCGCCGAGTCCCCCGCGGTTGCGCAAGCTCAATCGCAACGAAATCCACCGTATCCATGGGGTGCTGAATGCGTTCGAGGCCACAGATAGTTAACGGCGTTGCATGCCACCCCGGATAAAACGGACGACGCAGTGTTGAGACACCCCATTCGACGCTTTCTGGCCGGTCTAAGAACTGCTTCGGTCGGGCTGCGCTTTTCGCTGGGCAGTGCGTACTTTCTGGCGGGGGCGACGCTGATCGGGCTGGCGGCGCTGGATGCGGACAACAACCTGCTGATGATGTTGTTCGCGCTTTGTACCGCGGTGACGGCATTGAACCTGCTGGCCGGGTGGCGTGTTCTCCGCGGCCTTGTCGTCCAGCGCGTGCTACCGGACGTGCTCGTGGCGGGAGAACCGGTTGTGATTCGGTATGCCGTAACCAACACGCGGTCGTGGGGCTGGGCACGTTGCTTGCACCTCCGAGACGTTCTGCCGGCCGGCGCGCCGATGACGGTTCCCGAGGCATTCGTTCCGCGTCTTCGATCCGGGGAAACGGCGATTCTGAATGTACCCGCTATGGCGTCAACCCGCGGCCGCATTCCATTTTCCACGATCGAAATCGAAACGGATTTCCCGTTCGGGATCTTTCGAAAGTTGGTGCGTGTATCGGCGCCGAACGAGGCGATTGTTTTTCCGACGCTGGGTCGGTTGCTGACCAATATAAAGGCGGCGCCGCAATCGTCGGATGCATCGCTGAACGGCGGCCGAACCTTACGGACGGCCGGTGACGAGGAGTTCTACGGAATTCGCGAATATCGCATCGGAGACAATCCGCGAAGGATCCACTGGCGGCGCAGCGCGCGGACGGGTCAACTGGTGATCCGCGAGATGGCGCGGTCTCGCGACCACCAGTTCTGGTGCGTCGTCAATACGCTGATCGATCCCGACGACGATGCACAAGTGGGGCGTCTCGAATCGGCAATCAGTTGCGTGGCAACGGTAGTCTGCGACGCACTGGAGCGAAACGCCCGGATTGGATTGATAAGCAACGGCGAGCCCATGCTGGTTCTGCCGCCCCGGGGGGGGCGTGCCCACCGCCCGCGCCTGCTTAAAGAGCTTGCGATGCGAGCGAGGAATGTGGATCGTCCGTTGGCGGCGGAGCTTCAGCGCGTTGCTTGGCCCGCGCGATGGCGTGGTCGATGCCTGCTGTTCGGCGCGGCGGAGAACGAGGATTTAGCCGCCGCACAACGTCTCCTCACACATGCGCTGGGGCCGACCGCGATATATGTGCCCGGTGAATCGGCGTTCGACGATTTATTCGAAGCCAATCCGAGTACTGTGGCGCTGGCGTCTCGCCCCGGTGGGGTCAACTGTGGCACCGCCGTCTCGGCGGTGGATTCTACAGGAGGGATACACGTGTCACGATTCGGGGTGTGGCACGGACAAGCGGGTGAGGCGAGGCGACGTTGATTCAGAGCCGGGGCGTGTCGCCCCGGACCGGCTCGACACGAGCCGGCTCCGATGTCATCGGCGCCGGTACCACAGTTTGATTGCGGCCGGCGGCCGGGGGCGCGGCTACTTCGGGTGCTTCAACGAAGCGGTGAGCGGATGAAACTGCCGAAACGTTTCCAACTGACACTCGTATGCCTGGCCATGATCAACATGGTGCCGGCAGCGATGCCCGGCGTTCAGGGCGAAGACGGCTGGGGCATATTCTGTATCGCGGCGGGCGCTGCCGTCGCGAGTTGCCTCCTGCGTCGCCCTGAGAGGCGTCGGCGATGGACGCATTTGCTGTTTCAGGTTCCCGTTCTGGCGACGGTGGCGTTCCTTGCGTACGAGATGTTCGCGCAGCACGCCCAACAAACTATCTACCTGATCGACTTGGCACATTTCATGATGTTGTTGTGCGCATGCAAGTTCTTCGATTTACACGGTAATCGCGACATGGGGCTGGTCGCATTGATGTCCTTTCTGATGTTGGTGATTTCAGCATTCGTCAGCGCGAGCGCGTTGTTCGCGGTCGTGTTGGTCATCGATCTTACCGTGGGCGTCGGCTGGCTGCTCGCCTTTCAGAGGAGGTGCGTGGAGGACGAGATTGCGGCGCGATCTTGCGGTGCGGCAGGCGACGCGGAATTCGCCGGGGCATCGCCGGACGCGGATGTCGCCGGCAGCTCCCACCGGAGTCACATTTGGACGACATCCCTCAGTTCGCTGGCGATGGTGACAATCGCGGCTGCCGTCTTCGTCGGTATTCCTCGAGGCTGGGGTTCGGAGATCTTCGGTGGGCTGCAGAGGATCGTCGGGAATTCGGTCACGGGCATCACGGATCAAGTTCGGCTGAACGACACGACGATCTTTGAGAACAACTCCCCGGTCATGCGTGTTCAGTTTTTTCGGGGCGGAACACCGATCACGGATGAAGACTTCACGGCCTATATGCGAGGGCAGACGTTCGACCGGTACCAATCGGCGGGTTGGCGACGGACGCCGACCGTCTTCCCGGGTGCCTACCCCGCTGGCACACTCGATGCGCCTCGGCCGTTGACGCGGAGCTTCGGCTTGTTTCCCGCGGAGGAGCTGATCGAACAGCACGTGTTCCTGGAAGCTTCCAACAGCACGGTTTTATTTTCGATGTACCCGCCGCTGATTTTCGGTTCTGACAGCATTCCCGCGGTCCAGATGGACCGTCGCGACCTTGTCCTCGCAACGATGGAGCAACGCAGTGGAACGCTTCGATACGTTGTTCACTCGGCGACCCGTGTGCCGCCCGAGGCAGCCCGTCGTCTGGATCGTCGTCCTCGACTGTCGCGGGACGGACCGTCCGAGATCCCGCCGCGCGTTGCGTCGTTTGCGCAGGACTTCGCGGCTCGGTATGGGGATCCCACCGATACGAGGCTGCACGGGTACATCGCGCGGTTGTTTCGGGACTACCTGAGCTCGGACGAATTCGAATACACATTGGACCGCGGTACATCTTCGGAAGGCGTTGACGCGGTCGAGGATTTCCTGTTCGCCAACAAGCGAGGCCACTGCGAATACTTCGCCTCGGCATTGACCGTGCTATGTCAGGCGGTGGGGATTCGCGCCCGGCTGGTGGGCGGGTTCTGCGGCGGCAAGTTCAACGCGGTAGGCCGGTTCTATCAGTTTCGTCAGAAAGACGCGCATGCCTGGGTTGAGGTCTACCTTCCGGATCGCGGCTGGATCACGCTCGATCCGAGCCCCCCGACGCGGTCGCGTGCAGTCGTGGACGACGATTCGCTTCTCGCCCGAGCCCGTCGAATCATCGAGTTTCTTCAGTTCAAGTGGTCGACCGTTGTGGTTTCGTTCGACGCCGACAGCCGAGCGGGATTAGTGGAAGGCTTCTCGGGCTGGTTCGCCAAGCTGCAGCAACAGTTCCAGGGCGGCCCGGAGCGGCCGGCGTCGTTGTCGGACGTCGTGCAAACACTGTTGTGGGGTCCCGCGCTGTTGCCGGTGTGGCAGCGCGTCCTCTATTGGCTGTTATTGTTGCTGTGTTGCGTGATGATCGCCCTATGTTTCCGCGTGTGCTGGATTCTGTCGCTGATGTTGCGCGAGTACCTGGCGGGCCGCAAACGCAGCGGCGCGCGTGTCGCGCGTCAGACAGAGGCGAGGTTCTACGATCGTATTCTGCTGTTGCTCGCGAACAAAGGTCATCGCAAGCCGGAGCACCTGACGCCACTGGAATTCGCGATTGAATTGGCCAAGGCGAGTGCCGATTTCAGGGAACTGCCGCGATTCACGGAGTGGTTCTATCAAGCCCAATACGGTGCCATGAGGCTCGACGAGCAGCGCCGGCAGCGGCTGCGGACCTTCTTGCAGCAACTTCGTGAAGACGTTTCCTTCGGCACCTGATCCCCTCGACAAACCACCGCCGCCGGCGATGGCACGGTCAATCGAAGCTTGACCGTTGTTGGTGCCCAACCGATGCCCACCGATGGCGTACCTGCGTATCAGGGGTGGCATGGGTTAGCGGAGCCGCGCTGAGCGGCGGAGCTTACCCGTGGGCAAGGAACCGCAAGGTGTTCCCACTCGTTACCCACGCCGCCAAAGTTGAACCCTATTGCGTCTTGAGAAACCCTGTAGCGTCCCACCCCGTGTCGAACGGCGAATACCCACCACTCTTGACCGCCGACAGGGGCGTCCGCCGCGAGGTGTGGCGCCACGGCAAAGCTGGTTTGCCTGCCGTTGCCGCCGTTGTCGGGCATTCGTATAATCTGCCTCCGGGGCTGAGTCCCGAGCACAAGGCAACCCGACGACGGTGCCGCGGCGCACGATTCGATAGCACGGATGATCCATCATGGCCAAACGCGACTACTATGACGTCCTGGGCGTGGGCAAGGGCGCGTCCGATGCCGAGATCAAGCGTGCCTACCGCCGTCTTGCCAAGAAATACCATCCCGATCAGAACAAGGACAGCAAGGACGCCGAAACCAAGTTCAAGGAGTTGCAGGAGGCCTACAGCGTTTTGTCGGACAAGGCGAAACGCGGCCGCTACGATCAGTTCGGCCACGCGGGAATCGATCCCAGGTTCGACGGACACACCGGGGGGACGTGGACGGGCGTCGGCCCAGGCGGCCCCCCCATCGATTTCGGCGATCTGTTTGATTTCGAGTTCACGTCTCGACCGGGCGGCGGCGTTTCTTCCATTTTCGATCACCTGCGCCAGGCAGGGCGGGCGGGGCCGCGACCGAGTCCATCGCACGCACCGGTGGGACACGACGTCGAGCACACCGTCTCGCTGACGTTTGAGCAGGCCGTTCACGGCGCAAAGCTGGACATCCACCTCGACACAGGCGGCGGTCGGCGCCAACGAATCACCGTCACGATTCCGCCAGGCGTTCGGGACGACCAGCGCATTCGTGTCCGGGGCAAGGGGCATCCCGGCGGTCGCGGTCGCCCGGCGGGCGATCTGTACGTGGTTTGTTCCGTGCAGCCACACGCGTACTTCGATCGCCGCGGCGATGATATCTACCTTGACGTGCCGGTCACCATCACAGAGGCAGCGCTTGGGGCCAAGGTGGACATGCCGACGCTTGACGGGATTCGCACGGTGACGATCCCGCCCGGAACGGCGAGCGGCGCGAAGTTGCGATTGGCCGGTCTTGGCATACGGAGCCCGAGGGGCGCGAACCGCGGCGATCATTACGCGGTCATCAAGATCGTGCCGCCGGCAAAACTCACCCCGCAACAAAAGCGGCTGATCGAGGAACTGGCGGCGACCGACGCCCCTGCGCCGAGGGACGGGCTATGGTGATGATAGAATCGTCCGGCGGGGGTGGCATGATCCAGCGAGCCGGCTCGTCTCGAGCCGGTATTCTTATCGGGGTGTTGCCTCGCGGCATGTGGGAGTGTTCCCCCCGAGCCGGCTCGGGGGCTATTGGGCATAGTCGCCGCCTACTTTGCGATGTATTGATAGGATCCCCGGAGACAAACTGTGATGACTGATGGCAGCGGACGGATGGTGATCAACGATCGGCGTAGATTCGTCGCAGCTATTTTCGTTGTTGTGTCGGTGGAATTGTCATTCGCAGCGGACGGAGTCATTGGCCAGATGCCGAATTCGAATGTTGGACCGGTTTCACAGCCGGCCGGACATCTTACCGCTTCGTCGGCAACACAGCCGACATCACAAGCTGTACAACCTCGCGATGATCCGCGTGTGATTGGGTGGACGCGGACATTGTTCTGGAGCCTCGTGCTGTTTCTCATCCTGGGGGTTGCGGTGATCTCGCTCGTGGTTTTCTCGCGTCGATACAGGGCGTACCTGCAACAATTGACGACTCGGCGGCGCGCGACCCCGAGCGAGGACGTGTGGAGCATGCACCGGGTGCCGATGGATGACGAATCCGACATCCACGGCGACAACGGCGATTGACGATTGGGGATTGACGATTCACGATGGACGATCAACGAATCACGAAGGAGTCGCTAGTGAAGCTCGAAGGCAAGGTCGCGCTGATCACCGGTGGCGCCCGGCGGATCGGTCGGGCGATTACCTTGGAATTGGCCAGGCACGGTTGTGACGTTGCCGTGCACTACAACACAGCGACGAAAGACGCCGAGGAAACGGCCGAGCTTGTTCGCGAGCTCGGGCGGAGAACGGTGGTTCTGTCCTGCGATTTCACCGATCCGTCTGCCGCGGCTGAACTCCCCAAACAGGCGGCCGACGCACTCGGTGGGCTCAACATCCTCATCAACAATGCCGCGACGTTCGAGTCGATGAATCTTGACACGTTCGCAGTCGCGAGGTGGCGCGAGACGTTGGCGGTCAACTTGACGGCACCGATGGTTCTGGCGCATTCGGCCTATCCACTGCTCTGCGCAAACGCGCCAGGACACATCGTCAACCTGGTGGACATCGCCGCCGATCGGCCCTGGCCCGATCGTTTGGCCTACTGCGCCTCGAAGGCGGGCCTCGTCAACCTGACGCGCTCGTTGGCGAAAGCCATGGCGCCGTCGGTGCACGTCAACGCCGTGGCGCCCGGCGCGGCCTTGTTTCCCGAGGACTACGACAAGAACCAGATCAAGGCGATCACACGGCGCATCCCCACGCTGCGCGGTGGCACGCCCGAGGACGTCGCATCGGCCGTGCGGTTCCTGATCGCGGACGGCAGCTACATCACAGGCGAAGTGCTCGGCGTGGACGGAGGAAGGAGCATCGCCTTCTGACTCGAGGAAAGGGGTGGCACGGTCAAGCGAAGCTTGGCCGTGGTTGGTGCCCGACCCGACCTACGCGATTATGGCAATTCACGTTTGAATGTGTGCCCCATCCTTTACGAAGCAAAGGGTGGGAATCCACCGCGCGGCAGCCTCCCACCCGTTCTTTCAGAAAAGATGGGGTACCCGCTGGCTTGCTGGATTGCCGTTTGGCCGGCCCGCCGGCTTGTCGTTTGGCGGATCAACCACCCACGTTATTCCTGCGCCACTGCCAAGGCGAACCACGGTCAAGCGAAGCTTGGCCGTGCCACCTATCCGTTGAGTAGTAACACAACACTACCGCTTGGCGGGTTTGTCCTTGACCTTGGGGGGGATATTCTCGGGTTCGGTCGCCCGAGGCTTGGCGACTCCGGTGCCATCGTCCCTTTTCGGCATGGCATGGCCTTGCGACGCGGGGGTTTTATCGGCGGAAGCCTTGGTAGGCTTGTTTTGCTTTGGTGCGGCTTCGGCGGGCTGTGTGGCGGCGGGTTGGGTGCTCGAAGGCTTGACGACATCCGGTCGGGTCTTTGTGCCGGTGACGGCCTTTTGTTTCGCACTGTGCGAGCCGGCCAAATCCTCATACATTCCTTCAAGTTCTTTCTTCTTCGCGGGATCAGCCTTCTTCTGCTGCGCCGCGGTCGGCAGATTATGGAGCCGCGCGGTCATCTGGATGAAGATCAACCGAACCGGCTTCTCGAGGTTGGCCTTCCGCTTATCGAGCTCATCTCGCCGTCCCCTTGCCTCCTTGGGGTCCTTTGGAAGCGACTGGAGCGCCGCCTCGATTTTGTCGAACTCCCTCTTGTTCCTGTCCCGAACGTTCCGCGCCTTGGCGCGTGCGTCCTTGTGAATGCTCGCCCTCGCGGCGTTCTGCTGTTTCTCGTCAAGGTGATAGACCTCGATGAACTTCTCGACGTATGTTAGCCAATTGTCTTCCGGCAGGCGATTCTCGACGACGCTGCCGCCGGGATTGCGCGACACTTGCCCTGTGGTCTTCCCGGTTCGACCGCTTCGGCCCGCCCCGACCCAGGCACTGAGGCCCTCGCCTTCTTTCATCCCTTCCAGCACGCGTCCGACGCGCTCGAAGTTGACGGCCATCTCATCCAGGTCTTTCTGGTGGGTCTTCTTCTGCTCATCCGTGAGGATGCCGCCCCATTCCTTGTTGCCGTCCAAAATTGCGTCTCGGGCCGCCGCGTAGACGGGCTCGGCCCGCTCCGCCCAGTCCTGCAGCGCTTCAGGCGTGGCCGACTTGGGATCCAGCCTGAACATGATGGATTCTTTCAGCAACAGCCGAACGTCATCCTCATAATGTTCCATGAATTCGCGGACCTTGCTGACGAGCAACATCCGCGTGAACTCCTCTTGCGCCGTGTTGAGGTTGTACCGCCTCGCGATTTGACCGACGGCCTCCAGCATCATCGCCTCGACGTTCCAGACGCTGGGATCGTTCGGGTGGGTCCGGGCCGTCGGTGGCGGCTCCTCGATATCGGCCGTCTGTGGCAGCTCCTCGGGATCGGCCGTCTGGCCAATCGCGCCGGCGCCGAGCATCAAGACGGCGACCACACACAAGCCGGCTGTGCGAAACCATGATAAGCAGCCTGCCCGGCCTCCGTGACAGTGGAATCGGTGGCGGTTTCTCCACATAGCGTTCACCTATCGTCAGTACATACTCGCCCCGCGAGGATGACGGTTCGCACCTTTGCATTATATGAGCCGCAGTTCCAGCGGTTGCAGGCATTATTAGCCCGGCCCCCAGCCGACACAAGCCGCCAAGTCAGCCGATCTCGCCTCGTTTTCGTCGTCCATTCCGCCGCGAGCCGTTACCAAATCATAGCTTTTTCCATCAGACCTCACCTGTCAATAAGCCATCTGGGCTAGTCCGAGAATAGGGTTCGTGACGGATTCGGCGGGCCGCGACACCGAATGGTGCGTCGCCCCCCCGCGGCCGATGTATACATCAGGGCAATCGCAAGAATGGCCGGGCGGTGGTCTTTGCAGCGGTTTGCGCGCTCGTGTAGCGGCCGACCCCCGTGTCGGCCGTCGGAAACCGGTGGTCTTCTACGGCCGACACGGGGGTCGGCCGCTACATCCGCCATTCTTG
This sequence comes from Phycisphaerae bacterium, assembly GCA_030593565.1. Classification (GTDB taxonomy): domain Bacteria; phylum Planctomycetota; class Phycisphaerae; order UBA1845; family UTPLA1; genus JAFGQA01. The sequence goes on along the minus strand of JAUVGW010000100.1, from coordinate 7,616 downwards.
CGATTGCCCTGCTCTACCGACAGGGGTCCATGACACAATCGGCGGCGGGGTGCCACTGGCAGCTTGCCTGCCAGTGTCCGTTGTAGGGCGCTATCTGTTGAGGCACTGGCGGACAAGCCGCCAGTGGCACCCGTTGGACCCTTTGGAGCAATGTCGCCTAAACTGTCATGGACCCTACCGACAGTGAAGACCCGTTCGCCGATTGACCAGCGCCCCAAACTGTGCTATGAATGGGAGGTTCGCTGCAAGCGAGAATGCTTTGTCCGTTTATTTCCAGCGTTTGATGACAATAGGTTCGTTCTGCGGACGCCGAGGAAAGTACGCACAGGCTGTGAGCTACTGGGTTGGACTGATTCTGGGAGTATCGACTGCGGCATGGGGGCAGCCTTCAGACACCGCCTCGATCCAGCCTGCGCCGCCGATTCCACCCGCCACGACGGCTCCAAGCGAGACTGTTCCGGAGCCGACGGCGGCGTCGCCACAACAGCTCGACGAATTCCTGCGTCTGGTCACAGGCAAAAACGAGCCGGATGTCCGGTTGATGGGCGCGCGGCGTCTACTGGAAGCCGGCCGTGACGCGAACCAGACGGAAATGGTCGCCGATCGGCTGGTCGGCGTGTTGACGGCCGATCCGCCTGATCTTTCCGCACAGACGGCCGTCTGCGAAGCGGTCGCGGACGCATCCGCGCCTCCGGTGTCATTGATCGAGCCACTCCTATCGCTCCTGGGGGGGGGAGATGCAAGACCGGGTCTGAATCAGGCGGTGACACACGCCCTGCGCCGCTTTGAAAGCGGCCTTGTCATCCATCATGTCCAGCGTATCGCGACGGATACCGGCGCCGCCGTCGAGCGGCGTAAGCCGGCGGTCCGCGCTTTGGGGGAAACGGGCGATAGGATCGAGGCCGTTGCAGCTCTCGTGCAACTTACGCAGGATTCTTCGGAGCCTATCCGGCAAGAAGCGCTGAGAGCGCTAACCCGGGCCACCGGCGTTCGGCACGTCGATGCCGCCGGAGCGGCCGCATGGTGGGAAGCCCACAAATCAATGTCCCAACCCCAATGGCTCACGAAGATTAACGAACTACGAGGCGAGCAGATCAGGACCCTGCGGGAGCGCGCCGGGAAACTGACGAATCGTCTTGTGGCATCGTATCGCGAATCCTACGTCGCGACGGCAGAAGCGGATCGGCTTGCCAAGCTGCTTGTTTATCTTGGCGACGGTCTGTCGGAGATTCGAAACCTCGGACTGGATCTGATCAACGTCCGGATCACCGACCGCAAGGAACTGAGCGGCGAGATCAAGGCACGTCTGTTGGAGATGATCGCCGATCCCGTCCCGGAACTGCGGCGCAGGGCCGTGGGTATGGTGGGCGATTTGCGACTGACCGACGCGGTACCGGCCCTGCTGAAGGCCCTGGCCGCCGAACCGGACTACCGATTGCGAGCGGCACAAATCAGCGCGGTCGGGCGTCTCGACGGCGTGACGGCAATCAAGGTCCTGATCCGGCGCCTCGATGACCAAGCGCCCGCGGTGGTTTCGGAAGCCGCGTTGGCGTTGGCCAGGATCAGCCGCCGCGTCCACGACAATCCGCAGACGGTCGATGCGATCACCACGGCGCTGTCGAAGCGATTCGAGAAGGTCTCCACGGACGACGAGGCGCTCCGTGTGAGGTTTCTCGAGGCCATGACCCTCGTCGGCGCCGAGTGCTTCCGCACGGTCTTCCAGCGAGAAATGGAGGCCGACCGTCTCGAAGGAGTTCGCCAGGCCGCGATCTTCGGAATGGGCAACTTCGCGGATACCGCGGCGGCTGATGCGGTGGAACCGCTGATTGGGGATTCCAGCCCGCCGATCCGCCGATCCGCCACGGAGGCATTGGGCAGATGCGGCCGGCGCAGGTCGGATCTGAACGGTTTGTCGAACCACCTGGACAGCGCCGGCGAGGCCGACCAGGCGGTGCGCGACGCGGCGTGGGAAAGCTACATCCAGGTCGCCAGTCGCCTGCCGCCACAGGACATCCCGGTCATCTCGGATCTGTTCGCCAAGAAAGGCGATCCCGTGGCCCAACGCCGACGGCTGGACCTGCTGCGGCTGCTGACCGGCCCCCAGCAGAAGATCAAGAAGCTCTCCGCGCAGCAGCAGATCGGCGTCCTCGAGCGAGTGGCCGACGCCCAATCGGCGCTCGGCGACGCAACGGCGGCGGCGGCGAGTCTGGAACAGGCGCTGGCGCTGGCGGCCGATTCATCGCGACCGGAGTACGCACCCCTCACCGCCCGCCTCGTGGCGGCGCTGTTCCACGGTGGCCGCGACGAGGCCGTCGTCGAGTCCATTGCAGCGTTTTCCAACGTTGTAACGTCCACGGACTCGCCTGTCGATCCATCGCCGGTCGTCCAGGCCGTGGCGGCCGGCGTTCGGTCGCGATCACAGGCCGCTTCGGACGCGGCGGCATTCCAAGGCGTGCTGGCGATGATCGACGCGCTGTCGGGTCCCGCCGGCGCACTGGGCTCGGAATACGCGGAGACATTGAGCACCGTTCGAGGGGAGACCGTGGCGCGACGCGACGCGGCGATGGACCGGCTCCTGGATAAAATCGCGAACGATGACGCGGCGCAGGCAGGACTGCTCGCCTATGGCAAGGACCTTGTCTTGCCGAAACTTCACGCGAAGCTGGCGGGAATGTCGCCCACGACGACAGCGCCCGCCGACACAGTCGAAGACGATCTGATCGGGCTGGCCAGGCAACTCGAGCCGCAATGGCCCGGCTATGAACTAGGATGCCCGGCGGAACAGCGAGCAAACGCATTGGACCAACTGAAGGCTACGTGGTCATCGTCGCCGCCGCCCAAACCACCCGTGTCGCCGACCACCGCGCCGAGCGGCGGGTCTCCGTCCTCGTGAAGCGTCGATAACCTTCGTCCTGCATTGATATCGACATCGTTCGCAAATACCTGCGAAACATCCTTGCATTTTTGGCGTTCATGTGGTAATGTTTGGTAGGCGCAGTGAGTGACTAACGCGCTGAGCGGAGTGCCGACGCGGCATCGAAATCCGCAACCCGACTGACGAGCGCCCGTGTGCGCAACTGCTGTTTTTTCATGCAGTAACAATACCGGTAGGGTTCCCGCTTGTTGCTCACCGTGCCTTTTTTATGCGCATTTTGACCTTTGTGTCATCCCGTGGTGCCTGTCTAGCGGTAGGTGTGGCACGGACAAGGATTGCCCCTGAAAAGGCCTCAATCGGACCGGATGCGTTTCAGGGGCGATCCTTGTCCGTGTTCCCTCGACGGTGATTTGCGTCGAACGCACACGGACAAGCTCCGTTATTCAAATGGCGACACTTGCAGTCGCCATGTCGCTGCCCGTCGAGTCAACACCGCCTTATGTTTCACGCTTGTCCGTGCCACCCCCGGGGGACGCCAAACACGTACATCCCGCGGAGGGGATGGGGGAATGTCCCATCATCACCGGTCGGCCTGGGCTTTCTCGATCTCCGCGACAAGGAGCCGCGTCTTCACCGCCACATCAGCCGTGACAGAGAAGCTGTCGATGCCGCACTCGACGAGGAACTTCGCGAAATCCGGAAAGTCCGACGGCGCCTGACCGCACAAACCGACCTTCTTACCCATCTCCTTGCACGTCCTGATGACGCTGGCGATGAGTATCTTGACGGCCTCGTTCCGTTCGTCATACAGATGCGAAACGAGGGCCGAGTCCCTGTCCAGCCCGAGCGTCGTCTGTGTCAGATCGTTCGAGCCGATGGAGTAACCGTCGAAATAGGGAAGGAAGTCCTTCGCCAGGATCACGTTGGACGGTATCTCGCACATCATATAGACGCCGGCCTTCACGCCCTCGCCGTCGATGATCGCCCGGACGCGCTCGGCCTCGCGCGGCGTTCGGACAAAGGGTACCATCACGTTCACGTTGTCGAGCCCGAACTCCTCGATGACCTTCCTCATAGCAGCGCACTCGAGCTTGAAGGCCTCGCGATACCGATCGTCATAGTAGCGCGACGCGCCGCGCCAGCCGAGCATCGGGTTTTCCTCCTCCGGCTCGAATGCCCTGCCGCCCGTCAGATTCGCGTACTCGTTCGATTTGAAATCCGAGAACCGGAAGATGACGGGCTTCGGAAAGAACGCGCCGGCGATCCGGCTAAGACCGGACACGAGCTTCTCCACGAAAACGTCTTCCTTGCCGAGCTTCAGTAGGTACAACGGGTGCTGGCCGATGTGCGAAGCGATGATGAACTCGAGCCTCGCCAGCCCCACACCGTCCTGGGGCAGGCAGGCCGACGCGAGCGCCTTGTCAGGTGAGCCGACGTTCAACATGATCTTCGTGCGTGTCGTCGGGATGTGTTCCAGGCTGATCTCCTCGACCTCGTAGGCGGGCAGGCCGCTGAAGACGGTGGCCAGTTCACCCTCGACGCAACTGACGGTGACCTCACGACCTTGAGCGATCGTCTTCGTGCCCGTCTCCGTCCCAACGATACACGGCACGCCCATCTCCCGAGCGACAATGGCTGCGTGGCACGTCCGGCCTCCCTGATCGGTGACGATCCCCGATGCCTTCTTCATGATCGGCTCCCAATCGGGATCGGTCATGCGCGTAACGAGGACCTGACCTTCCTTGAATGAGTCAATCTCCGCGACGCTGTCGAGGATGGTGGCGGCCCCGTGTCCGATCTTCATGCCGACGGGACGCCCCGTCGCGAGAACCTCGAACTTCTCCTTGTCGTCGACGAAAAAGTACCGCTTGTGCGAAACGGCCCGCGAGTGGATCGTCTCCGGGCGGGCTTGGAGTATGAACAACTCCCGCGACTGCCCGTCCAGCGCCCACTCGATGTCCATATACACCCGACGGCCGAATTTCCCCGCGTAATGGTCTTCGATGGCCACCGCCTGCTTCGCCAGTTCGGAGTAGTGCGCATCGTCGAGGATCTTCTGCGGGTTCTGAATCACACAAAGCGAATGTCGAAGCACGAGGATTTCGTCGGGCTTCACCTCCCCCTGCACAATGGCCTCGCCCAGACCGCGATGAGGCGTGATCAGGATCAGATTCTCGTTGCCCGTCTCGGTGTCAACGGTGAACATCACACCGCTGACGCCGTTCCAGTCGGCGCGGACCATCACCTGAATACCCACCGACAGCGAGACATCGTCCTCGGAGAAGCCGGTTCCGTGGCGGTAAGACATCGCCCGAGCCGTGTACAAAGACGAAAAACACTTCTTCGTCTTGTCCAGCAGCTCTTCCAGGTTTGCAACGTTCAAAAACGTATCCTGCTGCCCTGCAAAGCTGGCGTCCGGCAGGTCCTCGGCCGTCGCCGATGATCGCACCGCCACGTTGCCCACCGGATTCAACTCGCGATAGGCGTCCGTAATCTCTCCCTTGAGGCGATCGTCAAAAGACTGTTCCTCGAGCATCGACCGGATCTCGCGAGACGTGCGATCCAACAAAGTCATGCTTTCGTAGCCATCGGCACGGAGCTTCTCGACGCGCTCCATGATCTCGTCCCGCAAGGGTGCGACGAAGTGCTTGAAGGCGTCGGTCGTAATGGCGAACCCATTGGGGACCTTGATGCCTTCGAGGTTGATCAGTTCGCCCAGCGAGGCATTCTTGCCGCCGACAAGAGCCAGGTCGTCGGAACCGATGTCCTTCAGCCAGCGGACAAGCGAATACTGCTTCGATGGCATTGGTTTTCTCCTATCACTCTATCATGGAGCATCGGTGGATGAGCGCCTCATCCACCCGGCGTCAAATGCGCAAGCGCGGTGCTTCGGAAAGACGGTATTGGTCGATCTGATACGCCACATGTGGCGACACCTTCCACTCGGTCGCATCCGTGACGACGGCCCTAAGCTGCGACACGACGCATCCCACGAGACTATAGCCGTGCTCCAGGCGTCAATGCCGAACCTCTACGAGTATTCTGCTTCCCGAATCTCCCCGGCACAAGATGAAAACACACCCGAATCGGCGTCCATGATCTCACCGGGATCCGGTACACTATCAGAAGCTATCAAAGTAGGACGCGACGACACCCAGGCATCCCCGAGCTTGCACCTATAGAGCCCCACCCACGCGTGGCGCGGGCAAAGGTCACCCTGAACAGGGTTTGGTTCGATTGAGGGTGCCGGCTGGCCCGCCTGACGCTGGAGGAAGAACAGTGCCCCGATCTCGATTCACTTTCCCGCTCGCGGCAACAGCATGTTTCACCGCCATCTTTCCGTGCGGCTGTGGTGACGACCTCGTTTTTCGGCTCCCCGACCCCGCCGTGCGCACCATCGCTTTCGGAGACTCCGCCACAAAGGGACCCTCCGAACGCGACTACGTCACATTCCTGCCGGGCCTGCTGAGCCTCGGCTCCGAGACCTTCGCGAACGAGGGCGATGGCGGCGAGACTTCCGACGAGGGCATCGTTCGCCTGCGGTCCCTGATGACGCGCGGGTTGTTTCCGAACGCAGACGTGTTGCTCTATTGGGAAGGCGGAAACGACCTCACCGACTTCATCCAGGAGACAGACCCGCTGCTCATCTTCTCTCCCGACAGCGCGAGTTACCCGTTTGCCGCCCAACTTGCCGACAAGCTCGATGAAGTGCAGGCCAACATAGAAACGGCCATCGCCGTCGGACAGGATGCCGGCCTGCGGGTCATCGTCGCCAACTACTTCTTCATGCCCGACGGCAGCCTCGATTGCGGCCCGTTGCTATTGGACATCCTGCTGCCCGTCCAGGCCGCCAGCGCCAACCGCTACGTGACACAATTGAACGAACGCATCCGGCAGGCGGCCGCAAACCGGAGCGCCACCCTCGTCGATGTTGCCGCCGAGGACGCCGTGCTCCGCGGCGATTCCGCCAACTACCACAACTGCAACCATCTCAGTGCGGATGGAAATGAAATCGTCGCCGCCCTGATTGCCGAGGCGATGAACCAGTAGAAAGACCCATTCTAACGCCGCCGGGGGCCGGGAATCCGATCGGGCAGGGGCGGCCTGCCAGTGCATTTCACGTTTGTCTGTAGCGGCCGACGCCCATGTCGGCCGTGGATTGTTCGCGGATGCTACGTCCGACACGGGGATCGGACGCTACACCATTAAGTGAAATGTTCTAGGGCGCCCGGATTGTAAACGTGCCCGTTTCGCCCGTGCTCAGGCCCCAGTCTTGAGAACCGTTGCCACTGACAACGTGGCTGATCACCAGGCCGGCGGTATTGGGCGAGAGGGTGCCCTCGTTCAAAGCCTTGACCTTGACGACGTTTGGACCCTGGCTGAGCGAGACGTTCTTGCTCTGCCCCGCATTTGTCAACGTCCCTTCGAAGATCGTCGAAGTCTGCGTGGCGCCGTTGACGCTCTTTTCCAGGGTGATCTTGACTTCATCGCCGTCTTCGACCCCCGTGTCGTTGAACGTCAGAGTCACGTCCCGCTGGCTGACGCTGACATCCTCCAAGCCGCCGGAGGATTCGTCGGGCACGACGATGCCCGGCAGGCCGCTGGAGGAGTCGCGCAGCGTCCAGGTCGTTTGGGAACCCGTGGCGATCGGCGTGATCGGGATGTCATACACAGTCGAGGACCTGCCGACGATCTCGGTACGGGAGTGCGCGATGATCTTGGCCTGGACCTTGAGGTTGCC
>JAUVGW010000106.1 GCA_030593565.1 Phycisphaerae bacterium | reverse complement strand
GCCGGCCGTGGCATCTGTGCGGAGCCTGCCAGCGCACCGGCCACGGCAATCTGAGCAGCGAGCCCGAGGAACGGCACGACACGATATGGAAACAGCCAAGCCACCGTATCCACGCGCACGACGATCGTCAGCAGCATACCGATGGCGATGACGCCCGTGATCGCGGCGAGAATGCTGAGGGTCATGCGGTCCGGCCTGCGCTGCTGCGGCACCATCTTGACGGCGATGGCCCCCGCAACCAGAATCGCCGCGAACTGGGCGAACGGTTCAACGCCCCAAGTCAACGGCCTGTAATGAAACGGCGCATATAGTTCTTGGATGATTCTGGTTGCCTCGGCGGCGTACGGCGCCTGGTCGGCAGACCGCGTGGCGGCGAAAAAGGGAAGGTGATACAGCACCGCCAGGGCGATGGGTGCGATGACGTATAGCGCCCGCCGGATCCTGATTTCGCGAAGGTTGACGATGACGACGATGCCCGCGAGACAGGCGATCCACAGCATGTAGTGAAGATGGAACAGCGATCCGAGGAAGAAACTGAGACCGGCGAGCCGGTATCGCCGGTAGATCAAACACGTGAGTCCTGCCAGCAATCCGACGCCGCCGATGGTCGAGGGCTGGAAGTACGACTGCATGATCGACGTCCAGCCGACCATGTTGCGCGGTGAGAAGGTGATGATGAAGACTGCTACGGCTGTGACGACGATCGGGTTTTTATAGAACTTCGTGGCGAGCAGGTGAACGCAGATGACCAGGGCTGCTGCGAAGGCGGCATTTGCGATGCCGAAGGCGATATCGAGGCGGGTGATCGATCCGATGATCGCGATGACAGCACTGAAGGCGGAGTGGTGTGTGATCGTCTGGGTCGCAAACCAGTCGTTTGCGAGGAAGGTCGGATCGAGCGCGTGCAATCCGTGCAGAAGGTATTGCCTGAGATTGCCGCAGTTGTATCCCATGCCGTTCGCCATTGCGAGTCCGGCCGCGAGCAGTATCAGTGCGAAGGCTGGGTAAGCATGGGGGTACGCCGATGGTCGTGTCAGCGCGAGCGGTCCATGCTCATCTGGCGCCGGTTCGTGCTTTGAGCAACCGTCGACGCAGTTCGTGTCGGTGTCGTGGCCCATTGTCACGCGGTTTTTGGTTGATGTGGCTTCATAACGAGGAACGCTTGGTTGACGTACAGCGGGCCCAGTGCACTCCCGAATCGGTCCAGCCGGCGTAGGAGGGGCTGCAACGCCTTGACGACAAATGGGAATAGATGAATGCCGGTGCCGTCGATGACCTCGCCGCCGGCGCGGACGATCCATCGGCGGAGTTGGAACCAGCCCGGCCAGTTCTCGAATCCCTCGTAGGGCCTGATGCGTAGCAGGTGTGCGACCGTGCACGACCATCGCCAGAAGCGGTTGGGGCAGGTGATGATCAGGTGCCCGCCGGGTTTGCACACCCGCAGCAATTCCGCGACGGCGGTGGCCGGCTTGGGCGTGTGTTCGATGCACTCGGAGGAGATCACGACATCGTACGAGCTATCCGGTAGCGCGAGCTGCGTGATGTCGGAGCACACAAGCGTCGCCGGGCATCGGCGGCGCACCTGCCCGAGCAAGCGTCGGCCGATGTCGATGCTCGTTACGCGTCCCCCGCGGCGGCAGGCTTCGACACTGAAACGACCCGTTCCGCAGCCGGCGTCGAGAACCGTTTTGCCTTGCATGTCTACGTTGCCAAGAAAGCGATCGAAGACAACTTCGAGACGGCGCGCGACATCGTAGTCATTCATCAAGTCGTCGAACGAGTCGGCGATGGTGTCGTAGAACAACGCGCGGTTGTCAGTGGCGAGGATGGTCTGTTCAACCGGCATGGAGTGCCTCGTTGGTGGCTCGCGTCGGCAGACGATCGTTGACGTCGAGTCGGGTGGAAAACTCACGTGGGGGATCCGCCTGTTCGGCTGACGGCGCGACGGCTTCGCGGACGACGAACCTCGGCCTGTCGAGGCTGTTGACATATAGGCGGCCCATGTACTCGCCGAGCAAGCCCACACAGAACAACTGCACGCTACCCAACAAGGCCACGAGGCCGGCGGTCGAGGCCCAACCCGGAACGGCCGCGTCGTTGAACAAACCGACGAGGGCGATGTAACACAGATAGACGAGGGACAACGTGCCGAAGAACAGGCCCGTCCAGATGCCCAGTCGTAGCGGCACGATGGAGAAGCTCATCAGGCCGTCCAACGCGAGACGGATCATCCGGCAGAAGGAGAACTTCGTGTCGCCGGCGGTTCGTTCCTCGGGAGGATAGTGAAGCTCGGCGGTTGGGCACGCGAGCCATGGAATCAACCCGCGGAAGAACGGAACCGGTCCGTTGCTACGGAGGATCAAGTCAACGATATCGCGGTCAAGCAAGCGGAAGTCGGCGGCGGCCGGGCTGATCGGCACATCGCAGAGGGCGGAGAACACCCGGTAAAACATCCGCGACGTGACGCGTTTGAGCCATGGTTCATTCGGCGATGGCAGGCGGATCATCTGTACAACCTTGGCGCCGGTCCGCCATCTGTTGACCATTGTCGGGATCCAGTGGGGGGGGTGTTGGCCATCGGCGTCCATCGTGATGACCGCATCGCCGCGGGCGGCGGCCAAACCTGCCAATAGTGCTGATTGGTGTCCGAACCTGCGGCTGAGCCGGAGACCTTGCCATGTTGGGTGTCTCCGCAGGCACGACTGGATGACGTTCCAGGTCTGGTCATCGCTGCCGTCATCGACGAAGACGATCTCGTAGGACGAATCCGGCATGGCCGCTTGAATCCGGCTCACCAGTGCAGGGAGGCACTGTGCTTCGTTCAAACACGGCAGTACGATCGAGAGGGTCGGTTGGGCTCGCGACTCCGTATTGTCGCCGCTTGGCAGTCCGCGCAGGGCGGTCGAGCCTGTCCGGTCGGTTGTGTCGGCGTTGTTTCTGGGGTGCTCGGGAGCACAGCGCGTGAAGGTTCTCGTCAGGAGGTCATCGTGTGGGTGGTTCGGCGGTGCCGCCATGGAACATGCCTCGACTGTCGGCGCGCTCACTCACCTCGCCCCGAATGGGAGCTTGGCGCGCCTTTTAATAGGTATCGGATGCCCGGAAAAGGCGGCTTGACCCTGTCAGGGCGGAGGGGGGGCGCAGTGTTGGCGTACGCGTCCTATGTGGGCACACGAGGCGGGCTACTGCCCGCCGTCCGTCGAGGCTGCCGTCAGCGTGTGTGGCTGGAACGACTCGTCGGTTTCGGCCAGCACTTGGAGGATTCTCCGGTTTGCCGCTGCGGTGCGCGGCAGTCTGGTGACCGGTGTTGGTATTCGGGACAGGTGGTGATCCCGATCATACAGGCGGTTTGCCAGTGGAATCTCGACATCCATAGCGGCGATTTCGTATCCGTTCCTGGCTGCGATGTAAAGGACGGGCCGGTCGTCGCGCATGAATCGTACGGGCAGCGAGAATCCGAATTCCCGCGCGAAATGCGGCAAGTACCTTGGCTCGACGAGTGCGATGTCGATGTCGTCCCGAACGGCCTCGATGATTCGGCATTCCTTCTCGTAGCTCGTGTCCTCGGCCGCGGCGACATGTCTGCCCAGATAGTAGAAGACGCACGGGTATTCCAGACCGGTCTTGCCGTGGGTGGCGAGAATAACGGCGTCTTCGGGCACATGTTCGCGGACATACCAGCCGGCCGCCTTGAATCCCGGATCCGGGACCACGCGGCCGTAGTCGACGGTTCCGGTCCAGGCGGGCCACCGATCTTGCGTGAACAGACTGCTGACGGATCCGAGCAGGAGTAGCGCGACGACTGCGGCACCGAAACCGGCGAGGGCTACACGAGCTGCTGCCCGTGCGCGGCGGGATAGGGAGACTATCGATTCAGCGAGGACTTGCAGCAGCAGGCAACCGGCCAGGCTTGCGGCGTAGGTGCCCTGAATTTGATAACTGCTGCTACGCCCGATGTGTCCGAAGTCAAGCAGTAGCACCAGCGGGGTGACGTATACCACCACCCACCAAGCAGGGAGGCCGCGCCTATCCCGTCGCCCTACCAAGACGAGGCCGACTAGGACAGCGGCGATGCAGAAGGCCGACCAGATCGGGCCCATGTGTTCGTACCACAGGGCAAGGAGGTCGGTCGGCGTAGAGGCGCCGGCGTCCAGCGTGCCGTGTCCGACGTGACGCGACATCCGACCCAGGATGCCACCGCCGAGCCCGAAGAACGCGAACAAGATACACGACGTAGCCAGGAGCACCGGTGCGAGCGTCGAGAACGTCAGGAGTCGTCGCATGCCCTTACGCAACCCCAGCGAGATCAGGACGGCCGTCGTCACGACGATGGGCAGGGCGTAGATGACGAGATGCGACAGCAGGTACAGGCCGAGCAGTCCGCCGGCAAGCCATTGGCTCGCGCGTGTGGATCGGTCGAGGTCTCGGAGCCACGCCCACAGGGCGAGTGATGCCATGAAGACGCCGAGCACCTCGTAGCCGTAGGGGTACCGGGCGTCCGACGTGAGCGATGGCATGACGGCCACGATCGCGGCGGCCATCAGGGAGGTCCAGATGGCTCCGCGGAGCCTGCGCATCAGGACGAACGTGAGGGGCACCTGGGCGGTTCCGACGAGGGCCAGCGGCAGGCGCCACATGGCCTCGTTCATGACGCCGCCGGCCGCCACCACGGCCTTGGCAAACAGCAGGTCGATCATCGGGAGCAATGGGCCGTGGATGTGGGTGATGATCCAGGTAATGCCGTACCATCGGCTGACCTTGTAGGGGAGGCATGCGAAGTCGCCCGTGTGAAACGGGACGCCGGCGCCGTAGGTTCGGAGGGCCAGCGCCAGGAGCATGAGAAGACTGATCGCGCAGCCAACCAGAGCCCACGTTCTTCGTTCGGCGGATATTTCTTTGTCTGGCATATGGGATAATCGTCGGAGGAAGCCCGGCCGAAGCTTGATCTTGGTCGTGGCGTTAGGCAGATGTAGGCTTGCCCACCGGAGCCTGTGAGGGTATCGGCTGGGTTGTTTGGACCCCAGGCGCCGGCCCGGGGCCGTGGTGGACGGATCGTTCGTGGTCCCGCTCGCTTGCATTCGGGGCTAGGCGATCGCAAGAATGGCCGGGCGGTGGTTTTTGCAGCGGTTCGCGAGCTCGTGTAGCGGCCGACACGGGGTCGGCCGCTACATCCGCCATTCCTGCGATTGCCCTGCACTCGGGGCTCGGATCAGGGGTACTGGTAGCGTTTGGGGAGCATCGGCGTCCCGCCGGTACGAAATCCTCGTTCTCGACCTACGTACCGGCCAGAGGCCGATGCTCCCCAATTCAAACTGTACCAGTACCGGATCAGGCGGGACTGCTTGCGTTTCTGCGCGGCGGGGGGACAATGCCGCTGACGCCGGGTTGGTCCCGGTCTGGCTTACTGGAGATGATGATTATGACCCGTCGCGCATTTGCCGTTCTTGCCGTTTCCGTTCTTTTTCTAACGACGCTCGGTGTCGCTGTCAGCATGGGCCAATCGAGCCAGTCGGGCGGCACCCCGCCTGCCGCACCCAACGGACCTCACCCTGTGGCGGTGATAGACCTCGTGCGGGTCTTCAACGAGTGCGCCCAGATCCAAGATCTCAATGAGCAGATCAAACAGAAGACCGGCGAACTCGAGAAGGAGGCGGAGCAGCGGCGCAGCGTCATCGAGCAGAAGCAGATCGAGTTGACAGCTTTTCAGCCGGGAAAATCGGACTATGAAAGCCGTCGCAAGGAACTAATGCGGTTGAATGTCGAGGCCAACGTGTGGTTCAAAATGGCGGAAGAAGACCTGGAGCGAGAGAAATTCACCTGGACGCAGTATATCTATGAGGAGTCCGCGAAAAAGGCTGGCGAGGTAGCCACGGAAAAGGGCTACGACGTGGTGCTTCAGCGAGCGCCCTTCAAGCCGAAGGAGATTGAGCAGAGCGTCCAGGCCCTGCGTCGGATGATCCAGGATCGGACGGTTTTGTACAACGTACCCGAGATTGATATCACCGACATCGTTATTCGCCGTTTGGATGCGGCGTATCGAGCAGGCGGCGGGACCAAGCCCGGCCCGATGCTCCCAGTACCGTAATAGGTGGACGGAGGTCGACGACCGAGGACCTGTCATGTCTGACGAGCCGAGTTTCACGGTTGCGGAGTTGGCCGAGTTCTGTGGTGGCCGGCTTGTGGCTGCGGCGGAGCGTGGCTCGATCGTGATCCGTGCCGTTGCGGCTGTGGACGCGGCCGGCCCGGATGCCGTCACGTGGATTTCGGATAAGCAACATGCCAAGCAATTGGCGGCGAGCGGGGCGGGAGCGGTGATCGGCACGGAGACGCTTCTCGGTGGTGATCCTCGTGGAATCATCGTGGACGACCCCCTGACGGCTATCGCGGCGGTGTTGGATCGGTTTTTGATCCCGCCGGAACGGCCGGAGCCGGGGATTCATGCCACGGCCGTTGTACATGAGTCGGCCAACCTCGGGGTGGGGGTGGCGGTCGGAGCGCATGCCGTCGTACACGCCGAGGCCAAGATCGGCGATCATACGGTCTTGCACGAGGGGGTCAGCATCGGCCGGGCCGTCCGGATCGGCCGGGATTGCGAACTGTACGACCATTGCGTGATCTACGACCGGTGCGAGCTTGGCAGCAATGTGGTCCTGCACGCCGGGGTCGTCGTCGGCGCGGACGGTTTCGGCTATATTTTTCGCGATGGCGGGCATCGGAAGTTTGCCCACTTGGGCAACGTTGTCATCGAGGACGAGGTCGAAATCGGGGTGAACTCGTGTGTTGACCGGGCGAAGGTCGGGACGACGCGTATTGGGCGTGGATGCAAGATTGATAACCTGGTCCAGATTGCCCATAATGTTCAACTTGGCCCGCTGTGCGTGATCGCCGCGCAGACCGGCATAGCGGGGAGTGCGCGCATTGGGGCCGGCGTAGTGATGGCCGGCCAGACCGGTGTCTCCGAGGGACTCGACATTGGCGACGGCGTCAAGGTGACGGCGGGGTCGGCGACGTTTAGGAGTGTTCCCGCCGGCAGCGTGGTGACCGGCACTCCGGCACGGGATCACATGTCGGTGTTGCGTGACCAGGCGCGTGTGCGGAAATTGCAGTCGCTGTTTGACGAGGTTGCAGCGCTGAAGCGACGAGTGGCTGAACTCGAAAGTCGAAACTCGAAAGTCGAAAGGTGAAAGGCGAAACCCTTGACCCTGAACCCTGAACCCTCCAAGCAGCAGACCATAGCGGAAGCCGCTGAAGTCAGCGGTCGTGGCTTGTTCACGGGGGAGCAGGTCACGGTGCGTTTCCGGCCGGCGCCGCCCGACGCCGGGATTGTCTTTGTTCGCGCGGATGGAGCGAGCACATCACGGATTCAGGCGCATGTGTCCAACGTCACAAAACGGGCGCGGCGTACATCGCTCCGAAACGGCACGCTTGCGATCGAGACGGTCGAGCACTGCTTGGCGGCGCTCCACGGGCTCGGCATTGACAATGTCGAGGTTGAGCTGAACGGTGGCGAGCTGCCGGGCGGGGATGGTAGTGCCGGGAGTTTTGTCGATGCGATCAAGGCGGCCGGCGTTCAGGAACAGGATGCCGCGCGTCGTCCGCTCGTGATCACGGAGACGATTCGGGTTTCCGATGATGATGCCGAACTGATCGCGGTGCCGACAGACACGGCCGACTTGAACATACTGTACGATCTGGACTACGGGGCCGACAGGCGATTGCTGCGGCAGATTTACGCGATTCGGTTGTCGAACGAGGTATTTTGCAACGAGATCGCGTCCGCCCGGACATTCTTGTTCGAGGAGGAAGCCCGACAATTTCAGGCGGCCGGGCTCGGCACCCACCTGACACATGACGACGTTGTGGTCATCGGTGATGACGGAGTCATCGAAAACGAGTACCGGTTTCCCAACGAGTGCGTACGGCACAAGATCCTCGACTTGATCGGGGACCTCTGTTTGGCGGGTCGGCCGCTTCACGGGAAGATCATGGCCCGTAAGAGCGGTCACGCGCTGAACCACGAATTGGTTCGTCGCTTGCTACAGAGCATCGAGCGACAGGAGCGTCGCAACCGCCTGCGAAGCACAGCAGCGATCGACGCCCAGCAGTTGCGCCGCATTCTGCCACACCGCTACCCGTTTCTGCTCGTGGATCGCGTGGTCGAGATCGAGGGGGACCGCCGCGCGGTGGGCATCAAGAACGTGTCGATCAACGAACCCTATTTTCAAGGCCATTATCCGTCGCAGCCGATCATGCCGGGTGTGCTGATCATCGAGGCGATGGCCCAACTGGGCGGTATTCTGCTGGCGCAGAAGCTGGAACACACGGGGAAGGTGGCGGTCTTGCTGTCCATGGATAATGTGAAGTTTCGCAGGGCTGTCCTGCCGGGAGACCAATTGGTTCTGGAGGCGGAGACGTTGAGGGTGAAGGCCCGCACGGGCCATGTGCGATGCAAAGCCCTGGTCGATGACGATCTCGTTTCCCAGGCGGAGATTCGGTTCATGCTGGTGGATGCGGAGTCGGCGTAATCCGGCATGATCGGCCGAGTTGGGCATGATGGGAAAATGGCGTGGCGAATCCGGTTTTTCGGACTACCCACGGGATCAGAAGATGCTGAAGATTGCGGATAGTGCGACGGTTCAGCGCGGCGCCGAGTTGGCGGACGACGTCGATGTCGGACCGGGTTGTTACATCGGTCCGGATGCGCATATCGGCCCGGGCTGTCAACTGATGCCAAATGTGACGATCATCGGCAACACGGAGATCGGTAGCGGCAACGTGTTCTATCCGTCCACGGTGATCGGCGCGGCGCCCCAGGACCTCAAGTATGAAGGGTCGAATACTCGGCTGATCATCGGGGACGAGAATATCTTCCGCGAGGGTGTGACGGCGCACACGGGTACCGAGGTCGCCGGGGGCGTAACGGAGATCGGCAGCCACAATCAGTTTCAGGTCGGAACGCACCTCGCTCACGACGTCAGGGTCGGCAGCAACTGTATCCTGTCGAATCAGGTTCAGGTAGCGGGCCACGTACACATCGAGGATAACGTCGTCATCAGCGGCTTGGTCGGCATCCAGCAGTTTGTGACGATCGGGCGATTTTGCTTCGTGGCCGGCGCGGCTCGATGCACGACCGACGTTCCGCCTTTCATGATTTTCGCGCATGACGGAGAGGTCATGGGTGTGAACGTCAAGGGCCTGTCCAGGTGGGGTTTCAGTGAGGGATCGGTCCAGCAGCTTCGCGATTTGTGCAAGCGACTGTTCCCGCGCCGGCACGGCTCTATGAACTACTATCGGCTGCGAAATCTGTACGGCCTGTTGCCGCGCCGCCACGAGCGCAACGGCTCGGTGACGCTCGCCCGGCGCATTCGGGATGCCGAGAACGACGGGCCACTTGATGAACATTGTCAGTATTTGATTGATTACTTGAAACGATCCATCCAACATGGCGTGCATGGCCGCTATCTTGAATCGCAGCGTCGCGATCATAGTGCCATGCGGCCGAAATTCTACAACGGGGGCAATGGCCAGTGACATCTGACTCAACTTCCGTGGCCGTCGTGGGCGTCGGCCACATGGGGCGACACCACGCTCGTCTTTACAGTGAACTTCCACAGTCCAATCTCGTCGCGGTCGTCGACGCCGATGGCGATCGGGCAGCCGAGTATGCCGGCAAGTTCGGCTGTGCCGCGCTGACCTCGCTCGACGATCTGCCGGATACGGTCCGCGCGGCATCGGTCGCCGTGCCGACGAGCCACCACGTTGACGTGGCGTGCCGGCTGCTTCGCCGGGGCGTTGCCGTGCTGGTCGAGAAGCCGCTGGCGGCGACGGTCGACGCGTGCGAGACGCTGCTGGCCTGCGCCCGCGAGACGGGGAGCCTGTTGTCGGTCGGACACACGGAGCGGTTTAATCCCGTGGTCAGGGCGATTCAGCGCCTCGAAATCCGCCCGCGATACATCGAGTCACAGCGGATCAGCCCGTTTCGGTTTCGCTCGGCGGACATCAGCGTCGTGGCGGACATGATGATCCACGACATCGATATCATCTTGCACCTCGTGCGGTCGCCGGTCGCGCGTGTGGACGCCGTCGGCGTGGCGGTGCTCGGCAAGCACGAGGACGTCGCCAATGCTCGCGTTGTCTTTGAAAGCGGGGCGGTGGCGAGCCTCGTCGCTTCGCGACTGGCGCTGAAAACAGACAGACGTCTGCGAGTGTTCAGCGAGACGTCCTATCTGTCGCTGGACTATCAGCGCAGCAGCGGCGTCGCCATCACGCGCGATGCGAATGCCGACATCATCGGCATGGCCAAGGACGCGAAGCTGGACGACTTGAGCCAGATGGCAAACGTGGATTTCGGCAAGATGGTCAAGGTCGAGCCGCTGGTCGTGGACGATGTCGAGCCGCTCAAGGCGGAACTGGAGGCGTTTCTGAACAGCGTTCGCACGGGCGAGCCGCCGGCAGTCACGGCGGAGGACGGCGCGGCGGCCGTTCGACTGGCGGCGGATATCATCGAGGCCGTTCAGACGCACAAGTGGGAAGACGGCGCGGCGTTGCTGGCGAACCCCACGTAGTCGTTTCACACTTCGTAGCTTGCCAAACATCCTTGAGCGGGTCCATGACACCTCCTGCGGGTGGCGACACCGGATGTGGCGTCGCCCCCCCCGCGGCCGACGTCCTTCGGCTGTGATCAAACTGTGGCACAGGCGTTCCGCCTGTGGTCCGCACTCGCTGGAGATGGGGACACGCATTCCTGCATGCGTGGGCCCGACCTTCCGGTGTGAGGGGCCGAGGAGGGGGAACATCCCGCGTAAAAAGAAGGAAGCCCCGGGAGATGGACATCCCCCGGGACTTCATGGGAAGTACCGAAGCGGTAGTCATCCGTCCGGTCAGGTACCATGATTCCACGCCGCCAGGACGGCATCCGTCTTCTCGCTGGCCGTGACGCCGTTATGACACGTTTTACAGGCCCAGTCCGCCGTGATCCGAGGATAGGCCTTCGTGCCGTCCCCATTGAACTGGTCGGTCGCCGAGGTGTCGATCCTGAAAATGTGCGAAGCGATGTCGCCAGTGATCGGGCCGGTGCCGACGGCAGCGTGGCTGATGGCCGACTTGGCCAGCTTGGGCATGTGGCAGTCGGTGCAATTGAGGGCCGCCATCCCGCCCGTGATGGTCACGCCGGTATGACAGTCGGTGCAGACCTTCACCAAGCCGGTGCCGTCGCCGCTCGTTGCCGCATGCTTGATTGTCGTGTGTTGGTCGTGGCATGCGACGCAGGTGAGGGACTTATGCGGACCGGTCGCGCCGGAAGCCACGTCGTCCGGGTTGATGCCCTGCATCTCATCGTATTGCTCGTGGTGCTTGATCAGGCCGCCGCTCGCCGCGATGGTGCCGTCGCCACCCAAGTAGTCCGGGTAGTCCTTCTCGCCGTTGCGGGTGTGGCACTCGCTGCACGCGACAGGCATGCCGTAGCCCATGTGACTGGCAGTGAAATCGGCCGTCGTGCGGGCGATTGCAGTCTTGGTGATCTTGCTG
The DNA here is from genome assembly GCA_030593565.1 of Phycisphaerae bacterium. Classification (GTDB taxonomy): domain Bacteria; phylum Planctomycetota; class Phycisphaerae; order UBA1845; family UTPLA1; genus JAFGQA01. Next base: position 4,315 of record JAUVGW010000106.1, on the reverse strand, counting down.
GTGTCGCCGCCGCTTGATACGTGTTCGGAGCCGGCTCCGTGACAGGCCTCGCACTGGACACCCGGTGCGTAGAACGTCCCCTCCATGCCGGCCAGGTTGTCCTGGCGGTTGGGATTGTTCGTGGCGTCGTAGCGCTTCCAGCCGGTCGTATGGCAGTTGCCGCAGTCGAAGACCTTGTCGACTTCATTGTTGTGATAGGCGACATAGCCGTCGGTCTCGAAGTTGTACTGCGTCGCGCTGCCTGTAACGATGTAGCCGTTGGCGTCGATGAACCTGGCCTTCCATCCAAAACCGCCTATGACGTAGGTAACATCCGCCCAACTGGCCGGCGTGCCGAGGGTGTTGTCCGTGCCGGCGCCGGGATCTGCGGCGGTGCCGTCTACGTCGTCATCGGTGACACCGGCGAGGACGTCGGTCGGGGTGGTCAGACTGGTGAAGGGGTAGGTCGGAGCGGTGTCGTTCTCAACCTTCCTGAGTTTGTAGCCGTGCCCGTTGTTGGCGAACTTGGCGGCAATCTCGGCGTGGCACCCCGCACAGGTTGCCGTGCCGACGTAGGTCGCCGTCGTGTGATCGAACGGCGTCGGCGTTTCCGGTGTGAGCGGGCACGACGTACCCATCAACACCACACTGGCGCACAACAAAACAACCGCGCCTACAAGGAAGCGCCCAGACAGAAGTACTCTCTTGTTCATCTCTACTCCCTAAAAATGTGTATCGCGCGAAGCGTCCATACTGTCCGCGGCTGGCGACTCCATCCCCGCTGGCACTCCGGTCGGCCCGATCCACCGGCGACATGTAATACACTGCCGCGACCGGATCACAGGCCTTGCCACGTTCTACATGACGCGGGCAACCCGAAGCCGTCATCCGGCAACGTTGTATCGGAACGCGAGTGTACGTGGCTTCGCGCATTGTGTCCAGAAAAAACGGCAAATCCCCCATGCGTTTTTTTGCGACTTTGAGATCGTTTGATTCTTTGATTCGTGGCGCATCGTTGTCGTGGCGCATCGTTTACGCGGCGCGGCACCTCCGCTCTCGTGGCTTTCTGGCTCCGGCTCGTGCGAGACTTCCAAGTTGCGCAGGACGATCGCCTGCTGGACTTTCCTTCCGACGGGCACTGCCCGCGTCGTGTGTCCCGCATGGGTGGCGCACTGTCCGGCCGGCATTTGGAGGTGCAGCGGGTTGATATGGAGGATTCGGAGTTGCTCCGCTGTGGAAGGAGCGCGATCCCGCTGGGGTACGGGAGATCATCAGCCGCGTCTTTCCAAACTAGGGAAAAGCCCCCAAGAAGATGCGCCAACGGAGAACATAAAGTTACAGCAATCGTAGCCTTATGATCGCGATTCTCGTTCCGCCATTTCCGACAGGCTGCTTCGAACCTGGCAGGCGATTACTTCCGGGCTTTGGGTTCCTGTCAGAAACAGAACGCCTTGGTCGGCGAATAGAGACACTATGCCTGAATACTTGCGCGGACACGCGAACATCCTCAAACGCCTGCTGATCCACGTGGCCGGGTTCAACTTGTCACTGGTGCTGCGTAAGGTCTTCGGACGGGCACCGGGTGCGGCATGCAGGGCCTTGCTGCGCGGATTGCGGATGTCATGTTGCGCTTCTTGCGAACAACATGGAGGGCGCTGACCCACACGGGAGTGAAAGGCGCTCTGCCGATGAGGCGCCGTTCTCAAATGCTGACCGCCGCGTGATTACTCGAACGCCTACGTCGGAAGGACTCCCACCATGGGCTGCTAGGATGATCATCTGTGCCAGGTTGGGGTACGTAGCGACGAGATCATTCAAGAGGGCCACGTGCTCGTCGTACGTGCGAGCTCCGACAGAGGCAGAACGGGCGGGAGGCATCCGGTTCTGGATGCTCCCGCCCGTTCGAGACTATTGCGGGGAGCCGCAGTGTGTTGCCGCACCACGCCATGCCATGCCGCCGAGCCTACGGGATGATGATGTAGGCCACAATCCTGTTGGTTCCGTCCGATGTGCTCCTGAACCCCACGGTGTTGTTGGTGCACGAGACGTCCCAGCCCGGACAGCCATAGGCGTTAGTGCCGGATGGGTCGGTGAAGATCGTAAAGACGCCGCCGGTGCTGTGCTGGATGCCGTCGAGGAAGAAGTGTTCGCCATTCGGGGTGATGACCATTTTCGGTCCGCAGCCGAAGAAGCCGTTGTTGTTGGTGTAGCCGTCGATCTGGACGTCTCCGGCGAACGTGGGACTGCCGAAGCCGGTTGTCGCGCCGATGGCGCTTCGGCCGCCTCCTTGATCGTCGCTGGCGTCCCTGTCGACGAAGTAGCCGAACTTGCCGCCGCCAAGGGCGACGTTGTTCTGGGCAAACTCCAATTCTGTGAACGTGCCGGTAGTCGTATCGAGCACCATCGCCTTGGCGTATCCCGCATTATTGTGATAAAACACGTATCTGCCGTCGAACACCATCTGAACGGTATCGAGGATGTCGTCGACGCCGGAGGCGTCGAACTGCGTCGGTGCGGTGTTGGGATTGTCGATGTCATAGACGCTGAAGACGTCAGCATTAGTGTCAGCCGCGACGACCTTCTTCGAGGCGGCGTTCACGGCGACCATGGCGACGTTCCACGCCGAGGCGGCGGGGTCGGTGCTGAAACTGGTGACGACGGGCGCAGCGCCGCTGACGTCGATCACCTGAAGCATCTTGCCGCTGGTGACCTCGCTCGGGTCGCTGACGGCGGCGACGTAGTTGCCGTCCGCCTCGATGTGTCCGGCGTCACCGTCGCTGGCGGGGATGCTCTGAAGTCGCACCTGGGTGGCGGGGATCACCGTTGGGGTGCCGGGGCTCGCGCTGTCGAAGATCGCGACCTGGTATAGGATGGTTGAGTCAGTGGCGCCGACGAGGGCGATCTTCTTGCCGGCGACGGCGAAGCTGTTCGATCTGAAGCGGTCGGAATCGGTGATGCCGCGACCGGCTGTGTCGCCTGCGGAGGGGATAATGTAGTCCACACCGAGGCGGGCCTCAGTGCCGTAAGCAACGAGGTCATCTCCGGCGCGGATCCGCGCGTTGGTGTGCGATGCGATCGCGGTTTGGACCACGGCCATCGCGACCGCGCCCCCACCATCGCCACCGTCCCCACCATCACCGCCATCGCCAATGTTTTCACCGGGCACGGTGGCACAGGTAGAGCCAAGGGTGCCGACCATCAACAGGCAGAGCACCGGTACCATCAAGATCTTGGACAATTTTTTCAACATCTGTAGTATCTCCTTTCTTAAAGTACAGATTCCTTCACTCAGTAATCGCGATGTTTTCGTTTCAAAGACGCAAAAAGAATGGTTCTTCAGGGATTTCTGGGGAATGATCACAGCCCAGCCAGCCACGGAGTGGCGCAAGAAGACAGCCCACGGCGTAAGCCGTGGGATCGCATCGGCACGCGCTTTGCCCAGCCCCAGCGGGGCGAAAGACACTCCCCAACCTCCTCTTTCGCCCCGCTGGGGCTCGCTGGTTCGCACACGCCAGTACCCCAGGGCTCGCGCCGTGGGCTATGCCCTTACGCCCCTGCCGGGGCTTCGGTACTTCCCGATAATCCGCGAAGAACCAAATGAATTGCTCAACCTGCCCTGGGGGCATCTCAGATAGCTTTTGGGCCTGTGGCGTATTCCGGGGCCAGGCGTTGATGTTCTTCCAAAACGTCGCAAGGCCGTAGTTCCGAGCACGAGAGCGGCCAAATCGGTGTCTCGGCGTGCCGGGGGGCCAGCCAGATGGCCGCAGGCAGGGGCAAGACAGGCTTTTTTCACTTGAATCGAGCGGTTCCTTTGGGTACAATCGTGTCTTGAGTGTCGATAATCGGGAATGCTGGATAACATAATATCTGCACACGTTCTACCGTGATCGGTCTGGGCCGGCCGTGACGCGCGTCGATCTAACGGGGGACAGGAGGACCAGCATGAATCGCGTTCGGCTATTCTGTCTTGCGTGGATGGTGGCTTCGCCGGCGTTAACGGCCTCCGGAGATCCTGGCGGCCAGCCCGGCGCCGATGTCCTGATCTTTGAGATCCTCCGCGATTCCGACGACGGAACGGAAATCAGCAATAGCACCTGGTGTCCGGACGGGTACGGCGCGACAGGTCTCAATCGCATGGGGAATACAGAAGCCGAGCGTTATGATATCGGCCTGCGTTTCCACGTGCCCCAAGTTCGTCAGGGAGAACGCTTCGCTTATGCACGGCTGGTGCTGTCGGGTACCGGTGAAGGCCAAGTGGATTCCGAGGTGGCGCTCCGCATCGTCGGGATCGACCAGGATGAGGTTGCGGATTTCGCCGTTGCCCGGCCATCCGGAC
>JAUVGW010000448.1 GCA_030593565.1 Phycisphaerae bacterium | reverse complement strand
GCTGCACATGGTCAAGCGTGTGCTGTTCGGCCCCGTCAAGGAGCCGGGACATGGATTTGATTCGTCGACCGGCTTGACGCAGGATCTGACGCGCCGGGAGATCGGCATCTTGGCACCGATCGCATGTGTGTGTTTGCTGTTGGGCGTTTATCCGCGGATTGCGACTGACGTGATGGAACCGTCGCTGGACGAGGCTGTTCTGGCGCACGTGCATCCTGCGATCTGGCGCAGCGAGGCCCCGGTTTTGGTGAGCGACGGGCCGCGTGAACAGGGGCAAGACGCCTGTGTTACTAACGTTGAGAGTCGTCGCGAGCCACGGAGGTTTTCTCGCGTTCTACGTCGGCCACGGGGGGCCGACGCTACGGCTGCGGCTTCGCCGCGCTATGTCACAGAAGTGCCGGAGGGAACTCCGGATGATCGATCGTCGTCCGACGATCTCCGAACGTCACAGGCGGATGCCGGGGAGGGATCGAAATGACGATCTTCGCGACGCATCCGATCGTGACGAGTCTAGCGCCGGAGTTTATCCTCGTCCTTGGCGGCGTGCTCGTGTTGCTGCTCGGGCTGGCCCGGAGGCAATGGCTGTCGCTTGTCACGTTCGCGGTCATCGCGTTGGCCTTGATCACGGCGTGTAGGCTTCGGCAGTACGGCGCGGAATCCGTGCCACAACTGACAAACGACTCGCTGCTGTGGTACGCACGTTTGGTGGGTCTGTCGGTGGGCCTGTTGATTCTGTTGGTCAATCGGCACGTGCCGGAGGAGGGGGAGCGAGGCGAGTTCTTCTCGTTGCTGCTGTTTTCGCTGGCCGGTGTTTTGCTGGTCGCCGCGGCCAACAACCTGATCCTGCTGTTTCTGGCGCTGGAACTTGTCAGCGTGCCGACCTACATCATGATCGGGCTGTCGCGGCGCGATATCCGCGCTCAGGAGGCGACGGGCAAGTACTTCTTCCTGGGGGCGTTTGCGGCGGCCATGATGCTGTACGGGTTCAGTTTCCTGTATGGTGCCGCAGGCACGACGGTGCTGTTCGGTTCGGGTGAATCGCTCCACACGACGTTGAAGCAGGGCGGCGCGCTGGGTGATACCTTTGTCATCATCGGTCTTGTGTTGACGCTCGGCGGGCTGGCGTTCAAGGTCGCGGCCGTACCGTTCCATTCCTATGTGGCGGACGTCTATCAGGGGGCGGCCTCGCCGGTGACGGGCATGTTGGGCTTCGTCCCGAAGTTCGCCGGTTTCATTGCCATCATCCGCGTGCTGTCCTTGTGCGACTGGTCCTACGCAACAGATGCGACGGCACACAACGGCGCGTTGTTTTGGGTCTTGTGGGTGTTGGCGGCGGCCACGATGCTCGTCGGCAATACGCTGGCGCTATGGCAACAGAACGTCAAACGCATGTTAGCCTATTCGAGCATCGCCCATTCCGGGTATATGCTCGTGGCGCTGGTCGCGGGACCCGGCTCCGGACCGTCGCCGTTGCGAAACGGGGCGACGGCCGTGCTGTTTTACATCGCGGTGTACGGCGTGATGAACCTGGGGGCGTTCGCGTCGCTGGCCTACCTCCGCAAGACGGGCGAGGACGGCGAAGACTCCGCCGAGACGCTGGATGACATCGCCGGGGCCGCCCGGCGGTATCCGTGGGCGGGTCTGGCGTTGGCGATCTGCGTGTTGGGCTTGATGGGTTTCCCGTTGACGGGCGGTTTTCTCGGAAAGATCTACGTTTTCAGCGCCGCGCTATCGGCAAGCGCAGGCACGGCCGGGCATCAGGCGATGATCATCCTCGTCGTATTCGGCGTGTTGAATTCGGCGATCGCGGCGGCATACTACATGCGGATTCTAGCGAGCTGCTATCTTCGGAAGCCGGCGGAGGGAGTCACGGCTTCACGCTGCCCGGCATTGCGGTTGTCGATCGCGTGTTGCGCGATCATCGTCCTGGCGACGTTCTTCCGACCGGGCCTCCTGTTCGACCGGTCTAGCGAGGCTTCCGTCGACGTTCAAGCACGGACGTCCATGCAAGAAAACAACCAGTCATCCGCATCAACCGCTACCACGTTCGCGGGCCTGCCGCCGCAGTAATGACCAATAGGCGCAGGGCTTGGGGGAATCATTTGCGATGGCGGGGGGGGAGCGGCTACAATGCCGTCGGCGTCGGGCGAGCTTCGCCTCGACATCGACCTTGACGGAGAAGGAACGGCATGACGGCAGATAAACCACGAGCGCGGGCTCCGAAACTGGAAATCATCGAGCCGCTCGGCAAGCGTGTGCTGATCCGCAAGGACGCGGACAAGAAGCAGACCAAAGGCGGCATCCAACTTCCCGACAACATCGAGATTCCGACGATTACGGGGCGGGTCGTCGCGGTGTCCCATCAAGTCGAAAACGACGACGACTTTCCATTGCGGCAATACGACAAGGTGCTGTTCAACCCGAAGCACGCGATTCCGGTCGACTTCGAAGGTGACAATCGGTTGTTTGTGGTGCCGGTCGAGGACGTGGTTGCCGTCTTCCGCAAGGGCGACGACTGATCGAGGATCGCTGAGAACTGTACGTTTCACACGACCGCGAGTCCGTGATTGCGACCCATCGAGGCTGCAGCGCGGGAAGGAGGCGGGGTCCAATGTCTGACGTGAGCAGTGACTTGCCGAGCATCCCCCCCGTACAATGGGAATCTCACAGAATGCGAGCCAAGAATCCTGTGGCAGAGCGCGGCGGCGCCACAAGGGCCTCGGCGCGCGCGCGCAAATGGCCCATCTGCTTCGTTTTATTCGCAGTCGCGTTCGGCGGCGCCTCGACGCGTACGGCTTCGGCGGAAGACGTGGCCATCGGGGCCGAAAACAGCAAGGTCTATCACACGCATCCGCAGGAGTGCGCCCACGCCAGACGAATCAGCGTGGCGAACCGTTTTCGGTTCAAGTCGATCGAGGAGGCCGAGAAGGCGGGGCGGCGGCTGTGCAAACGCTGCGGAGCCCTGGATGAAGCGGCCAAGGAAAGACCATCGCCGCCGCAAGAATCGAAGCCCAAACAGCAGCCGCCCGACGACCGGCCACCCGAAATCGGTGGGCAAGGCGGGACAAAACCAGCGCCAGACGCGCCGGTTGACTTGCCACAATTCGCCC
>JAUVGW010000023.1 GCA_030593565.1 Phycisphaerae bacterium | reverse complement strand
ACAAAGGCCGGGGCAACCCGCCCGCCGCCTCGGGTTGGGCCTGATTGGGAGGAAGAGCCAAACGGCGACGCCCGGCCGGCACCGTTTATGGCGTTCTCGATTTGGAGCTGCCCTCGCTCCCATCCCAGTAGCCGCCGTTGTCTCTGATGACGTTGTGGCTCATCTGGAGGTCATCGACTTCGTACGCCTGCATGAAGTTCGCGTTGTGTTCGACGACGTTCCGCTCAATCCGGACGCCACGGCAGCCGTGCAGATAGAACGCGTTGAACGTGTTTCGGTGAACGTGGCTGCCTTCGACCACGATACCGGACGAGCCGCGTGCGAAGACGCCAACCGCACCGCAGCCGTTGATATCGCACGACTGAATCCTGACGTTGGTCGAATCGCGAACATCGACGACGTTTCCGTGGCACTCGTACTCGGCTAGAGGTGTGAGGTGGCCGAGTTTTGCGTTCTCGATGCTGATGTGCTCGGAGTCGATGATTGAGACGACGTTCTGCGTCACGTCGTCCACAAGGATGGCGGCACCCTTCTTAAAGACGATTCTCAGGCCCTTGCGATTCGTGACCGTGAGCCCCTTCGGCAGGACGTATCGTCCCGTCGGCACTTGAACGAGTCCGTTGTCCTCGGCCTCGTCGATGAGTCGCTGTACGTCAACCGCCTGTGTTACGGCCGTGGTGGCCGGTTTGCCAGCCTGCGTCGCCTTGTGTGGTCCGTGGCAGCTGGTGCAGACCAGTGCGACGATCCCGACGATGAGCAGGGCCAGCCGCCCCAGATTCGGCAAGACGAGATTCGTGGCGGTCTTCATGCGTGCATGTTCGGAAGGGCTAGGCTCAACGTCAACCCGTCACCTTGTGACAGCCTACGCCTTCGTGCCCTGCCGTATAAAGCCCGTCGTCCTCGGCTCCTCACACGAAGCTGGGAGCCGAGACGTAAGGGCCTAGGCAGGGCACGCCGTGTGCAACAGACCTCCCCCCTGCCGGTAATGTCCTGAGTCCGAGGCCTCCTCCGTGCCGCTTGTGGCGCGTCCCCGGAGGGCAGCACGGACAAGGCTCTGGCCGGGCGAAACGTGCGCAGGCGTCATGACGGAATCCCGCAAATAGAAGCTTGCCCGAGGAGAGGCGAGCGTCGAACGCCCCGAAGCGGAAGTCGGAGCCGAACAACTGAGGAAAAGAAGGCGGCGCCTCCGGCACTCTGGGAAGAGAATGGCCTTCACGCCGACCGAAGAATCGGAGCGATCAAAAGGAAAACTTCCACTTCTTGACCGCGTTTTCAGCGGCTGGCACTACCTGCTCCTCGAACACCGTACCCAGTGGGCCGTAGCATACGCGAGAGAGGGCTTCAAAAACGGCAGTGTAGTACGCTCGGATGCAGTCTTTGGCCTCACGACGCGTCCGCCAGCCGAAGTGCCGGTGGGCAGTGCCCCATTCGATGTGGTTCAGCCAACAAGATAGATGTCGAGGCGTTGTGCTTGTGAAATCAACGAGGCCGCAGAAGTGATACGTATTACCACGAGCCCGCTCACCAAGCCCGACGATCGCAACCTCATGGCCAGCTTGAATTTCTGCATTGTCGGTATACGCATAATTCGTGTCTTTTACTACAAGCTCGCCTCCGTCTTCCTTCTGGACAATGAACTGTGCAAGTCGGGGCGTGAAGACAGCATCAAGTAGAAGGCCGCGCCAGAACGTCCAATGGTATACGTAATCGCCCATGACGAACGGGCTGGGCAAGCCCGCGTCTTCGTCGTCCGTCGTCACTCTGTTATTGCGCGTCATGTACGTTATCCTGTGTGCGGCCGGCGCCAATCGAACACCTGAAGCTCGCGACGAACGCTTGACGACGGTTCAGAACTCCCCGGCATCCGGATGCCGAATCGCTCGTAGTCTGCGTCAGACCATGCAACGCGACGCTGGTCAGTCTGGTCACGCTCGATGAACGGTTCGCTTAGCCCCGTGAGCTTCGGGGGCATTGCCGCATCAACCGCGCTTGCTGAGATCTTCCGTCGATACATGAGACCCGGGCTATGAAAGAAACCCTCGATAGCCCCGGCGGAGTTTTCGGCAAGATTCAGTTTGAAGAACTGAATCGGCAACGCCTCGCGGACGAGCTCTTCTTTCGTGGTACGAGAAAGACGCTGGTCGTCCGATACAGTGCGCGACTCCACCTCCTTGAGCGTCTCTGCGAATAGGTCGGACGCCCAGCGAGTAGATTCCGGGCTGCCGAGGTGTAGAATCGCCTTGTTGTCGCATATGGCAAGGATTTCCTCTGCCTCATCCTTGCCGAATGTCGCCTTGAGCCCCGACAGATCCTGGAACCCGAGGACGATGCGTACGCCCTTGGATCGGCCCATGGTTAGAAGTGTGTGGAAACCTGTGAATCGACCCGCCTCTCGAAGCTCGTCAAAGAAAAGCCATGTGAGGTCGGCCGGCTGCTCCTCAAGGCGGGCAAGTAGAATCTGGGACATGCGCTCGATGATGAGGTTGTTCAGAGTCTTGAGAACCTGAGGGCGCTCAGGGTCTGTTCCGAGGAGTAGAATGCCTGAACCGCTTCGCCATTCCCGAATGCTGAACGTGACGTGGGCCTTATGCCAGAGAGCAGCCAGAGGTTCGAACTCGCGGATATACGAACGGAGCGTTGCCAGAATATCGCCCGCGAGTTCTTTGCGTCCTTCGAAGTAGAAACGCGCGGCATCTCTTCCGCTAGGAGTCATTTGCAGGACCTGACGCAGAGTTTCCGGACGTGAACATGATTCCGTGATGTCGCGAAGCTCCCACGCGTTGGGCGATGCCTCCATGAGACCAACGATGACGTGGTGAAGCGTCTGGTTTGCGACGTTTACCCAGAAATCAGAGCTCTTAGTCTCGTTCGTCGCATCATGAAGGGGAATGAGTGCGTTGGCGAGCGTCTTGGCGTGGCCTTCATCCGTGAAATCTGCCGCAAGGTTCCACGCTACACATCGCTCGTCATATGGATGCGTGACGACGATCTGCTCGGAGGGAATGCCCATGCGGACGAGAAACGGGTACAACTCACGTTTGGGGTCAAAGATCGCTGCCCGATACGTGATGCCGTGCCTGCTGTCGGGCAAGAGCGAAAACATAAACATTTTCTGAAGAAGCGTCTTGCCACTGCCAGGTGTGCCGAGAATGAGGAAGTGCGGCGCAAGCTTCGCCAAGCGCCAATCCTGACATCCCCACTTGAGCGCGAGCGCGGGCAGTGAACGGCAATCCACGTCGTGGAGCGATCTGCTGCCCCGACTCAGGGCCGGATGCGGTTTTCGAGTAGGCGGTTCAATGTCCTCGTTCACCACGCGTCCTCCTGGGCATCCGGGTCCATTCCTTGCGTCCTGCTCGTGTCTTTTGGCTTCTGCGGAGGTTGTGCACGTGTGTGGCATATGGTCTCGGGAGGTGGCCCATACTCAGGGCCAATACGCTTCAGAATAAGAAGAGTAGGAAGCCATGCAACAACGGAAATACCGAACGCCCAAAGAAGCGTGATCTCGGTCTCCCTCGGAAAACCATCACGCAGCGCTATCAGAGATGCGACGGTAGCGATGAGCGTGGTGGCGCCTGGCAGAAGCAGGTAGAAAAGGTTTGCGCGCATGTTGTTACGTCGCTCCTCCGCTCTTGTCGCTAGGTAGGATCTGCGGAGTCGCTTCCCACGACGGTCGTTTGGGTCCAGAACTGAGGGAGGCCATGGCGTCGAAAGGAGCGCAAGCACTTCCACTAGGAATGGAAGCGAAAGAAGGAGCAGGTGCGATCGGTCTGTGAGCCAGGAATCATGAAGCACACGCAGTACGCATAGGACGACCGCGATGCGGAGAGCCGCTGAAAAGAGCCAGCACACAAGAGGGAAGAGTATCGACACAGTGCTACGTCCAATCGGTGTGCGCACGGTTCCCGTGATCTGCTCTCATTTGATGCTCCTTTCAAGGCTGCGCTCATGTTCGCGCAGCTCCCTATCATGTGCAATCTCCTGGGGACGAGAACGCTCCATCTGGCGAACGAGTTCACAATTGTCCTCACCCGCGTCTGCTTGGCTCACATAGATGTGTGCATCTTCGCGGGCGCGCGACATCTGTACGTACGAAAGCTCGCGGTCTTGCATGATGGTCTCCGCGAGAACGAACGTCTGGTCTACGGTGGCTCCCTGAGCCTTGTGTGTCGTCACTGCGTAACCGAGTGCCAGATGGTCGTACTCGCTGACCTTGAACGTCGCACGAGCGGAGCGATCGAAAAGCCCTTTGCGCTCAGTGCGATCGAGGCGGACGGTGATTGTCGAGGAGCCCGGAATGACGCCAACTGCGATATGTTCGATGGAACCAAAATCGCCGTTCGCAACGCCGAGCGCGGCGCGATTCTCTTCGAAGAGGACGCGGTCGCCCTCAAAGAGCTTCTGGCCTGCGACCTTTGCGAATCGGAATCCGGTCTCGCCGTTGTCTCGCCGCGCGGCCTGTGCGAGTTCGTTCAGTTTCTTGGTCTCCCCCTTTGTGCCAGCGAGAATAAGCGTGTCCGCGAGCTTTTCGGTACGACCGTACATCCAGTCACGCACAAGCCGAGCCGGCGCCTCGTCTTTCGTCTCGGTGATGTGGAGCCTCTCCTCTTTTGCGTAGAGGGACAAGGCTCCTCGCGCGTCGCCTTCAGCGAAGAGCTTCACAGCATCACGCATCCAGGGCTGTTTCTGGCGTTGGATGTCCTCAAGCCGGACACCATCGAGCCGGCTCACAAGTGAACGATAGGGCGCTCCGGCCTCAATCGAAGGGAGCTGCTTCTCGTCACCAACAAGTACGAGCTTCGCACCGGCCTTCTCTGTGTGCTTCATGAGCGCGGCCAAGTCGCGCGTCCCAACCATCCCCACTTCATCGACAACGAGCACGGTCTTTGAATCGAGCTTCATTCCGCGCCTGATAATAGCGCCCTTCTTATCGATGAGCGGCTTGTTGTGAATGCACCGCTTCGAAGGGTGCCCCAATCCGGCCAATGTGACTTGTTCCCGCACACCCTTGATCGATAGGTTGTGCTTCATCTGTTCGGCCAGCGTATTGCCAAGCCGCCTGAGCGTGCTGCGGATGGTCCCGCTCTTGATTCCCGAGCCGTCCCCAAGCTCTCGGGCTGCTGTGGCGGCAAGTGCGCAGCCGACGACTTTGAGGCCCTGAGCCGCCCATGCTTGTCGGGCTGCTGCGAGCATGTGCGTCTTTCCGGTGCCGGCCATCCCGGAGACGCACTGAATCGAGCCCTCTCTTAGAGTAAGGTGCTCGACGGCCTTACGCTGCTCTTCGGAGAGTGTGGCGAAGCGCGGCTTATCAACAACGGCTTGAAGAGTATTCTGCGTCAAGATGTGGCGAGAATCACCGCGCGAACGCTCGGCCATATCGAGCACCTCGCGTTCAGTTTCGTACAGCTCGCGAGTGGTAAAACACATCCGACCTGGCTTTTCCCTATCCTCAAACCGGAGAGTCTTCTCCGAGGCGAGCATGTTTCTCGCGGCACTCGTGATGTCGCGTGCAGAAACGGTCCCATCTTGTGCCGCCACAGCCATCCAGCGAACCACGTCCCGCTCGAAGAAGAAACTCCGGCTCTGCGTCAATGCAGCGACCGATTCGTGGGCAAGTTCTGAGGGATCGCGGCTCTTGGCTGCCTCGCGCTGAAGCAGCTTCTCGGCTTGGCGAACCGAGAAGCCGTTCTCGTCACCAGCCTCGCGCCAGTTGGAAAAGAGCTCGTCTCGGGCGACATGCTGCTTTACTTTCCTGGTGCTGAGCGTTGCAAGCTCGGCAGCCTTGGCACCGTGCAGGCCGCTCGCAGCGAGGGCATCTTCGATTTGGGCGCGGCGGGTGGAAAACTCGTCCATGAGCGTACGGGGAACGCCCTCCACTTCAAACCAAGTCTTCTCAGGTTTGATCCGAAGACCCAGGTCATGAGAGAGGCGATACGCAAAACCGGCTCGGTAGAGCGCACCGACGGTCATCTTGTGCTCGTACAGGTCATGGCTTCGAATTGCGCCCCAGGTGCCATCATCGCGAATCGCAGCGTTTTGAACGAGAGTGTGTATGTGAAGTTGCGGCTCCTGCGCCCTTGATGTGCCATGCTCGAAAAGCGCGATGACCAGCCCGGCTTGCTCGACCTCTGTTCCGCCGTGCCCTCTGCGTGTAACGCCGGCAGCGTCTTCGAGGTATCCGAGCGCGGCGCGAACAGACTCGTAGTGAGCCTCTTGGATCGCCTGTCGCAAGGGCTCGGGAGCTTGGCTCCAGAGCGTCGAGACGCTTTTCGGTGCACTGAACGTGAGATCCCACCCGGGTTGCCGATCGGCCTTACCGGCGTTCAGAACGAGTTTGCGGTCATCGGGTGCGTAGCCTCGGAACAAGGCCGAAAGCTGCTCGCGCTCAACTTGGCTCGAAAGACCGAGTTTCTCGGCTCCTTTGCCGAACCAGCGGCCAAGTGGCTCACCCCCTTCGAGGTAGTAGTCCTCACGGGCCAAGTCGGTGTAGTACCGCTCCTGGCCACCCGTCATCGCGGAGATGCTCAACATGGGGTCCGCCCTCCTGTTCTCTGGAAGCGTGGGGCGAGAAGCTCCCTCACCTGGTCCTTATCAAAGTCGGTGACGTTGACGAGGAGGGTGCCGAGGATCCACCCGAAGTCTTCACGGAGCAAATCAAGCTCTTCTCGAAGGGCGGAAACGGAGTCGAGAATCTCCCGCTTGTCGCCCCCATCAAGCGCGGTCGTGACGAGCTTGCGAGCGAACTCGCCAGGACTCATCTCCTGCTCGCCACCAAGTTCGGAGAGCCTTTCGTGATAGTGAGCGCCGAGCCGGAAGGTCACGGGTTTCGAGGCTTCTGCCATCGACCATATCTCCTCATGGCGTATGCGCGGCTTTCGCCAATCCTCCTTATTGTAGCCGCATTCGCGACGATGTCACGGACAAAGCGTGGACAAGTGTTTACGCGTGTAACTTCTTGTTACCAAACGAGTTGGCACATACACAGCCACAAATTGTCGACACCGAAGGTGCATCGGGTGTGATGGGATTGTCAACCCCTTATTTGCTTCTTCGGCTGGGCGGACCTGCTGTGTGTCTAATGCTCGGAGGGAAGATAGAGCACCCAGTACATCCCATCGAATCCGGCCCAGATCTCGACAGTATCCAACGAGAAATCCGTGAACGGGACATCTTGGACAATCGCGGGATTCACTCCGGAATCGGCACGCATGGTGAGAACGGCTGAGCAGTCATCGCGGACCTTGAGCCGCCAGAACTGAAGCGTCTGCAACCGGTCATCTTGGACCATCGCACGCTCCATTTTCCAGCCGCCGAAGTAGGACGCAATTGCATCGAGCAGCCAGTAGGCTTCTCCGTGTTCAGCAAGGTGTTGGACGCCGGGCGTGTAAATCACTCGCCGATTGAGCGAATGGCGGTATCGCTTCGTATCACCTGTGAATTGCTGCAGGTCTGCTAGAGTGAGTCGGGGTTTAGTTGCTTGGTTCATTGTTCGAGTCTCCATTCTTCATTGGTTTTCGGGGTCGGCGGCCGTTGCTCGGTCCTCGACCCCGTGCCCCGGAAACACGCGCCAGCTCGCCGGCTAGGCCCAGTCTGCGAGGTCGGGATGCACGAGCCCGGCAAGAGGCTGCTCCTCGGGGGCAAGGCGACGTTCCTCCCAGGCTAGAACGTCCGGAAGCCTTGCGTACCGGATACGGCCCCGCTGCTCATATGGCAGTTCGCCCGAGAGCATCGCTTCGACGACGCGCTCTCGCCTCATCCGCTGCATTTTGCGAATCTGGTCCACCGTGAGCCATCGCGGGAGCTCCGCTTCGGCTGTGGTGGCAGGCGGGGCGTGGGCGTCGAACGGGGGGCGTTCACTGGCGGGAAAGAGGCCGCAGTTGAGAGAGGTGGAGCCGCACTCAGGCGGCCCCACGGGCTCTACGCGATGTGGGGGCGGGACGTCATTCTTGCTCACCGCCCTCCTCGCTCATCCAGTTCTCCACTTGGAACCCAGCAAGCCACCAACGCACATCGCACAAAGCTGGGAAGATGTGCTGGTGACCGAGTTCCGGCAATCGCAAATCGTAATCCCTCGCCTCGTCCGCCCACAAGTACTCCAAGACCCGCTCAAGTGCATCGACGACGGCACTTGGCAATGCCGGCGGATTCCGTTGCTGCACCCATCCGTCCACCACGAGAAACGACTCGAAGCGTACGCGGTAGGAAGGCTCGCCTTGGCCCGGCAATCGCCACGACGCAAACATGTTGGAGCCGGCAAACCACTTGACGCGATGCGTATCGCAGACGAACCAGTGGCCTCGACCGCAGTCAAGATACCCGTCTTCGCCGCCGCACACGGGACACGAGCCGAAACGTGATTCAGGCCGCATCAGCCTCCTCTCCCTCGTCCGAGCCGGTCGGGGCGGTCGAGGCGGGGGCTTCATCAGCCCCAGAGCCGAGGTCGGTCTGGGCGGACTCGGCGACGGGATTCTCGCCGCTTTCGCTCTTCGCCCGGATGCCTTGGGCGGCTCCGTCAATCACGCTCTTCAGTGCTTCGGCGTCCCGCTCGTGAAAGGTCGTCGAGTATTTGAAGCCGCCGTCCACCTTGTACGAGCGGCTAAGCGTGAACTCGAAGTAGCGGCCGTTCTTGCCGTTCCGTTCCCAGACGGACGCAGCAAGAGAGCCGTCGCGTATCACATCGGTTGGTCGTTTGTCACTCATAATCACCTCCTGTTTGGCTTAGTCTGTTTAGGGCATCATGATGCATCAGGTGTGCTTCAACCTTGCGATCGGCGCGCCACGGCCCTCGACATCGAGATGCCGGACGTGTCGGCTTCGCGGGGTGTTTAGGTCCGCTGCCGGGCCTCAGAATCTCGCCCGAACTCACCCGGATTCCGCGTGAGACTCCGGGCTTGTTTGGTGCTCAATAACTGGCGACTTGGCCGCGCGGGCTTGTTGTTGCCCCCTCGGCCGGGGCGAACGGCGGCAGGAGAGCCGCTTCGGCGGTCCCGGGAATCTGGACGGCCGTTATCAGAGCGCTGTCAGCCGTGTTTGCTTGGTTTCTCCCGGCCGGTATTGGTAGGATGGAGCTTCGATTTCCGCGCTTCAGCGGGCCGGACACCGTTGCTGGTGGCCAGGGACTGACCGACTTCGGCGTGCGGCCGGGGGACGGAGAAGCCACATGAATCTGCTATCGACTCGAATCAATGCGACGGCCCTGCTGCTGGCCATCGCCTTCGGCGTGCCCCCTGCCATCGCTGCCGATTGCGACGGCAATGGCATCGAGGACTCAGGTGAGACGCTCATCCGGACGGGCGATTACGATTTTGACGCCGACGCTGATTTGGACGACTCCGCAGCCTTGGCGCCCAACCTCGCGGGGCCAGGCGAGCCGGCGCCGGGTTCAGCGGATGCATGCACAAAGTCGCGCCCGTGGCTTGTTGCCAGGACTCAAACGCCGTGAGCGATCCGAACGTGCTCAAGCATGATGAACTCGTTCAGTCGTGTATCGCCGCGGTGACACGCAAGATCACGACCACCCTCGAGAGCATCGGTCAACCGGACGCGGACATCTCTCTCGTTCGATCGACGGTAAGGTCATACAGCGTCCCGGCCTGCATCAAGATCGTCCTCAAACCGAACACGCGGAGTTCGGTAACTCCCGGAGCACGTGTTCCCACGGGAGCACGCGAAGTTGGAAGCGAACAGGAGGCTCAGTCTCTTATCCATGACCACTTGCTCGCCTCGCCGGACGACTACCGAGCGGCCCGCCACTATATCCGGGACACTTTCGCCGGTGATGGTCTTGCCATTGGAGCGCGCCGTACGCCACTGCCTGAGCCATGTTCTCAGTTCGTGGTCGCGTACACGGCTCATTGCCAGGGCTGTGGAGGTCAAACGCGGGTGCATTGTTCGCAGTGCGGCGGTCAGGGACTAGTCCGCTGTTCCGCCTGCCAAGGGCTAGGCTATCTTACGACTACTCACACGGAGCCCGGCCAGGTCATGGGAAGTGCCACGGCTCATATTGGAGCATCTGAGCTCGGCACCCGCAGCGCGGCCAAAGCACCGGACGAAACAGTCACGAAACGCCACGAGTGTCCGTCATGCTGCGGTTCCTGTCAGGTCCGCTGCCTCGGATGCGGCGGCAGCGGTGCTGTTGAGTGTGAGCATTGCCGTGGCACTGGCTGTGTCACGGCCTGCCACTCGTTAACGTATGAAATCACGACGACAATTGAGTGGGCCTCAGCGGAGACACACGGGAAACTCCAAGAGTGGCTGGAGAACCAGGATCTTGACGAACTTGTGCGTTCGCACGCTGAAACGGTTCTGCATACAGAGCAGCAATCGTCCGAATCACATTCCCTCATGCGTTACAAAGTCACGGTGCCCTTCGGTACGACGGCGTTTCAGTTTGCCCGGGATCCAGAGGACAACGTACTTCTCGTCGCGGGCAAAGCGGGTGACATCGTGCAGGGGGCGGGGTTCGTCGAAGCTACAGTGCCGTCGTTCAGCAAGCCTCATGGAGAAGGCGCGGCGATCAGTTGTGCAGAAGCGTTGGCTATGCTCGCTGACGCTGTGCAGAATCCGGTGGTGAGGATCGTGTCAACGCAGGCACTTGCCAGAGCAGATACGGATCATGATGAAGTCGCCAAAGAGGTGAGGCGTACGCTTCCCGCGGGGCTGACAGATGAACGCATCTGCGAGATAGCTGATGCGGCTCGATGCTATGCACACTTGGCGTTTGACCGTCGCCGCGTCTTCGTCCGCGTTGCCCGCTATGCCCTGCTGTCACTCGTTATGTTCGGCGCATACTTTGTGTTGCCGGTTCGCACCTGGATCGATGTTTACACGCACGCGATCGTGGCTCATCTGGTTGACATGGGCGTCATTGCTGCTGGACTCATCGGCATTTCCATCGGTGCTTTTCGAGTGACCCAATCCGAGGTCTGCAAGACCTTTTCTCCGCTCTTGGGTAGCTGGGTGGGGCAATTGCGTCACTTGCAGATCCTAAGCAGACGCTTCGCCCCAACGGGCAAGATGCTGACGATTGCTTGCGGTGAAGTTTTCCTGCTGTTCTTGCTGACGGCGGTGCTCGCCGCATGGATGGGCAGGAGTGCTCCCCTGTGGGCCGCGTGGATGTGCGGTCGCTAGCACACTGGCGGGGAATAGAATGCTGGGGGATCATGGGCATGTGCATTGATCCGGCCACGCGGCGCCCACTCCGTTACCCGTGACGGCCTTGGCTTGTCGCTACTTCGACCGCTCCGTGAGGGCCTTCGACGCAAGTCGCTTTCGCACCCACCCGACGACCTCGCGATACTCAGGACCGACAGGTCGCATGTAGAGATCCGCCACCCGAGAACTCGCTCCGTGCCCGAGCCAGCGACGCATGTCGCTTATGGAGCACGACGGGCGGGAGCCGAAGTCTGTCGCACCAAGATGGCGAAGCGTGTAGAAGCCATCGAGAGATTCTTTCGTCTCTCCGATGGCGACCCTGAGCTTGGACCACCATTGCGTCACGGCGTTGATGCGATTGTGAACGAGTGGGTTGCCACGCCGCGTAACGAAGAGCAAGTCTCCCGGCTTCCGTTGAGTCGTGCCGAGATACGCCTCGACGTGAGCCCAAACGAGTGGCGGCGTGGCCCCAAACCGCTCGATGCCCGTCTTGCTGCGTCTGAGGTCGTAGCTCTCTTGGTCGATTTGCCCAACCCGAATGTTGGCAAGGTCCTGCTGACCGAAGCCAAGTCCGATCGCCAACCAGACCATCGTTCGTTCGCGAAGCTCGCACGCGGCGAGCACACAGCGAAGCTGTTTATGTGTGGGCAGCGTTCTGGCTTCACTCGGCCTGCCGTGGGCCACGTCGCGAGAATCCCAATTCCAGGACAAAACCTGTCCACCATGTTCGGGTCGTCCCGCACGGTCGATGACGCCCTTGACCATCTGCATCCGCTTGTTGACCTGGGATGATGAGTATCCCTCGCCGACCGCCCACTGGTTGAAGCCCTCCACGTCGGCCATGGAAAGGTCGGCAATCTTCATGCGGGACGCCATTCGCTCGCCGTGTTGTTCGTTCAAGTAGTCGAGGAAATCGGTGATGTGCTTCCGTCGGTCCTTGTATACCGCTTTCGCGATGGTGCCTTGCCGTCGCGGTTCGCCGGGCTGCCTTACGCGGGCCTCAAGGGCGGCAAGAAAGCCCGATGCGACGTGGACGATGCTGCCCGGCACGACCTTTCGATTCGGGTTTAGCCTTGACACAGGCGACCCGGAGCGTGCACCCTTACGGGTGCGTTTCGGCTGAGGTCTCGATGGCCCGTTCTCTAGGTACTCGGCGAGCCAACGGTGGTAGGCCACGCGGGCTTCGGGCTCGCGGGCCTTCTCGCGGATGCCGAAACGGTGCCGAGTAGGTGAACCAGTGGCTGGGTCGCGAAACGAAACGTGCCACCCGATCCCCTGGTTCTCCGTGAAGGAGAGCTTGGGAACTCGCTTCCGCTTGTTTGCCCCGCTCTTGGGCATGTGGTACACTCCGCGAGCACGCGGTCCTCGGTTCGCTCGCCAGCTAATTGTAGTAGAGCTTGGCGGAAAAATGTAGTAGAAAACCGCTCTTGCGGGCGTAATTCAGTGGTAGAATGCCAGCTTCCCAAGCTGGACGTCGTCGGTTCGAATCCGATCGCCCGCTTTTTGATGGAAGTGCTTGCAGGGCCTGGACTTACGAGTCCGGGCCTTTTCGCTTGAAACGGCCAAAAACGAATGCCAGCTTGCCGAGTTGGTCATTAGTTGGTCACTCGGACCCATCTTCAGTCTCCTCCGCTTCCGCGAGCGCCGTTTCGACTGCCCGACAGGCTTGCTTCATCAACTCCGGCTCCACCTTCACGTAGAACCGGCGCGTCGTGCGGATGTCGCTGTGTCCCGCAAGCTCCTGCACCACGTGCATCGGGATGACCCGCGAGAGATTCGTGCAGAAACTCCGGCGGAGATCGTGCATGCTGCACTCAGGCAGCCCGGCACGCCGACGGACCACATCGAAGTCCCGCCAGACGTTGTTTCGCCCCATCCGCTGGCCGACCTTCGGCCCCTTGCCGAGCACGAACAGATACATCTGGCCGGCGGACGGGTCCAGCTGCAACTTCGTCAGCAGGTTGATCGCCGGCGCCGGCACCGGAAGGATCCGCATGTCCTTGTCCTTCGGCGTCCAATCGAGTACGTCGGTCTCGCCGCGTTTCGCGACCACACGGAGCTTTCCCTCGGCGAAGTCGACATCGCGCCAGGTGAGATTCAGGATCTCGCCGACACGTAGGCCACAACAGTAGGCCAACGCGATCATGCCTTGCCAACGTAGCGACGGCGCTGCGGCGATGAGCCGCTGGTACTCCTCCGGAGTGATGTGGTGCCAAGGGGGATCGCTGACCCGCTCCTGCTTCATGCGATCGAACGGGTTATGCCGGATCAACTGGCAGTCGACTGCCTCTCGGAAAATCCGGCGGCACTCACGCAGGACTTTGTTGGCGGTCGCCGGCGCGATCGGTCTGCCTTTGACCTTCCGCTTGCGAAACCAGCTGATGAACTGACGGGCATCCAGCGGCGTGATCTTGTGGACGGCCCGGTTGCCACCGAGGCGCTGCCGAAGGAACTTGAGCGTCCGCTCATGTTCCTCCTGTGTACGCTCCGAGAGCCCGGTGCGAATCTTCAGATACATCTCGCCAAACGCCTTCAACGTCATCTCCTGGGGAAGGTCCCCTTTGCCCGCGCGAACATCCGCTTGCACCTCTTCTGCGAGTCTGTCTGCCTCCTTTCTGGTTGCGACGCTCTTGCTATACCGCTGACCATCCGAACCGAACCAGCGGACGACCCAGCTGTGGGTTCGCTTCTTCGGCCACTGGCTCTTCGGCAGCGGTTTGCCAGAGCGATCTTTTGGAATTGGACCATAGTAATTTCGGTAGATACCGACCTTTTCATTTGCCATCATCGGGCCTCCGGACCCTCCCCGGGTCCATGGGCCACCAAATGACGACTGACCATGGCGGCCAGTATATCCGGGTGACCCGGTGGGCGCAAACCTTCAATCTTCCGTCTTGATTTCGAGGAAGCGGTCGAGCTCGATCTTGCGGTACCAGATCCGGCGGGCATGCTTCGTCGCCTTGAGCTCGCCGCGGTTTCGCCAGTAGTCCAACGTGCGAAGGGCCGATTCTGGCGTGTGCGCCCCCGTTTGATCGAGCCGTAGGTACTGGGCCGCCTCGGTGGGTGTCATCAGTGGCCTGACGACTTCCGGCCGGGGCGGCCAATCCGCAGCGCATGTTGATGGACTCTGTGCTTTCATGACGCATCTCGGCTGCGCGTGCGACCCCAATAACCTGACTGAGACGCAGCCGACTCCTGGCGTTGGCTTTCGCGTGCCTCCCGCCTGAGACAAACGCAATGGTCATCGGCGCCGATCACCGCCACGCGCAGCGCGGCAGCGAAGAAGGGCTTGTCGTTGTGGGCCTTGGTCTCAGTGTTCGTGGCCATGTGCCGCAGGTCGCCCGAGGGCACTTGCTGCTGGTGGCGCTGCTCCGGAGTGTCTGATAGTGCTGAGCAGCTTGCCCGACCTGCCCCATACCTGTACTGTTCCGCTCTCTGAAACCGAAGCCAACACGGATCCGTCGAAGCTGAAGGCGAGCAGTCTTGCCTGCCCTTCGTTGTCGTTCCATCGGGCGAACCTCTTTCCACTCGGCACATGCCTGAGTTCGATCACACCCTCGGTGGACGACGACGCCATGCATGTTCCATCTGCGCTGAGTCTGGCAGCGGCCACAGAATTGTCCTGCCCGTCAAGAAGGACGTTTCTCTTGCTGGTGCTTGGATCAAACAGCTGGATGGAGCGGTCCTTTAGCACGAGACCTATTTTCGCCGGAGCAGAGGTCAACGACACTTGGGTGGCTGCGGTCTCCAGGAGTGTGGGAGTCCTCAACATGCTACCCGTGGCCAAGTCCCAAAGGGCAACGGTCTGACCATTTGATGACACTGATGCCAGGCGAGTCCCGTCAGGACCGAAAGCCACGTGGCTCACGCCTCGCGTATGCCCCTCCAACACCAGGCGTTTTCCAACGGTGGTCAAATCCCAGAACCGAATGTTACCTTCGTCTTCTCGCGACGCGCTTGCCAGGAAATCTCCAGACGGGCTGAACGCCACGGATTGTACGTAGGCGCTGTGTCCCCTGAGAACCGCCAACTCTTTGCGCTCCTGTACGTCCCACAACCGGATGGCCTGGTCATCCGCACCGAATGCCAGGCGCGTCCCGTCCGAGTTGAACGCCACGGTTTGGACAACGCCGCGAACTTTGCAGAGATGCTGTGGGTCTGATCGACCGTCCTGTGGCCAAAGACGAACGGTTCCATTCTTTGAACCGAATGCTAGATAATCGTCTCTTGGACTGAACGACACGCAGCGAACAAATCCCCCTCTTAGAGTTTGAGCTGGATTCTCTTTGACGCAGATCTGGTCGTCCATGTTCACCTTCCAGATGCCGGCGATTACCGAGCTGGAACAGGTGGTGTCCAACGAGGTGGGTGATTGGAAAGAGCTGAACGCCGCCATAAGCGGCTGGTTGCCAGACGTTCGCGAGCAGTTTGAGATGTCCAATCGTCAGTCCGCCTTTCGGGCAATGAGCAATCTCAAGGGCGTGACGGCCGACGCCGAGATAGCGGTCCTCCTGGTACACCCCAGCAGCGACAACGCGGACTGGGCCGATCTGGCTGCCATCGCCGGCATGTGCCGGATGAAGCGACTGCGGCAAGGTGCGGCAATGGGGCTGCTGCATCGCCGTACGAAGGGGCCGCCGGATGGTGCGGAGATACTCTCGTTGGATGGGAAGCCCATCGACGAGCGGCACGGTGCGCCGTTGCTGCGTGAGTTCTCATCGGTCCCCTTATCGCTGCCGCGTGGACTACCCGGTCTACGGCACGCAGGTGAGCATGATCTTCAATCCGCCGGACAGATGAGATCAGGCCAAAGCCTAATATGTATCCGAGGAATCTGCGGTAGCTGTTATGGCGGATCGTCTGGCCGCAACCGTCTGATGACAAGCAAGCACTGCTATGGTCATCCTGGCGACGCCACCACCAAGCTATCGCCCGACGCTGCCACTACCACGCAAGAGCGCCGTACTGCAATCCGCGACTGTAGCACTAGAAGACGATGCCCGACGGCTGGCGTGACGCAGGAGAACCTCGTGGAGAATCTCGGCGCTGGGGCCACACGTACGGGCCTTGTGAACTCCCTGTTCGATCCAGCTGGCTTGTCCGCCAAGGAACTTCGAGGTCCTTGAGCGGCGCGCCGCCGGCCGGCTCGCATGGTATCTGACACGGCCGAGCCACATTGCTTGGCGGATTCACGAACGAATCCGAGAACATGCCAAGCTGCGGAAGATCACGGCGGACCTCGCCGCGGATGTGCCACGCCCGTGGGCCGAAGATGATCTCCAAACGATGCGGCTGCACCCTGCACGCAGGATGACGTCCATTCGCCGATCGCGCCTGCTACGTTGGCTGCGACATGCCGATTTCACCGATATCCGCATCATCTGGCCCGACGACACCTACACCAGCATCGCCGCGAGACGCGCCGCCGTCTGAGTGCGTGCTTGAAAAGCCGCAAATCAGAGCCGGCTCGTGTCGAGCCGGTCCGGACCGAGGACGGTCCGGCTCACTTGGCGTATCGTCCGGGCTAGCGATAGCTTCCGAGGATGAGGCGATAGAGAGAATCCGTGATGACGCCTTCTTCTCGAAGCTCGTCGAGGGAGACCTTGATATTCCGCATGCCGTAACGGAAGCCGGTGGTGATGATGCTTCGCAGTTGGTAGGAGCCGCGGTTCCGGATGAGGTTGCGGACCGCGTCCGTTGCGAACAGCAGTTCACATGCGACGCGCTTGCCGCCGTCCACGGTGGGCAGCAGCTCCTGGTGGATTGCGCACAGTAGCGCCTCGGCGAGCAGAATGCGAACCTGGCCTTCGCTACCGTCGGGCGTGTAGGCCAACAGTCGCTCAATGATCTTGTCAATCGAGATGACGTGCAGCGTTGAAAGAACGAGGACGCCCGTCTCGGCCGCGGTGAGCGCCACCTTGATGGTTTCGTAGTCCCGCATCTCGCCGATGGCGATGACATCCGGATCTTGACGCAGCGCCGCGCGCAGGCCCTCGGCAAAGGACGGCGTATCCCGGCCTACCTCGCGCTGGCGGATGACCGAGCTCTTGTTGGGATGCAGATACTCGATCGGGTCCTCGATCGTGATGATGTTCTTGCGTTGATGTCGATTGATGGCATCAATGAGGCTCGCAAGCGTCGTCGTCTTGCCCTGGCTGGTGCTGCCGGTGATGAGGACGAGGCCCTTTCTCGCGCGGACCAATCGGTACACGACGTCGGGCAGGCGCAGGTGCTCGAGTGGAAAGGGCTCCTTCGGAAGCAGCCGGACGACCATATTGACCTTGCCGTCGTTCTGGCTGACGTGGATGCGATATCGGCTGCGATTCGGCAGCGCCATCATGAAGTCGACGTCGTGCTTGTCCTCGAATTCGGCGATGCGCGCTTCGCTCAGGAGCGAGTAACTCAATCGCTTTGCCAAGTTCGCATCGAGAATCCGCCGCGTGACGGGCAGCAGTTCGCCGTCTATCCGGAACAACACGGCGGACCCGGCGACAATGTGGATGTCCGTGGCGCTGCGGGCCTGGGCGAGCGCGAGGATATTCTGGATTTCGGGCCTTTGAGGCGGCGGGCGGTCGCCTTTGGAACCCCCGTTGCCTCCAAAGCGGCGGCCCGCCAAGTCGATCGCGCTTCTCATGGACAATACCCCTGCCCCCAGTCAATCCGCCGGCAGTCCACATCACCCTGCCTTGAATGGTGACGCACCAAGGAGGTCAGATTGCGTCTCGCGTGTCTTCATCCCGCCTGTGGTCCCACCGGCTTTGGCGCCGGTGCCACAGTTGGCTCGTCGATTCGAATCACATGCCATGGTAGAACCGCGGCTGCCAGATCGTGCCGCCTAGGCCGTAAATCTGACGCGTATCGAAGGTGCCGTACTTGGCATGCCCGTCGGCAAAGGCGACGGAGTAGGCGGAGAACTTACGGTGCCAGCCCATTCTCCTCGGGAAAGCTCCACCTCCAATGCCTTCGATCGTCGGCCCGGCATTGTAGGTTGCGGCGTAGAACGGCATCTCGACCCAAACGATAAACTCGGAAGCCTCACCGCCGGACATGTGCCCGGCGATCCTGTCCCCGTACCGACTGCTCGAACTGTCCGCATCCCCCGTGTCGAAAAAGCCCAGTTGGAAAACGCCGGAGGGCAACGCGTAGCCCTGAGCCCATCTCGTGTTGAGACTGTAGCTGGTGCCATTGGCTTCCCAGGATGCCCCGGCGGACGCGTCACTGCGATCGCTCGGGCAGATGTACAAATCAATGATGTCGTTATCACGCGTCATCTCGGGATAGAGAATGCGGTTCAACGGTCTGACGTGGGCGGGATACACTTCACAGTCCGACCGATAGCCTGAAGCTTCATCCGGGTGCGGCGCCTTAAATCCACCGAAGACCCACGGCGTGTATAGCGAGACTGGACCCCACTGCCAATGGCCGGGATACCGGTACCATGGGATCACGCCGTTGCTCTCTCCGTTGTTCCTGAACATCAACGTGCCGACGGCAATCTCGTGGAGGTTGCCCAGGCACTTGGACGTCGTGCTCTGATTGCGCGCTGCCGAGAGGGATGGCAGCAGGATGGCGATCAGAGTCGAGAAGATGGAAATCAGTATGAGTAATTCGATGAACGTGGCCGCCCGACGCTGCTTCTCGAGATGAATCATCAGCGTCCCTCCTTTGCAAGCAGTTCAATAGTGCCAATCCTTGGTCCGCATATTGTAATGCGCAAATGAGACCGTTCTGGCCCAAAAAATCTGTTTTTTTTCGGCCCCTGCGCGTTCACATTTGCGTTCCCGGCAGATTCGCTCGTGGTTATAGGTCGTAAGCCTCGGTTACGGCAAGAATAAGGAATGAATCGCCATGCAACGCTACGATTACGGACGTCAGGGCATACAATAGACGACATGGACCGAGACGAAGCGTTGAGGCTCTTGCGGGGTGGGCAGGAGGGTGTTCTGGAGTGGAATCACCGCATCTCCCACGATGAGGAGGCCCCGAATCTGCACAACGCCTTCCTGATCAACGCCGACCTGCGCGGCGTGGATCTGCGCGGCGCGTATCTGGTCGGAGTGAATCTCTGCGAAGCCAACTTGCATCACGCAAACCTCGCGGGCTCGCTGTTGAGCGGGGCGGATCTCCGCGGTGCGGACCTCCGCAGGGCACAACTCCACAACGCTAACCTGAACAAAGCCATCTTCGGAAACACGCTCGTCTCCTGCGATCTTTCCAAGACCGGCGGGCTTGACACCATCGTCCACGCGTCCCGCTCGATCGTGGACATTCACTCATTGTTCTGCTTTCGCGGCGAACTGCCGGTGGCCTTCCTGCGCGGCTGTGGGCTGGGTGAGGAAGACATCGCACATTTTCGCCGACGGGCTCTCGGACCGGACCTCACGACTTCGTGCTTCATCTGTCACTGCTCCGGTGAGGCGATCCTTGCCGGGCGGCTTCACCGCGATTTCCAAGCGGCGGGTATTCGCTGCTGGAAATGGAATCACGAGACGGAGATCTGCGAGGAGCTTCTTGGCGGCGCGAGTCCGGCGCTCGGCATTGATGACAAGGTCGTTCTTGTCGCGAGCAGGCAATCACTCACAAGCGAACCGGTGAACCGCGAAATCGGGGAGATCACCGAAGAAGAAACGCGTCGAGCGGAGTTGGCATCGCACGGAAAGGCCGCGGGACCATCGAGGATTCTCCTGACGGTCCGCGTAGACAATTTCATGTTTGAGCAGGCCGAAGACGGGCAGCCGTTGTGGAATCACCCGCATCGCGAGGCCGTGACCGGCCAGGCGGTGGTGGATGCCGTGGGTTGGGATACGGATCCGCAGAAATATGTGGCTGCCCGGGATCGACTGATCCGGGCATTGAAATCTACAGACACATCCGGCGACTGAGGCCGACGCTACGTCTTTCGCCTCCAAACGCTCCGCCGAAGTTGCCATACACCCGTTATTCGCCTTCGCAACCTACCGGCATTGCGGGGTCGGGCCAGATACTATAGCCAGGACCGCGGCAGTAGCGTGTGTCGACGAACCGGTACTCGGCGTGACCGTCCCACATGGCCATCGAGTAGGTCGAGAACTTCCGATGCCAACCGAGTTCGAGGCGTTGCAATGGGCTGGGGTCCGGATCGCCCGGGGGACGCGCGTCAAGCATGTAGTTGATCATCGGGGATTCCATGAACAAAACGAACTTGGACGCTGCGCCGCCGACATTTGCGCCGAGCACTTGGCTACCGTAGAAGCTGATGCCCCTGGCTTGGAAATCGCCGTAATCCCGACAGCCGTCAAACCTATCATCCTCGTACCAATACCAGTTGATCGGGTAACTGTTGCCATGAATCTCCCAAGTCGTGTATCCGGAACGTGGGGGGGACGGCTCCGGGCCAGGCATGCCGGGGGGCGACCACATTGGGCCGGTGTC
The DNA here is from genome assembly GCA_030593565.1 of Phycisphaerae bacterium. Classification (GTDB taxonomy): domain Bacteria; phylum Planctomycetota; class Phycisphaerae; order UBA1845; family UTPLA1; genus JAFGQA01. Next base: position 5,766 of record JAUVGW010000023.1, on the reverse strand, counting down.
GGAGGGACAAATGTAGTTCTTGAGCGGTCCACCATGCCGCCCCGGGGCGATGTACTTGTTGAACGGTCGGACCTCCGTCGGATATACATGGTAATCCGCGCCGGGCCAAGTAGGATCCTCGATCGTTGTCTGAAATCCACCATACACGAATTCGCTGACAAGGTTGCAGCTCCACGGGCCGTAGTCAAAGCCCAGGTGCCAGGGCATCGTAGGGCCGTTGCCGCCGTCCAGTCCGCCGCCGTTGTCATCGCTGTACATGATCGCGGTGGCGGCAATCTCACGGAGATTGGACACGCACTTGGCGACGTTCGCGCTGTGCCTGGCGCTGCTGAGCGCCGGAAGGACAAGGGCAAAGAGCATCGACAGAATGGCGAGGACCAGCAGCAACTCCATGAATGAGGTCGCCCGACGACGATGGCCGGGAACGGATGCGGATCTTTCCTGCGTTCGGTTCATCACGATGCTCCTGTCGGCTGAGAGAGTTTGGTGATGGTCGGCAGATTACCTCCAACTGGACATTCATAACACGACGCGCACAAAACGGCCCGATCAACTCGGGAAACTCGACATTCTCGACCTTCCAACCGCTACGCGCGGCCTGCATGGCTCGGCACTGGAGGAAGCGGGCGGTGACGGGCCGGTCAACCGCCGCAGCCCGGCGTTTAGTATGGGTCGGGCCACGTGCTGTAGCCTGAATCCGACGTAAAGCGTGTGTCGATGAAACGGAACTCGGCATGGCCGTCCCACATGGCCATGCTGTACCGCGAGCGTTTCCGGTGCCAGCCGGCTCCGAGCATCTGAAGCTGGCTCTCGCCATAGGAACCATCGGGGGGGCGAGCATCCATCATGTAGCTGTTCATGCAGGATTCCATGAAGAGCACGAACTTGGACGCGGAGCCGCCGACCTTCTTGCGAAGCAATTCGCTGCCGCGTCGGCTCAGCGTTTCCAGATCATAGCCACTGCCGCCGTACATCTCATTCCAGTACCAGTTGATGGCGTAGCTATTGCCGTTCACCTCCCAGGACCCCCAGCGTTCCTCAACGTAAGGTTCCGTTTCTGATCCCACCATCAGGGTCACATTGCGGTCATCCGACGGACAGACGTAAATCTCAAGGAGCGTTCGGCCCGTCATGCCCGGCGCGACGTACTTGTTGAACGGCCGGATTTCCGTCGGGTACACATACCAATCACCATTGGGCCACTCTGGATGTTGCACGGTCGGTTGGAACCCGCCGTAGATAAATTCCGAAACGATGCTGCAACTCAAGCCACCATACTGCCAGCCCAAGTGCCAGGGCATCGCGGGCCCGTTGCCGCGGTCCAGTCCGCCGCCGTTGTCGTCACTGTACATGATCGCGGTGGCGGCGATCTCGCGGAGATTGCTCAGGCATTGAGTGGTTCGGGCACCGTGCCTGCTGCTGCTCAGGGCGGGCAACACGAGCGAGAAGAGCATGGACAGAATGGAAAGCACGAGCAACACTTCGAAGAAGCTCGTGGCGCGACGGCGATGTACACAGACCGCCTTGGATCCTCGAAACACTCGATTCATCTTTGATCCTCCTTCGCATCGAATGCATGCGCCCGCATGGCGTCCGTTCGACCCAGGGCCGCTTCAGGAAACCCAATCTTCCAACAATGCTAGACAAATCACCTCTGTGAGTCAAGCCGATAACGAGACAATGGCGCGCTTATCCATCCGATGTGGTAGTGCTCCCGTTACGCGGTTTCGCATGTGAATCGGGGCTGGCGGCAGCGTGGGGGCGGTTTTTTCGCGAAAAGCCTTGACTACGTTGTCGGGGATTTCTCGGCGGCGCCGGTCGGGGTTGAGGGCTCGGTTCGGAGTTCCTTCGGTGTGATGCCGCGGTCGGCGCAGATGCGCCCCGGCAGCAAAGGCCCCGGTGCGGCGATGATCTCCGCATGGCCGCCGCGTCAGCCAAGAAGGGATTGATGCTCTAACAGTGAGCGTGAGCGGCTTCGGCGATGACAGCCACGTTGTTCGACGGTTTGTCTACCATAGCCGAGGCCAACTCAGCGAATTCCTTTTCGCGTTGCGCAAATGCCTCGACGACAACGGGATCGAATTGTGTGCCCGAGCTTTCCAGTACGATTGCGACAGCCTTATCGTGGCTGATGGCTTCCTTATATACCCGTTTTGTGCTTAATGCATCATAAACATCTGCAAGCGCGCATATTCTCGCGGATAAGGGAATCGTCTTTCCTTGTAGTCCGAGCGGATAACCCGAACCGTCAAACCACTCGTGGTGGTAACGAGCAATGTCTGATGCCATCCTGAGGAAGCCGACGCCGGGTGAACGCTCGATCAACGATTCAATCGTTCTCGCGCCGATCTCGGCGTGGGTCCGCATAATCGTCATTTGCTTCGGTGTCAACTTGCCCGAATGCAGCAGGATATGATCGGGAATGGCGACCTTGCCAATGTCGTGAAGCGGCACCGCACGGATCAGGCTGTACATGAATGCATCGTCGACTTGATCGCGGAACTGGTCTAGTTCCCGGAGGTCCTCCGCGAGCATACTGCAATACCGGGTCACACGATCCAGGTGGAGGCCGGTATCGTTGTCCCGATGCTCGGCCTTACGGTGGCTACGGCCCCGTCAGCACGGCGGTTACGAACAGGGCGATGTCGTTGCCGTCTGCATCCCGATCCTCATCCATGTCGGCCAGGAACATGTCGAACGGAGTGGTGTTGAATTCCAGCAACACGTCGATGAATGGCCCAATGTCAGCCGTGTCGACCTCGCCGCTGCCGTCGAAGTCGCCGTGGACACCGTTCCAGGTAAGCGTGTTGATCGTCTCCAGATCGTTGGTGACGTCATAGCCCGCCGCCAGGATGTAGTCCATGGAGTTGTCCAGGTAGACGCGGAAAGGACTGCTGGGATTGTCGGGATCGGCACTCGGGTAGGGCCACGGCGGCGAGTGCCCGTTTTCAATGAAGGCTGGTATCAGGATATTCTTGACGGCCCAGATGTCGGCAGCAACAGGGTCCACGCTGGCGATCAGTTCGTCTCTCCGCGTGGCCGCACCGTAGCTGGTCCAGGGACCATCGTTGGGATCGGCATTGATCCAGATGCAGTCCAGGATGTTGAGGTCCGCCAGTTGAATCTCACCGAGCAGAGCGCCCAAAACCCCGTAGCCGATGGCGCTGTGCGAGCTTGTGTCGAGTTCGCGCGTTACAACGCCCATGTAGTGTTTGATGCAGGCCGTGGCTCCGTACGTGGCGTGGTGCGATTTGAGCACCGGCACGTTGATGAACTTGAGCCGCTCGCGGTCGTACCTCCCGCCGCCCGTCCCCAAAGGGATCCAGACACCGTACTTGAGACTGATGTACGTGCCGTAGCTCGTTTGAAACTTCGGGTAGGAAATGCTGCCATGAAGCTGCCCATCATAAGGATACACGATGTAGCCATCGGTCGTGCTCCCCTCGGAGTACTCGTCCACCGAGCTGTAGCGTATATCGGTCCAACTGAAGTGAGAGACGGTGTAGCCCTGCGTCTGAAAGCCGACAACAACGTCGTGTGGTGAGAGAGAATGGTCCTGCGCATTGTTGTTCGCGTAGTCGAAGCCGCTAATCGGATTGAACTGGGAGTTCTCGCAGACGACGATCTCGCCAGCGAACGTGTCCGGGTGGTCGACGATGCGCCGGATCAATCCGCGTAAGACGTCTGTGTTCGTCCCTCCTCGCTCATCCCACTGATAGTTGATCTTGATGACAACAACGTCCTTGCGGTCAATGATCCCATCGGGGCCGGACTCGAAACCTTCCGTAGCCGATTTGTAGAACTTGAGCCCATCCATGCCCATGAGCGCGATCACGTTGTCCAGCCCAATGAAATGATCGCCGACCGGGTTCTGAGGGCAATCGGTGATGTGATAGAGCCTGGCCTCATAACCGCGTGGTGGCGACGCGTGCGGTCCGGGCCGGTAGCCAACCGGCCTCGGTGATATCGCCCATGCGCCAAAACCGAGAGTGGCCACCAAGCCGCATATCGCCAGAAGCCTGCCTCGCGGAGTGGCAATGGCTGCCGCCAAGCCACGGCGTGCCATGAGAATCGTCGCGACGAGCGGGGCGCCAAAGGCCGCCGTCGCCGTGCCGAAGGCCGCCTGTTGGCAGGGATAGGCGAACCGGCTGGGCTTGTTGCCCGCGCGCAGCAGCAGCCACAGTAACGCGAAGACACCGCTCAGCATCGAGTTCAACAGGAACCACCGGCGCAACCAGTTCCCCAGGCTGCCTGTCACGCCTCTGTTTCTAGCCTCGCAACGACAGTCTCCCCCGACCGCATGGTGGTCATGCTTCATCTTTCCGCTCCTTCCGAGGCATACGTTCCATTTGGATCGAGACGGCCCGGCCTGCCGCTAGGCTGGCCGCATGCCGGTGGTATCACCACCGCTAACCATCATACCTGGACGCGCGCGAGCATCCAAGCGTATCGAGCCTGGAAGATCAGCCCGACCGCTTCCTGTTCGTCGGTGACTGATCATCACGACGACGACGAACGCCACAAGCCCCTCCGACCAGACCGCCCCAAACGACTGATGAGCGCGATGCCTTGGGGCTCGGATAGCCTGGGACGATTGATGACCTTGGGTGTTGGGGACATGGGGAGAGTCTGGACCTTGAAGCTCTTGAGCCCCGATTGCCTTGAGGTGCTGGGGCAGGGGATGGCGAGGGCCGTGGGGAGTGTGTGACGCCGCGGTGCTCGCGCGTGGCAACAGGAATCCAGGCGAAACGTATCGCCCAAAGCCGCTTGTGTGGTACGTATCGCAGGGGTGCGGAGATAATCCGGCCGCGCGGATTTGCTGTACGCGCGTGCATGCGTGCGCTGGCTGGCCAAGTAAAACTCGGACGTCATTGACGGCGTGAAACGAACGCAACGCGACGAGATGACTTTGCCGACCAGGATATTCCACAGGCCCACAGGCTATCCGATCTGCTCTCCGGGGCAGGTTGATCGATTCTTTTTGCGTCATTGAGACGAAAACATCGCGATTATTGATTGAAGGAATCTGTACACCAAGAACGCAGATACTACAAATGTTGAAGAAGTCTTCGCAACTCTTAAGGGTTCCGGTGCTCTGCCTCTTGATGGCTCCACGGCGGAATCCGCGATTCCCGCTTGGATCGAGAGAGGTCTCATGCGGTTGAAATGATGATCAGAAGTCCGGTTAGTGGGAAAGCCTGTTTTACGGGCGTGTGCAAAACAAATGAGGGACGTACACATGTCAAAGTATGAACAACACACCAAGTCTCGTTTCGTGCTCTTGCTTGGCGCGATCCTGGCCGTCTCCTTCCTGGGGTCCGGCCGGGCGGCCGCACAGTTCATCATCACCGAGATCATCGACTCCACCGGCGACGGCGCGGGTAATGGCCTCAATAAGCCCTTCAGCATCGCCGTGGACGGCGCGGGCATCGCCTACGTAGCGGGGTTGAACAGCCACAACGCCTTCAAGATCACGCCCGCCGGGACCATCACCGAAATCATCGACGCCACCGGCGCCGGCGCGGGCGAGGAACTTGATCGTCCTATCGGTATCGCCGTGGACGCCGGGGGCAATGTCTATGTGGTGGGAAACGACAGCAACAACGCTTTCAAGATCACCCCCGCCGGGGTCATCACCGAGATCATCGACTCAACCGGCGACGGCGCGGGCAACGGACTTGTCGATGCTCGTGACATCGCCGTGAACGCCGGGGGAAACGTCTATGTGACGGGTTTTTCCAGCGACAACGCCTTCAAGATCACGCC
>JAUVGW010000205.1 GCA_030593565.1 Phycisphaerae bacterium | reverse complement strand
CGCAAGAATGGCGGATGTAGCGGCCGACCCCCGTGTCGGCCGTAGAACACCAACAGTTTCCGACGGCCGACACGGGGGTCGGCCGCTACACGAGCGCACAAACAGCTGCAAAGACCACCGCCTGGCCATTCTTGCGATTGCCCTGCCCCGGAATCAGTCGCACCGAGTCCCAGCTTGCCGCGCCCGGGCGACACGGCTAACCTGATATACTCCGCCGAGACCGCTCCGGTTTCTGAGGCGAGAAATCATGGCCCCGGGCCATGGAGTCGACGTGTGGAAGGCATGGCCGGGGATTCGTTGCGGCATGGCCAGGCAGGCAGGTGACATGCAGTCTCAGCCGACGTCAACCATCGAGGATTCCTGGTATCTCCCGCCCGAGCCCAACGTGCCGACCGGCTGGCTGGTCTTCTCGCTCGACTACGTCTTGGCGGCATTGCAGGGCTGTGCCGGCGATCCGCGGGCCGTCCGGCGGTCCACTGGTTGGGTCGTTCTCGGGACCGTGATTCGTGGGTGTATGGCCGTCGCCCAGGCGATCGTCATGGTCCACGCATGGGTGCCGGTGGCCTCCACCTACACCGAGATCATCGCCCGGATCTTCACCGGCGACGCGATGGGCTTCTTCCTCCGAGCCTGCTATTGGAAGGCCAAGCTCGCCCACCTTGGTCAGGACACGATCATCGACCAATACGTGGACATCTGGGGCCCCAAATCCGTCTCCATCGGTTCGCACTGCCACCTCGACGCGGGCGTCCGATTGAAGGCAGGCCAGCGGGGCTACGGCACGGGCGGATCGATCGTCATCGGTAACTACGTGCACCTCGGCCCCGGCGTCCTGCTTGCCGGCCGCGGCGGCATCGAAATCCGGAATTTCGCCAGCCTGTCCGCAGATGCCCGCGTCTACAGTGCGACGAACACCATCGAGCGCCCCGACGATCCCGGACAGTTGATCAGCATGTCGCACGTCGCCCCACCGGATCAGCAACACATCGTCGAGGCCCCCGTGGTGATTGAGGAATACGCCTTCGTCGGCATGATGACTTGCGTCCTGCCTGGCGTTCGGATCGGCCGTGGCGCAATCGTCCATGCGAACCTGGAATTGACCCGCGACGTGCCGCCCTTTGCCAACTTCGGTGGGATTCCTCGCGGGCGCAAGATTGGTTGGCGAAGACCGCGACGCCGAAGCCCCAAACTGGGGGAAGGAGGGGATCAAGGGACCGAGGGATCAAGGGACTGAGGGATCGAGGGACCAGGGAATCGAGGGACCGAGGGACTGAGGGATTGAGGGATCAGCGGTGACGACTGTTGGCCTGCGCGGCTCGCGAAGAAAACTGTGGCACCGGCGTCTCGCCGGTGAGAACACAGGCGGGACGCCTGTGCCACACTTTGGCTGCGGCCCTGCCGCTCAGGACGTGAATGGACCAAATAATGAAACCTGATGCGGGATTCGGGACATTCCACCATGTCGGCGTGGCCGTGAAGAATCTCGAGACGGCGGTTGAACAGTTCGCATCGCTGTTCGGCGCAACGCGAGAATCCGAGATCATCCATGACCCGGCCCAGGGCGTCCGTCTTCAATTCGTCAACCTGGGATCGCTGAGAATCGAGTTCCTGGAGCCGGCGGCCACTCCGTCACCGCTGGATTCGCTCCTGAAGCGAGGCATCGGCATGTACCAGGTGTGTCACGAGGTGCGGGACCTCGACGCCGAGTTGGCGCGCTTGCGGGCCGGGGGCGCGACCCTCGTCTCACCGCCGAAGCCGGCCGTCGCCTTTGATGGCCGTCGCGTCGCCTTCGTCTCGTGTCAGGGCATGATCATCGAACTACTCGAGGCCCCGGAGCGATAGCCCTGGCGGCCGGGGTTCAGGGTTCAGGGTTCGGGGTTTCGGTGTCCGCACCCTTGACCCTAACCCCTGGACCCTTGATCCTGCGTGCTCTGTGGTGAATCATTCGGAATAGAATAGCTGTCGGTCGCTTCGCAGAACCGACACCGAAGGCGAGACGCGCGGGAATGAACAGCGAATCCCAACCAAGTCAGCAAACCACGCGCGTAAAGGCCAACGCCATCCTCGCCGAGGTGGATGCCCAGCCGACGATCGTCAACGTCGCCAAGGCTTCAAGGAAGTTGGCGGCCCTGTCGGACACGCTCGCCAAAGTATCGTTACGGATCGGCTGCCTGTCCTCCTTCACCTTCGATCCGCTGAAGCCGTTCCTGGAGTTGCAGGGACTCCGGGCGGGCATGGCGATCGAGGCGTACGTCGCGCCCTATGGCCAGATTGAACAACAACTCATCGATGCAAGCTCGGACCTTGCCGCCTTTCGGCCGGATGTCGTACTGCTCGCCGTCCGATTGCAGGATGTCTGTCCGGCTTTATACGAGGCCTTCAACGCCCTCACCGCGGATGCCGCGACCCAAAGCGAGCCGGCTCGTCCCCGAGCCGGTTCTTCAGTCAGCGAGCCGGCTCGTCCCCGAGCCGGTTCTTCAGCCTTGGTGGACGACTGGATCACCAGGCTGCGATCGGCACTGCTGACATTCCGCCAACACTTGACGGCACGCGTGCTGATCCAGAACTACGACATGCCCGCCTTCCCAGCGGCCGGTATCGCCGATCCTAGGTCGCCCGTCTCACAATGCGCAACCATCACCCGCGCCAACGAAGCCTTGACGGAGTTGGCAGGCTCCATCGAAAACGCCCACGTCATGGATTACGAAGGCCTCGTCTCGCGACACGGCCGTCGCGACTGGCAAGATCCGCGCACCGCCTTGTTCGCACGAATACCAATCGCGCCGGAACACTACTGGCATCTCGCCGGCTTTTACGTGCGTCACATTCGGCCGCTGTACGGGCTGTCCAAGAAGGTCCTCGTCCTTGACGCCGACAACACCCTATGGGGCGGCGTGGTCGGCGACGTCGGTCTCGACGGCATCGCACTCGGCCACGACTACCCGGGCAACGCATTCGTGGCCTTCCAGAAGCGAGTCTTGGAGCTGTATCACCGCGGCGTGATTCTGTGCCTGGCGAGCAAAAACGAACCCGGCGCCGTCGAGGAGGTTTTCGACAAGCACCCGGACATGGTCCTCCGCGCCGAGCATTTCGCGGCCACGCGAATCAACTGGGACCCCAAGCCCCAAAACATCCGACAAATGGCCGCCGACCTGAACCTCGGCATCGACAGCTTCGTTTTCGTTGACGACAGTGCCGTGGAATGCGAGTTGATGCGCACCGCGCTGCCGGACGTGCTATCGGTCACGCTGCCGTCCGATCCGGCGAGATTGCCCGGTGTGATCGAGTCGCTCGATTGCTTCGACCAATGGACGATCTCCGCCGAGGACCGCAAGCGGGGCCGGCTCTATCGGTCCCAGGTCGAGCGGAGCGAATTGCAGGCGGCGACGGTGGACATGCCCACCTTCTACCGGCAGCTTGAAATGCGGATGACCGTATTCGTCGACCACGCCGCGCACGTCGCCCGGGCGTCACAGATGACCAACCGGACCAACCAATTCAACATGCACACGATTCGGTGCAGCGAAGATGACATCCGGCGATTCATGGAGGCCGACGACCACCACGTGGTCACGCTTGTCCTCAAAGACCGCTTCGGGGACAATGGCGTCGTTGGCTTGGCCGTCGTGCGAATGGCTCGAACCGAGTGGGTTCTGCACATGTTCCTGATGAGCTGCCGCGTGCTCGGCCGCACTGTGGAGCAGACGTTTGTCGGATGGCTGGCCGAACAGGCCCGCAAGGCCGGCGCCAAGCGACTGTCGGCCGAATTCCTACCGACGGCCAAGAACAAGCCGTTCGTGGGCTTCTATCAGGAGCGAGGATTCACCGCAGCCGAGGCGGACGGCGACGCGCGACAATGGGTGTGGGATCTGACGGACGCGGAGACGGCCCCACCTGACTGGATCGATGTCATCGCAGCATCGCCCGACGATGCATCATGAGCAGACAATGGACAACAGCCGGAAGCTTCGATCGACCATCAGCGCGATACTAGGTGTTCCGGAAGATCAGATCACCGACGATCTGTCTTCCGAAACGGTGGATACCTGGGATTCGTTGAACCACATCAACCTCATCAGTGCGATTGAACAGGAGTTCGGCGTCACGCTGGCGACCGACGACCTGGCCGATTCCCAGTCCGTACGGAAACTCAAGGCCCTACTGGCCGATCGCGGCATCGAGGTGAAGGCAATTGCGAATAGCGAATGATGAATAGCGAAAGGAAGATGCAACAGTCCGCATGCAATAATGAGCTATTCGCCATTCGCGTCGACGGCCGCCGGCAAATCGTGACGGCCGCCGTGCTGCTGGGATTGCTCCTGTACGGGCTCACCTGCGCCCCCGGCGTCCTGTGGCAGGATAGCGGGATGTTCCAGTTCCGCACGTGGCACGGCGACTTGAGCGGCGAGCTTGGCCTGCCATTGGCGCACCCGTTGTACATCCTCCTCGCCCGGGCGTTTTCCGTGCTGCCGTTGGGCGATTTCGCATTCAGGGTCAACCTATTCTCCGCCATCTGCGGGGCGGCCTGCCTCGGATTCGCCGTCGATCTGCTGCTATCGCTAACCCGATCTCGTCTCGCCGCGATCACCGGCACCCTCCTTCTCGCCGTCAGTCACACCTTCTGGACGCATGCCGTCATCGCGGAGGTGTACGACCTGTACGCCCTCGGCCTCCTGGCCGAGCTGTGGCTGCTGGAAAGGTACTTTGCCCGCCGGCAGACATGGTGGCTCGTGGTGGCGCTCTTGGTCAACGGCCTCAACGTCTCCAACCACCTGCTCGCCCTCCTGCACGCCCCCGCGTACGTCGGCATTGTCATCTGGGCTCTGCGCGCCAACCGTCTCACAGTCAAACAATTGCCCCTCCTGGCAGTCGCGTTCCTGGGCGGCACACTGCCCTACACCGTGTTGATCATTGCCAAGATCGCCGACGGCCAACCGGTGGCCGAAACGCTCACCGAAGCGCTCGTCGGCCCGCCAAACCGTGCCAGCAAGGTGCTCCTTTATGACTTCCCATTGGTCCGCCAGACGATCAAGACAGCCCAATACTTCGCGATGAACTTCCCCACGCCATTGGCGCTGCTCGCGCCGATCGGCCTATGGACCGCGTGGAAGCAACCTAGGACACGCTGGTTTGCCGCCGCCACGGCCGCCATTTTCGCGATCGGTTTCGTCTTCGCCTTCCGATATGAAGTGCCCGACCAGTTCGTGTTCTTCACGCCCTGTTACGTGCTGTTCGCACTGCTCGTGGGTGTGGCAATCCCGCACGTGAAATCCCCGGCCGGCCCCCGCCAGTCGGGTAAGTCGGGTCCACAGACCCGACGTTCTGTCGCGATCGATCGTGTGTCGGGCCTGCTGACCCGACCTGCATGGTGTCTCGCGTTGGCCGCGCTGCCCATCGTCGTGTACGAAGTCGCCCCGAGCCTGATGCGACGATGGGACATCTCCATCGGCGTGAAACGCGACATTCCATTCCGCGACAGCTACACCTACTTCATCCGCCCTCGCAAGAATGGAGAAGACGGAGCAGACCAGTTCGCTCGTAACGTACTGCGCCAGGCTGAACCCGACGGCCTCCTCATCGCGGATGGCACGATCATGAACGCCATCGGCTACGTCCGAGATATCGACGGCATCGGCCGTGACGTCACGCTCACCGCCGCCATGGATATCGCCACTTCCCAGCCAACCATCCCCCTCTCGCCGCAGGCTATCAAACCTTTCGCAGAGCGCGGAGCAGCCTACGTGTGCACCGACGCAGCCGGCTACCTTCCGGGGTGGTTGCTAAACGAGTACGACCTCGTGCCTGAAGGCGTCGTTTTCAAATTGCGCGAGAAATGACAGGGGCGGGAGCCGGTTTCCCGGGACTCCACCGGAGGAGAGCCGAATGACTGTCCGTCGCCTCCCCCCGGACGGGAAGACCGACCACGGAGCCGGCCAGGGCAATCGCAAGAATGGATCTCGCGCATGAGCTGCGAGTCTGTTGAAGGGGGTTTGACAGGCACGAAACCGATCAGAGCCGCCTTCTGTGAAGGCGGTGTCCTCCAAACGCCACGGCACACCGCCTTCACAGAAGGCGGCTCTGATCGGGCTTCTCAAACAGGCTCGTAAACCCAGTGGCATCTGGGCGGGGGGCTTCCGTACGATTCTTGCGATTGCCCTGCGGAGCCGGCTCGCCGGCCGGGCGACATCATGCGGCGGGCGCGTTGGCAGTGTATCATCGTGGACATGTGCGCGACGATCGGTGCCGACAACAAACATGCCGGATGGATGCTGCCGGCCGTGCTGGTCCTGGCGGCCGTCCTGCGTTTGCCCGGCCTTGGCTCCGTCCCACCGCCGCTGAATCAGGACGAGGCATCCCGCGGCTACGACGCCTGGGCGATTCTTGAAACCGGCTCGGATCGTTGGGGCCAATCGTGGCCCTTGTTCCTGGAAAGCTTCGGACCGGGCGATTTCACCGCCGCGCTCACGACCTATCTGACCATTCCGTTCGTCGCCCTCCTCGGACCGACTGCCCTCGCGATGCGGCTCCCGGGCGCCATCCTGGGCGTGTTGACCGTTTTTCTGCTGTATGCCTGGCTCCGGCGACAGGTCAACGAGACGATCTCGCTGCTGGCCGCGGCTGTGCTGGCGATGGACCCCTGGCACGTCGCGTTGACGCGCACCGCACATGAATCCGGTTTCACGCCGTTCCTGCTGACCTTTGCCATGTTGGCGCTGCAGCGATCGGGCCTGTTGCCGGGTGGTGCTTGTGGCACAGGCGGGACGCCTGCGAGCCCACCGGCGAGACGCCGGTGCCACAGCGGACGCGCGACCACAGCCTGGGCGTTCGCGGCGGGCTTGATGCTCGCCTTTCATACCTGGGCCTATCCCGCCACCCGGTTGTTCACACCGCTGTTCTGTCTCGTGCTGGCGGTGGTCTATCGACGGCATTTGCTCACATTGTTCCGGAGCACGGCCGCCCGCAAGGCATTGGCCGCAGCGGCCGGCGGCCTGTTCATCGGTGCGCTGCCGTTGATCGTCACGGTCATCAGCCACCCGGAATACCTCGCCGCCCGATCACGGGCGACACTGTTGTTTCATCGCGACGCGCCGGCTGCGGAGATCGCGTGGGCACTCGTCAAAAACATCGCCGCGAATCTCGACCCGCGATACTGGTACATCCAGGCGGATGAAATGTCCGGCGCGTCGATTCCGAAGGTCGGCCTGCACCTGGCAGTCTTTGCGCCCGTATTCCTGGTCGGCCTCGTCCGCGTCATCGGCACATGGAAACGCTATGCCTGGTCGCGGTTGCTCGTCGCCTGGCTTGCGATCTACTCGATTCCCGCCGCCATCTGCGGTGATTGGAACCCCCATCCGATGCGGACCATCGGCGGCATGGTGCTATATCCCGTCATTGTCGGCATAGGCGGACATTGGCTGATTGAACGCCTTCGCTCGCTGCCGACGCGAGCCCATCGCCCGATCGTCACGCTCGTGACCGTCCTGGTCGGGGCCAATCTGGCGCATTTTGCGGATGCCTATTACCGTGAATTCCCGCATCTGTGCAGGCCCGGGTATCAGGCGGGCCTTGTGCAGGCGATGCAGTGCGTTGCGCGTCACGCCGACGATGCCGATTTCGTCTTGGTGACGAACTATTCGAACCAGCCGTACATCTACGCGCTACTGTACGGACCGATCACGCCGACCGAATTCCAGCAAACCCAGAAAATTGCGATAGAAGGTCGCTTAGGTTTTCATCATGTCCTGCGAGTGGGCAAGTACTTCTTCGCGCCAAGGGACGACCTGCCCGAGGCACTAGATCGCTTTCGTGCAGCATGGCGGAGCCTGCCGCCGTCCGCGGCCGGCATCGTGATCGATATCGAAAGGACCGGCGTCGTCATCCCCGGCGAGATTCTGGAACGGATACCGGTCGGCGATCCCCGCGCGGAGGTGCCGGATCAGGTCTTTGTGGTTTATCGGTGGCAGATTCCGGCCGAAGATTCTCGGTAATGAAATCGAGACTGACCAACAGTACATGGCTTGTCGGCCGGGCACGACCGGACCGGTGGCCATTCAGCCAAACCGCGCGAATGGTCCCGGATTTCGACCCGTTCTAATGGGTAGCGGTCCAGCGCTGACACAACAACGCCACCTACATTGTTGTGCGAACTGTAAGCCGCGCACACGGCCTGGATGAAGTGCGGTGAATACGACGAGTAGCCCCTCGCGGGAGCGAGGGGTTCATGGACGTGCCAGGATGATCCGATAGCCCCCCGCTTCCGCCGGGGGGCTATGAGCCAAAACGCCTCGTCGAGAGCCTATGTGGCGCTGCGGTACTGGAAAGGTGGAACTGCGAGAAAAAGCCTCCGCGCGTTACGGTGCTTTCCGGGGGGAGCATTTCGGCCGGCGAGCCGAGGATATAGGATGTTCCGATACCACGTCGGCCCGATCGTGGCAAGCAGACCGCCAGGGCGGCGGCGGTAACTGCGGGCCGAGGCGTGGAATCAGGACGTAATTGAGACGGAAAAACTATGCTGATGAAGAAAACCACATGGTCGATCCTGGCGCTGATATGCTGCAGCCCGGCTGCGCCGACACAAACGATTGGCCAGGATATGAACCGACGGTCGGACTCGCCGGATGTCAAGGAGATCCTGATAAGGGTCGACAAGGCGACCAAGGCGGTCAAGGCCGTATCCTACGAGGCCGAGTATTACGGCATCGGCGACATCGCCGACCGCATCCCGAAGATCACCGGCACCGTCAAGGCCCGGCAGCGGCGGCAGAGCCTTCTGGGGCGGATACTCCGCGATTCCAGGAAGGCGCAGGCACTACGCATCGAAGCCAAGGTGAAAATGTCTGGTTCGGATCGCGAGCAGACGTTGACTGTTGCCACGAATGGAAAGCAGGCATATCGAATTGAGACCGAGAATGAGGTATTCCTCCACGGCAAGATGCCGCGTGCGAATCGCCTGCTGGATCCAGCGGAACGGCTGTTCATGTTGGAATACCTGCACCCCACGCCTTTCAGCGACGAGAGGAACGGCCGGTCGGCCACGTACGAGGGCTGCCAGAAGATCGGCGATGTGGAATGCCATGTGATCTTCGTCGTCTATTCCAACGGGACGGAATCGCGTTGGTACTATGGCAAGGAGGATTATCTGCCGCGGCGCGTGGATCGAATCTGGAAGAAGCGTGGTCAAGAAGGCGCAACGGTCCTGAGTCTGACGAAACTGGACACGCAACCGGTATTAGCCCAGGCCGATTTCCGTCTCGATCGCCCTGAAGGATTCGGAGAGAAGAAATACAACCCGGCCGAGTGGTCAAAGTCGGGTGAGCC
>JAUVGW010000114.1 GCA_030593565.1 Phycisphaerae bacterium | reverse complement strand
ACGAGGGCCGCGTAGTCCTCGGGAGAATCCTTCGGCAGTTCTCCCTTGAAGAACGCCCGGACGATGTGAGCGAGCGCAACACGTTCCCACGGCGCGAGGTTCGGATAGGCTCGCATCTGTGTGTTTTCGATGCCCTCGGTGAGTGTGCGGAAGATGTCGGTGGCCTTCGGGCTCTTCTTCCACCGATCCGCGATCCTGAAGTCGCGAGCCGAGTCGGGCAATCCTGAACCGTCGCCGTTTTCGCCGTGGCAGGACTTGCAGAAGGTCTGATAGAGCGTGACCGCGTCGATGTTCAATCCGTTCTTTCCGAAGGTCTCGTGCCTCGGATCAATGAAGGCCTCATATACGAGCGGCTGGTACTTGCGGTTCTGCTGGTCCTTGACCCATTGGTCGTATTCAGCCTGCGGGAGGACCTTGAGCATCGCGAGCATTTGCGAATGGTCTTTGCCGCAGAACTCCGCGCACAAGATGTGGAAGGTCCCCTCCCGCTCGGGTTCAAACCACAAGTACGTGTCCTTACCGGGCACGACGTCTTCTTTGACGCGGAAGTCCGGAATGTAGAAGCTGTGAATCACGTCATTGCGCGGCGAGGTGAGTTCGACCTTGACCGGCGTGTTCACGGGGACGGCCATCTCCGCCGTGTCGATCTTCTCCTCGGGATAGTGAAACGACCACATCCACTGCCTGCCCGTAACTTGGACGACCATCGCATCTTCAGGCACCTCGCGCATGATCAGGAAGCCCCGATAGCCGACGAAGAACATCCATGTGACAATGATGGTGGGGACCACGATCCAGGTAATCTCGAGCCACTTGTGGCCTTCGAATTGGGTGGTCGTCTTGACGCGGCCTCGGCGGAAGCGGATGGCGATCGCCACCATCGCGATGGTTATTCCCAGAAGCAAGGCCAGGCTCACACCGCCGATGAGCAGGAACGCCCGGTCCACTTCACGCGTGATATCAGACATTGCCAGTAGCATCGCCGATCACCTGTACCAATAGTCCGTAAAGGTCAAGCCGATGAACACGCCGTAGGCGCCAAGAACCGTCAGAATCATCCAGACGTAGATGCGTTTCTCGAATCGAATATGCATGAAGTACAAGAGCACGAGCAGGGCCTTTGAGACGGCGATGACCATGGCGGTGAGTACGGTGACATGCTTCATGTCGAGGGTGGAAGCGGTGACTGTGATCGCTGTGAGCAGCAATAGCGCGGCCCATACGCGCACATACAGCCCGTACGGCACGACGTGATGATCGGCATGTTCGCTTTCGTGTTGTGTCATTGCGCGCGTCCTCACCCAATCAAGTAGAACAGCGGAAACAGGAAAATCCAAACGAGGTCGACCAGGTGCCAGTAGAGCCCGACGTTTTCCAGGAAGGAAATGCGATCGGGGCGAATCCGGTCCTTCCAGATGAGGCCCATGGCGAACAGGATCGCGGCCCCGCCGAGAAGGACGTGCAAGGCATGCAGGCCCGTCATAGTGAAATACAGACCATAGAAAACCTGCTCGCCTTCGGCCTTGAGTTCCATAGTCGCCGACCGGGGATAGAGATCGTGTGAGAACTTGTGTCCCCACTCGAACGACTTGAGGACGAGAAAGGCTGCCGCGAGCAGCAGCGTGACGACCAGAAGGTGCAACGCGAGTTTCTTGTTCGCACGGGATAGCGCAGCAATGGCCAGCGCCATGGTCAGGCTGCTCGTCAGTAGAATGGCGGTGTTCGCCGCGCCGATCGGCATGTCCAGATGGGCGGACGCCTCCTGAAAATCCCAGCGATAGATGCTGAGGTAGACCGCGAAAGCAATGAACAGCGCTCCGAAGAGCAGAACCTCGGTGAACAGGAAGAGCCACATGCCGATCTTGTTCGCGACGGGATCGTGGTGTCCGCCGTGAGACGCTTCCGGCGCGTCGACCACAGATGCCGCGGTGTTGCTGCTCATGCTTCAACCTCGGTCGGGTATTCGTAGGGGCCGCGGCTCAGATCGGGCTCCCCGTTGAAATTCAACACAGGCGGCGGGGTCTGGGTTTGCCACTCGAGCGTGGCGCCGCCCCAGGGATTGTCTTCCGCCCGGCGTCCCTTGAACAGAGAGTGCAACAGGTTCCCCAACATCAGGAGTATCGAGCTCACGAGGATCCACGAGCCGATCGTCGACAACCGATGATATACCAGATACTCCGGCAGGTAGTCGGCGTAGCGTCTGGGCATGCCCCGCATCCCCGCTATGAACAACGGGAAATAGGTCAAATTGAAACCGATGAAAAACAAACCCGCAGCGACATAGGCAGACCGCATATTGTATAGCCTGCCGAACATCTTCGGCCACCAGTAGTGCATCGCGGCGAAGAAGATCACGATCGTGCCGCCGAACATGGTGTAGTGGAAGTGCGCGACGACGAAGGACGTGTCGTGGATGTGAAGATCCAGCGATAGGGCTCCGTTGATCAGGCCGGTGAGGCCGCCGATGCTGAAAAGGAAGATGAACGTCAGCGCCCAGACCATGGGAGGGCCGAGGTAGATTGAACCTTTGTACATGGTCGCCAGCCAGTTGAAGACCTTGACGGCACTGGGCACGGCGACGAAGAACGTGAGGAAGGAGAAGACGATACGGGCCACATCCGCCATGCCGGACGTGAACATGTGGTGCGCCCACACGAGCGAACCGATGGACGCGATCGCGATGGAGGAGAATGCGATGAACTTGTAGCCGAAGATCGTCTTCCTCGAAAAGGTCGGGATGATCTCGGAGACCACGCCCATGGCGGGCAAGATCATGATGTAGACGGCCGGGTGCGAGTAGATCCAGAACATGTGCTGGTAGAGGATCGGGTCGCCGCCGCTGGCCGGGTTGAAGATCGCCACGCCGACGTACTTGTCGAGCAGAACGAGCACAAGTGTGATCCCGACGACCGGCGTAGCGAGGAGCTGAACCCAGCCGGTGGCGTACAGGCTCCAAATGAACAGCGGCATCTGAAACCAGCCCATCTCCTTGCTGCGCATGCGGTGGACGGTCGTGACGAAGTTGAGTCCAGTGAGGATGGAGGACCAGCCGAGGATGAACGCGGCGGCCATCGGGATGAGCACGTTGTGTTCGGTGCTCATGCTGTAGGGGACGTAGAATGTCCAACCCGTATCCGGCCCACCCGTCATGACGGCAACCAGGGCCAACAGTCCCCCGATGAGATAGCAGTACCACGAGAGCAGGTTCAGTCTCGGGAAGGCCACGTCCTCCGCGCCGATCATGATCGGCAGGAAGAAGTTCCCGAACACTGCGGGGATACCGGGGATGATGAACAGGAAGATCATCGCCACGCCGTGCAGAGTGAGAAGCCGGTTATAGACGTCGTTCTCAACGAGCTGCTGTCCCGGGGAGTACAGCTCAAGGCGGAAGATGATGGCCATGCAGGCTGCAAAGAGGAAGAAGACCAGCATCCCGATCATGTACATGATGCCGATGCGTTTGTGGTCGGTCGTCGTCAGCCAGGCGAGGAGGCCCTGTTTGGCTCGGAGGTAGTCCGGCACGGCCGGTGTGAGTGGGACAGCCGCGGTGGTCATGACGCATCCCCCGTGGTTTGGCTGCTGGGGTGTTCGTCGGCGAGGCGTCGGCCGCCGGGGCGTCTGCCGCTGCCACCTTTGAACAACAGAAACGCGCCGAAGCCGATCGCAAAGACGAAGGTCGCACCCAGGATGATTCGATTAACCTTCAGGACGTAAGAACGTCCCTCGGGATCATAGCTATAACACAGCTTCTGAATTCGCTGCATGAAGGAACGGGCTCGGCCTTCGGACGCGTCTATCACGGCCAGCTTCAGGTCGGCCGGGTTGAACTGCGTGCCGTTTAGATAGCGTGCGATCTTCCCGTCCGTGGCCAGAAACATGATCGTGGCCGCATGCACGAAGTCCACCTTGTTTCTGTCCGGGATATAGCGGAAGCCGACGGCCTCGGTGATGGCCCGGATGTTTTCCTCGTCGCCGGTGAAGAATCGCCAGTCTTCCGGCGAAACGGACTTTTTCGTCAGCGTGGCCAACATGTTTCGCTGCTTGTTCCTCGCGAGCTTCGGCGTCTCCTTGGGATCGAAGCTGATGGTGAGGAGGCGGTAGTCCTCGCCGGGGACGAGGTCACACAAGTCCATCACCCTGGTGAGTTCCTGAAGCAGCGGCGTGCAGATGCCGGGACAACGATAATAGACCAGCGTCAACACGACGGGCTTGTCGAACAGTGGCTTCAGCGAGACGGGCTGGCCGTCTTCGTCAATGAAGGACAGGGTGTCCAGGTCCAGTGTTTCGCCCAGGTGTTCCTCGATGCCGACGCGGATCGGCTCCACTTGGTCCTGCCCGGCACAGAACGATGTGACGGTGAGGATCATGCCGAGACAAGCGTGAATGCAAAGTGTCGTTCGCATGGTCGCAACCTCCTATAGACGGAAGCTCAGTGACTGATCCAGCAGCGGGTCCCCGATGGCCATGGGCGCGTGCCGCGCGAGAAAACGAGATACGTACCACAATAACGCACCGGTCATCAACAAGGGGGGACCGAGTTCCTGCCAACCCAGCACGGGATGATGGTCGTGAAGTTCCGGCATGATGAGCCAATACAGATCCAGGAGCTGGCCCGCCAGCAGCCAGATGGAAACCCAGAACAGGATCCGGGGATTCATCTTGGCGCGGCGAGACAACAAGGCGAAGAACGGCACGACGAAGCGCACAAGGGCAAGCGCGATGCTGACAGCTAACCAATTGCCTTGAAGTCTGTTGTGCAGATAGGCGGTTTCTTCCGGCATGTTGGCGTACCAGATCAACATGTATTGGCTGAACGCGATGTAGGCCCAGAAGCAGACGAACACGAACATCAGCACGCCGAGGCTGTATAGGTGATCGTCCGTGACCACGTCCCGCCGAAGTCGGCCGGATTCTCGCAGACAAACGACGGCGATCGTGATGGCCGCCAAGGACGCAACGACCATGCCGGAGAAGATGTAGACGCCGAAGATGGTGCTGAACCAATAGGGATCCAGGCTCATGATCCAGTCGATCCCCGCAAAGGTGGCGGTGAGCGCGAAGATGAGCGTGAATGGCCCAGCGGCCCTGCGCAAGGCTCCTCCGGCATCCGCGGGGGCGCGGCCATGGTCCATCTCGAGCGACGTGCGAACGAAGTATGCGGCGAACGCGATCCAGGCTGCGAAGAACACTGCCGCTCGCACGGTGAAGAACGTCGCGTTCAAGTAGGGCTGCTTCTCCTGAAGCAGGTGGCTGCCGGCGACGTTGGATTCATCCACCCAAGGAAACAGGTGGAACTGATCGAAGAAGATGCCGAACAGCAACAGGGGCAGGAATAGCAGGGCGACCAACCACATCGAACCCGCCAGCATCTCGGCCGTGCGTCTGATGACGACGGACCAGATCGAGCCGGTCAGGTGCTGCAATCCCACGAAAAACAAACTGCCGAGGACGACCGACCACAGGCCGACGAAGCTCCACAGATAAGCGAATCCAAACCGGGTGCGATCAGCTTCCCCCAGCAGTGCGGGCACGCTGAGCGCAATCCCCAACAGCGTCAGTATCCCGGCAAGGCGAACCAACGTCGGGCTGGGAGCAGGGGCGCCGGCGAGGCCGGCCTTGGAGGCGGCGTGCTCGGTGTTCATTTGCCCAAGTCCTCCGCTGTGGGATTCCCGGCTCGCTGTAACGCTCGCAGGTAGTGCACGACCTTCCAGCGATCCTCCGGGTCGATCTTGTCGGCGTAGGAAGGCATCTTCTCGACGCCCTTCGTGATGATGTGGAAGATGGTGCCGTCCTTGTATCCACGTGCCTGGTCTGTGTGCAGCGACGGCGGCGCCGGGAATCGATCCGGCCCGGTCACCGGGCCGTCACCCATGCCCTGCTTTCCGTGGCAGGTGATGCAGTAGATGTCGTAGAGCTTCCGCCCGCGATGGAGGCGGTCGAGATTGAGCGGGATGGGGTTGGCAAGTTTCTCTCCGACCGCCTTGGCGTCCTCGATCTTGTTGCCCACGTCCTGGAAAGCGTACGGCAGGTATCCGCACGGCATTGTGCCCGGTACCGGTGGTCTTTCGACGGGTTGTTCCTGTTCGTACGTGCGACCGGTCATCATCTGCGTTTTGGCCTTGGGCTGGGCGGCCATGCCGTTGAAGAACTCGACGAAGGGCAATGCTACGACGGCCAATGGCAAGACAAACGCCAGGACGATGAAGCTCACGAGTGTGGCCTTGTACATCGTGGGGGACCACTTGGGAGCGACGGCTTGGATGATGTCGGCGAGGCTTTTCATGGCTATATGATCGAGTTGTCCTCGTCCTCCTGTTCCAGCAGAGGTCGGATATCGCGGCAACCTGTTTCTTCAAGCATCGCGCGGATGTCCTCGTGCGATTCGTCTCCGTCCCGCGTTTCGAACACGATCGCGAAGCGATCGCAGGTGATCTCCTTCATGATGCCCGAGTCGTGTAGGGGCGAATGCCAGCGGCCGAGCTTGCAGAAGAAGATGACGGAGGCCATCGCCGCCAGCGCGGCAAACAACACAAATAACTCGAAATAGATCGGAACGAATGCCTGCCAACTGAGCAGCGCCTTGCCGCCGATGCGAATCGGGTAGTGAATTGCGCTGAGGCCGCCGGTCAAAGCGATGGCCACGATCAGGCCGACAAGGCCGGCCGTCAAAATGACCGTGGGTACCGGCGACGGCTTGATGCCCATCGCTTTCTCGAGACCGTGTACGGGGTATGGGGTGTGACAGTCCCAGTTCTTGTGGCCGGCGTCCCGGACGGTCGCCGCGGCCTGAACGAGGGCATCGACGTTGTCATACAGCCCGACCATGCCGACGGTTTTTGCGTTTGCATCAAGCATGATTCACTCCATGCGACGGCTGCGACCCCGGCATGACGGCTTTCAATTCCGCGGTGGCGATCGTCGGCAGGAATCGACAGAACAGAAGCATCAGCGTCAAGAACAAACCGATGGAGCCGACGAACAACCCAATATCAACCCACGTGGGCGAGAACATGTCCCAACTCGTCGGCAGGTAATCGCGGTGCAGGCTCGTCACGACGATGACAAACCGCTCAAACCACATGCCGACGTTGACCAGTATAACGACCGGGTACATCAGGACTACGGAGCGGCGAATCTTGCGGAACCACAACAGTTGCGGCACAACCACATTGCATATCACCATCGTCCAGTATGCCCAGGCATACGGCCCCATGGCTCGGTTCATGAAGGCGTATCGCTCGGCGGCGACGCCGCCGTACCATGCCATGAACAGCTCCACGGCGTAGGCATATCCGACCATCAGGGACGTCGCGATGATGATCTTGTTCATCGCGGAGAGGTGTTCGATAGTCACGATGTGTTCGAGCCGGAACATCTTGCGCATGATGATGATCAGCGTGGCCACCATGGCGAACCCACTGAAGATCGCCCCGGCGACGAAGTACGGCGGGAAAATCGTCGTGTGCCAGCCGGGAATATGCGAGACGGCGAAGTCGAACGAGACGATGCTGTGGACCGACAACACCAGCGGCGTTGAGAGCGCCGCGAACAGCAGGTATGCCTTCTCGTAGTGGTTCCAAGCCTTGTGGCTGCCTCGCCAGCCGAGGCTCAGGAGGCCGTAGGCGAACTTGCGAAACGGGTGGACCGCCCGCTCACGGGCGATGGCCAGGTCCGGAATCAGACCGGTGTACCAGAACATCAGCGAGACCAGACCGTAGGTGCCCACGGCGAAGACGTCCCATTCAAGTGGTGATCGGAAGTTCTGGTAGAGGCTCTGGTCATTCGGGTACGGGATCAGCCAGAACATTGCCAGCCACGGCCGACCGGTGTGGATCAGGGGGAACTGCATCGCGCAAATGACGGCGAAAATCGTCATGGCCTCGGCGAACCGTGCAATGCCGGTGCGCCATTTCTGGCGGAGCAGGAACAGAATCGCGGAAATGAGCGTGCCGGCGTGTCCGATTCCGATCCAGAAAACGAAGTTGACGATCGCCCACCCCCAGCCCACGGGGATGTTGTTGCCCCAGGTTCCGATGCCCTGCGTGATTGTGACGCCGACGCAGACGACGAACAGCGTGGCGAGCGCGCCGGTGATCGAGATGGCAAACCACCACCGCCGCGTCGGGAACGATTCCATCGGGCGAAAAATGTCGTCGTCCAGCCGCCGTAGCGCGAGGTCCGGGGTGATGGCGGGCGTCGGGGGAACCGCACACTGAGTTGCGCTCATGCTTCATGCCCCCCATCGTCGTGACCGCCGACATCGTGGTCGCCCGACGCGCGGTTTCGCACACGGGCCAGGTACGTCACGTTCGGCTTCACATTCAGCTCCTCCAGGACATGGTAGGACCTTTGGGATGCTCTCAGCCGAGCCACCCGGCTGTCCGGATCGTTGGCGTCGCCGAACACAATGGCCTGGGCCGGACAGGCCTGCTCGCAGGCCGTCTGGATAGTGCCGTCGCGGAGTATCTCCTCCCGATTGAGTGCCTTGTATTTCGCGTCGTTGATGCGTTGTACGCAGAACGTGCATTTCTCCATCACGCCGATGCCGCGCACGGTTACTTGCGGATTGAACGCCAGCTCCTGCACGGGATCGCGCAGCCGCGCGCCGTGGTAACGCAGGAAGTTGAACCGTCGCACCTTGTATGGGCAGTTGTTGGAACAGTATCGCGTGCCGACGCAACGGTTGTACGTCATCTCATTCAGCCCCTCGGGGCTGTGCGACGTCGCATTCACCGGGCAGACCGATTCGCAAGGCGCGTTGTCGCAGTGCTGGCATAACATCGGCTGATGATGGATCTTCAGATCATCGGGTGTGCCGTCCTGATAGCGGTCGATGCGCATCCAGTGCATCTCGCGCCCGGCGTCGCACTGCTCCTTCCCAACGATCGGGATGTTGTTCTCGGCCTGGCAGGCGGTGACGCAGGCGCTGCACCCGACGCACGCGCCGAGATCGATGGCCATGGCCCACTTGTGCCCCTTCGAATAGTCATAGGGCTCGTACAGGTCGGCGGGCGCGGGGAGATGGCGCCGGTGTTTCACAAACGCCGCATCGTGGCGGTACTCGTCGAGCGTGCCGTCCAACGCGATCGGACGGCCGTGCATCGAGGATTCCTTCTGTGTCCGCACAGGCTTGCGGTGATCACCCGTCTTGCGAATGCCGATGCCGACCGCGACGCGCGGAACGGCTGGATCAGACCGGCCGAGGAGTGGCGCTGCGTTCGTGCCCGCAGCCTCGACACACACCGTACCGCCCCGTGTGCGGCCGTGGCCGAGCGTGGTTGCGACGACACCATCCGTCGCGCCGGCCTGAATCAGAACAGGCAAATCGACAGAGTTGCCGCCGACGGTGATAGCGATGACGTCGCCCTCGGCGGCGCCGAGCTTCCGGGCGGTCTCCGGGCTGATCGTCGCGACATTGTCCCAGACAACTTTGGTGACGGGATCGGGAAGCTCCTGTAGCCATCCGTTGTTGGCAAAACGCCCGTCCAAGATTGTGGGGTGCGGGAGGATCACCAATTCGTAATCACCATCACCCGATGGCGTCGTGGCGACCATTGCCTCCGCGACGCGGCGGTCGAGTGATGGGAACGCTACGGAATTTGGTCGAATACGGCCGCCGGTTCGCAGCGCGTCTTCCCACGCGAGGACGGCGTTCCGGCTGTTGCCTTCCGCGACAAGTTGAGCTTGCCATCGCTGCCGCACGTATCCGTGCCAGTCTTCTTGCTCGCCGGTTTCTGCCTTCCCGCCCGCAAGCGATCTCGTCCACACGAGGAGCGACTCCGCCTCCTGGCGCGCGTCGAATAGCGGAGCGATGACCGGCTGGCAAAGTGTTCTCAGCCCGGTTCGCGGCTCGGCGTCATTCCAGGATTCGAGAGTGTGGCTGCTCGGGAGTGAGATTGAACAGGCCGAACTCGTTTCGTCGGAACACAGGCCGTGTCCGATCGACAATCCCGACTTGCCGAGCAAGTCCGTGAAGTTCCCACCGGGCCAGTCGTACACCGGATTCACGCCGAGACAGATGACGACATCCGCGCCCTGTCCAAGCACAGCTTCGACTTCGCCGGGATCGGTGACTGGCAGCGTGGCCGGCGTCGGGTTCCATCCGAGGGTGTGCCCCGGCGTCCCGAGCTCGTCATTCAACATCGCCACATTCGCGTGAACAGACGCGGGCAGATGCGGTCCGGCGACCACAAGCGACTCTCCGCGATTCGCGTGTAAATCCTTAACGAGTTCAACAAGCGTGTCGCGTGGAAGACCGTGCTTTGCCGCCATGTCGTGCATCGCATGATCGTCGCCGGCGGCGGCCAGGCGCAACGCCGTTACGACGCCGCCCATCTGCGACGGGCGTAACCGAACACGGCAGTCAGCGTTCGAGCCAGTCAAGGTCATCGTCGATTCGAGGGTGTATAGGCGGCTGATTTGCGCTTGCTTGTGTGTGGCGTCGTCGAGCCTGCGCCCTTCGGAAAACGTCCGGATGTTCTCCAGGACGGCCCCATCCGTGCCGAGAATATCGGCATCGAGGCTGACGATAATCCGCGCCTTGTCGAACCGCGGGAGCACCTCGCCGTCCGTCCCGTATATCTTCTTCCACGCGGTGCGGCGCGGCGTGTCGTGGATGGTTTCGTGGACGAAATGGCGGACCTGTGGGCAGACGCGCCGGAACTCGTCGATGATTGCCCGTTCCGACGGCCCAAGCGACGACCGCGTGATCAGCACGACGGACGTTGCCCGTTGAATCGCGGCCACGATCTCGCTGTCGGCCGCTTCCCAGGAAACGGATTCTCCGCCTCGTTGCGGGGCACGCAAACGATCCGGATCGTAAAGCGACAGGATCGACGCCTGCATCGCCGAGGAGGAGGCCCCCTTGTTGATCGGATGTTCGGGATTCCCCTCGATCTTGATGGGGCGACCATCGACCGCCTTGATGATCAGGCCGTAGGGACAGGTGCCCTCGGTCCAGGTCGAGGAGTAGTAGATCGCCTTGCCGGGCTTCTGATACTCGGGGCCGACGACCCGGCTGACGATCTTGCGTTTGGGCTTCCGCTCGCACCCCGGCACGCCCAGTGCCAATGCCGCTGAAGCCCCCATCAATGCCTTGAGCATCCCCCGGCGAGTCATGCCGTTCGGCACGGCAAAGTTCTCGATATGGGTGGGCAGTGCGGCCTCCTTCAGAAGTCGCATCGCCTCGTGGCTGTGATGGTGTGTGCCGTGATGCTCGCTCATAGTAATCGTCCGTTACCGGTGGCATGCCGTGCAATGGATGGGGCCACGAGTCTCCAGTCCCCGCTGCCGTGCGGGATCATCCTCCGACAGTTCCTCTCTGTGGCAATCCAGGCACCAGCTCATCTTCATGCCGTATTCGCGTCGCATGTGCTCGAAGGTCTCGACGGGGCCGTGACATTCCTGGCAAGTCAGATCCGCGGCCATGTGACGGCTGTGGTCGAAGTAGACAAAATCCGCCAGATCGTGGACCTTGTTCCAGACGATGGGCTCCTTTTTCTCCCAATGGTCCAGCAAGGTCTTCGTGCCCTCCGTCAAGTTTCCGTCCTTGTCCTTTGTCTGAACCTGCTCGTGGCACTTCATGCATGTTGCGACGGATGGGATTGTGGCGTGCGGGCCTTTCTCGGCCTCCGCATGACAATATAGACAGTCAATCTTCAGTTCGCCGGCATGAAGTTTGTGACTATAGGGAATCGGCTGCTTCGGTTCGTATCCCGCCTCCCGATTGGAAGGCCACAGCACATAGACACCAAACGAACCGCCCAACGCAATCGCAAACACAAGCACGCCAAGGGCAAGATACACTCTTCTCTCGAACTGCTTTGTAAACATTCTTCTACCTGGATACCCAGCGCTTGCTGTGCCACCGGATGTCATCGCACAGACTCGTGACGGAATACGCTGTCAACTTCATCCCAAGCCCACATCCAACGTCATCATGATGGCAAAGCCGACCATCGCACCCACCGTGGCAAAGTCCGTGTTTCCTTCCCTCTGTGACTCGGGTATGAGCTCCTCGACGACTACGAAGATCATCGCCCCGGCTGCGAAGGCCAGGCCGTATGGAAGAATCGCCTCCATCGAGAGCACGAGCCAAGCTCCCAGGACGCCCGCGATGGGCTCGACCACGCCGGACGCCTGGCCCAACATGAACGCCTTGAAGCGGCCAACCCCCTCGCGGCGCAGCGGCATGGCCACGGCCAGACCCTCGGGGAAGTTCTGAAGACCAATCCCGATCGCCAAGGCCACAGCGCCGAGCATCATCTCCCGTGCCATGCCGGCATCCGCCGCATGAGCCACCGCACCGAACGCGACGCCTACTGCCAGCCCTTCCGGTATGTTATGCAGCGTTATCGCCAGCACAAGAAGCGTGCTGCGGTGCCAGGATGTCTTGATGCCCTCCGCCTCGCTGGTGGCCAGTCCGATGTGAAGGTGCGGGAGGATTTTGTCCATGAGGTAGAGGAACAGACCGCCGGCCAGGAAGCCTATCGTGGCCGGCTTCCAGTCGCCACCCGACATCTCGATTGCCGGCGCAAGCAGCGACCAGTAGCTGGCGGCGATCATGACGCCGGCCGCCAACCCCAGCATGCCGTCCATGCTCTTCTGGTTGAACTTCTTCGTGAACAACACCGGCGACGCACCCGCAGCGGTGATGAACCACGTGAACAGCGTGGCGATCAGCGCCTGCATAACAGGGTGGTAATGCCCGATGAACTCGACCAGTCGATCTTCCATGGTTCACTTGTTCCCGTTCTCCCGAAGGAGGCGCCCCAAATCGGCCCGTTGATCGCCCACAACTACCAATATCGCTCCACGTGATACTGCCCGGGAGACTTTCGCGTATGCTCCTGGAAACCTTCTTTCTGGACGACCGCCTCCATGACCTCGATCATCGACGGATTACCACACAGGAAGAGGTGGGTGTCATTCGGTTTCGGTCTCGCGCCCCACGCTTCCTCAAGCGTCCCATTCTTCCAGACGTCCTGAACGTAACCGGCCCGACCACCCCAGGGGACAGGCTCTTCCTTTGGGCGACTGATGATCGGGATGTAAGTAAAGGCGGGGGAAACTCGTTGCAGGGATATAAGTTCCGCCTGGTAGCCAAGATCCCACGAATGGCGGGCGCCATGGATGATCGCCAAGCGTCGGCTGGTCTCATGCGTCAAACAGGACCGCACCATGCTCACGTAAGGCGCTAGTCCCGTTCCGGTCGCAATCAGGACGACATCGTTATCCGACGGCACCTCATCGAGCGTAAAGAAACCGGTGCACTTCGGAGACAGCCACAAACGGTCCCCGATGTTCAGGTTGAACAGCCGCGGCGTAAGTTCGCCGGAGCGCACCAAGGCAACATAGAACTCCATGTACTCGCGTGCGACCGAGGACGAGGAAATCGAATAAGCCCGCCGGATCAGCTTGTCCGGATCAACCGTTTCCTCATCTGGGTCCGACGTCGCGCAGCGAGGCGCCGAACCGGGCAGTCCCAGCACGGTAAACTGGCCTGGCGTGAAGCCAGGTAGTTCCCAGCCGTCCGGGACGACACGCAACACGATCAATCCCGGGGCAAGCTCTGCTTTTTGCCCGACGACCGCATTGAGTTTGCTTTTTACCGTCAACGGATAGCCTCTCTGTTACTTGCGCGATGCCATTTCATCTACCGTTCGCATGCGACGAAGTCGCCGCGGGGCCCCGATGCATCATCCGTCCATTGCGGCCCGCCTGTTTTCGAGTGGCGGCACACTTAGTTCTCCCTCAGGATGTCCTCATCATACTCCACCTCAAACCGCAATTTGTGTTTGGCTTCCTCCTGGGCCAGTCCCAGCAAGACTGCCTTCAGGCCGGCATCATCCGTGGCCGAAGCCAGGTCCTGATACAGCCTGAATGCGGCCTTCTCGGCCTTCATGGCCAGGATCAGCGCCTCTTGATAGTTGAGGCCGGAAGAGGGCTTGGCTTCTTTCAGATAATCGCCGACCTTCAAGTCCTGCACTCGCTGCTCCGACAGCAGGGAGGTATTGCCGGCCTTGACCACGAGCAGCTTGGCTTTGTGTCCTCGCTCCTCCTCCGCATAATCGAGAAACGCCTGTTTCATGTGCGCGCGGTCCATGCGGTTAGCCAGGTCGGTATAGAACTCGGCCGCCTTCTCTTCCTGCGTGATAGCGAAATCGATGATTTTGTCGACCGTACTCAGATCCATTTCCATTCTCCCATTTACACCTAGCGCTGGGCGCTAGCAGCCCGTGGCAGAAGTCATGTAGCGGCAGACCCCCCGGTCGGCCGAACCCAAGAGCTGCCGTTTTTTCGTATCCTACGGCCGACACGGGGATCTGCCGCGACAGTTCATGGACACCGCCGACTTTTGCCACGGGCTGCTAGAGCTTCACCTCCAGCACATCGAACCACGCGCCCGTGCCAGTCAGTGAGTCTATTTCGGCTTGCACCATCGCAACATGCCCTTCTTCGATCTCGACGAAACGCTCGAACAATTGGCGTCCTTCCGGCGGCAGATCCGCAACCATTTGTCGGTAGAAGCTGCTCGTCTTGCGTTCGGCCTCCAGTGCCTTGGAGAGCATTTCCCTCTCCGCGGCACGGTCCACGTCAGACATTCCGCACGATACGTTGGCTGCCGCGTCGGCGATCACCTCGCACGAAGGCACCGCCGTTTTCAATGCGGCCGCCTGGATCTTGCCCGTGTCGCGCCACTCGACCAACCGAGCGGTCAGGTAGTCGAGATGCTCCTGCTCCTCGTTACCCATCACATCGCACACGCGTTTTCCCGTAGGGTCTGTCATGCGTGTGGCCGCGTCACGGTAGGTGTCTCGGACCTCGGCTTCATACTGAATCGCTGTCTGGATCGCTTCCTCGATCGTCATGTGTCATTCCTCCGTTCGATGTGAGAATCGCAAGATGGATCGCCTGCGCCGCGGGGCGCCCTCCCCTCCGGAACGGCGTCCGCTACGGCGCAGGCAACCCAGGCAGCCCATCGATTGCGTTCCTACTTCCCGTGTTTGGCCAGATATGCCGCCACGCCGTCGCCCGTCGGTTTCATGGCGTCGTCGCCGGGCTTCCAGTTGGCCGGGCAGACCTCGCCGTGCTTCTCGTGGAACTGTAGCGCGTCGAGCATTCGGATCGCCTCGTCAACGTTGCGGCCCAGCGGCAGGTCA
>JAUVGW010000454.1 GCA_030593565.1 Phycisphaerae bacterium | reverse complement strand
TCATGGACCCCTCCCGGTGGGTTGTTCCGGACCAGACGCAGCCGGTAGCTGGATAATCAACAGCCCAAAGAAGACGCCGGGGCGCCGTGTTTGCCAAGCGAATCGAGCGGTCGTTCGCATCGATCACCAGGAACGGATGGGCGACGGACTCAACCACCGCATTCAGGAAACGGCTGTGTTGCGCGAGGCGGTTCACTATCTGGACCTTGGCCGCCTCGTACAGAAGGGCAAGAAAAAGCACGAGCACGATCAGGCCGATCCGGGCCAGCAGACAAAGCAACTCATAGTGATGGGGAGTCAGATCATGCGGGAAGGCGTAGCCACAGTAATCAATCAAATAGAACTCGGCCGGGGACGACGCGGTGACCGCCAGCCAGAAAACGGCGGAACGCCTGCCCGCGGTGCTCCGGGTTATAGCATTTCACGTTTGAGTGTGTGCCCCATCCTTTGCGAAGCAAAGGGTGGGAATCCACTGCACGGTAGTCTCCCCCCCCTTTCTTCCGAGATGGGGGGCACGCCGCGCTGAGCCGTCGATCTGGCAAGGAAATTGTCGGAAATCCGGGTTTTTGGCCCCTCAGGGGCCGATTTTGCCGTCCGCGCCCGCATCCCGGGATTGTTGGCGATTCCGCCAATTGAGGGGGTTTACACGTGGTGAGATCAGGCTTATACTTCTCGATGGTTGGTTCGTCGAGCGAGGCGCGTGTCTGAGTGCTTGGGTTTAAGTCCGGATCGCATTGCCTGGATCGTGCTCCTACCTTGCTGGGCCGAAATGTCGGCTCCTTTCACAGACGACCCTGAAAGTAAAAGCAGTGGGTCAAGAACGCCATCGACAGGAGAAGTACGATGGGCAAAAAGTTGTATGTCGGGAACCTTAGCTACGATGTCAGCAGCTCGGACTTGGAGTCCATGCTGGCGGCACACGGAACCGTGCAGAGTGCGGAAGTCATCATGGACCGGAATACGGGCCAGAGCAAAGGATTCGGATTCGTGGAGATGGAGTCTGATTCGGAAGCTCAAGCGGCAATCGCGGCCTTGAACGGCCAGGAGCATGGCGGCCGGGCTCTCACCGTAAATGAAGCCAAGCCCCGCCAGCCCCGCGCTGGCGGCGGCGGCGGCGGCGGCGGCGGCGGTCGAGGCGGCTACGGCGGTGGCGGCGGCGGCGGCGGCCGAGGGCGAGACCGCTACTAAGCCCTTAGCTTGATTGCATCAAAGATGAAGGAGAAGGCCACCTTAGGGTGGCCTTCTCTTTTTGGGCTCGGCACCAAAGGGCCGTGCGTCTTCTTCGAGGCTCGCCGAGTTGCGACTTATGTTTCGGCTTGACTGCTTGGCTCAACGGCAGTTGAAGATGGAATGGGCTCGTCCAGCGTGTGGGCGCGGCGTCAATCGTGTTTCTGCGTGATGTGGCGGCGAACGCTGAAGAAGAGGGCCGCCGAGATCATGGCGACGACTGCGGCGCCGGACCACAGGTATCGACCACCGAGATTCTCGTTGGTGAGGATCGCGCCGCCGAGGGGCGCGGCGAACATGATGGCGCTGGAAATGCTCATGGTGAAGACGCCCATGTAGCGTGCGCGGAGCCTGGTCGGAGCGAGATCGGAGACGATGGCTTGGCTGTAGGGAGCGGCCATGATCTCGCCGAGCGTCCAAACCACGATGGTGAGGGCGAATTGCCAAAGCGTCACGGCCAGGGCGATGAGGCCGAAGCCGACGGCGTTGAAGACTGCGCCAAGGACCATGACATTGCCGCGGTCGAAACGGGTGAGGAAGGCCGTCAATGGGAGTTGGAGGAGGACGATAAGCAGACCGTTGAGGGCGATGATGGTGCCGTAGTCGTCGGGTTGGAATCCGCGTTGCTCGAGATAGAGCGGCAGGGTGGAGAGGGACTGCATGAAGACAAGGGCGATGAGGAATGTGGCGAGGCAGAAGACCACGAAGGGAGTGTCCATGATGATGTGGCGGGCGGCGGTGAGGATGGGGACGGGCTCCACGGACAAGCTCGGTTGTTCCGAATGGTATATAGCTTCCGTGTTCTCATCGCTGTCTGTCGAATCCGCGTCACCTTGTTTTGCACGCTTGTCCGTGCCACACCTTTGAGACGGGATGCTCGCACCAGCGGTCGCGCGGGAGGGGAGGGTCTCCCGTAGGGCCGCGAAGATTATCAGGGCGAAGATGGCCGAGGTGAGGGCGTCGCCCCAGAAGAGCCAGTGGAAGTTGTAACTGGCGATGATGCCGCCGACGAAGGCGCCGACGGCAAAGCCCAGGTTGATTGATACGTACATCAACGCGAATGCGTGGGGGCGTTGCTCGGGGGTCGTGAGATCGGCGATCATGGCCGCGGCCGCCGGACGGAAAGTTTCCGCCACGCACGCGAAGAGCAGGACCATGAGCATGATCAGCCATGGGGTCGTGACGAAGCTGAAGACGATAAGGATGACGGCACCGCCCAGCAGCGCGAACAGCATGACGGGACGGCGGCCGATCTGGTCGGCGAGTTGTCCGCCGACGAGGGCCGCGACAATGGCCCCGGCGCCGAAGAGGCCCATGGTCGTGGTGGCGAAGGTGACGCTCAGCCCGAGGCTCGTCTTGAGGTAGAGCGTGAGGAAGATGACCACGAATGTGCCTGCACGGTTGACCAGGCTGCCGAGGCAAAGGATGTGAATCGAGCGCGGGAGGTCGAGGTACTGCCTGATCATCGCGTCGTTCGCACCTGTGGATCGGATCCGCTCGGCGGGTCAGGACCGCCGAGCAACACATCCGGCCGTGGGATGGGATCCTTGCCCGTCGTCGTGGTTCCCGGGCGGTACGATAACGTCAGGGGGGTGTTTTGGTGAATGTGGAACGTGCTCGTTCGGACTTCCTATTCGGTTGCGGCGGAACTTGCGCCTGTTGGGGGATGGGGGATCAGGGCAATCGCAAGAATCGTACGGAAGCCCCCCGCCCAGATGCCACTGGGTTTACGAACCTGTTTGAGAAGCCCGATCAGAGCCGCCTTCTGTGAAGGCGGTGTGCCGTGGCGTTTGGAGGGCACCGCCTTCACAGAAG
>JAUVGW010000039.1 GCA_030593565.1 Phycisphaerae bacterium | reverse complement strand
AGCTGGCGACGACTCAAATCCGCCCACCTATGCGGGACGGTCCCGCTGCCGAAGCCAAAAGCAAAAACCAAGAGCAACGCCGCATGAGAATCGTGAAGGATGACCCTCGGCAATTTACACAGGACTTGACACTACCTCGGCTGAAACCCCCGTCCGCCACACTCTAAAGCCGCCTAAACTGCCATGGACCCGCACTATGGGGCCGGAATGGATGGTCGTTGCGTCCGAGGGGCAACGCCGTAGAATAACCCCGCCGGCCGTGCCGAAACGCCCACGATACGATGTGGCTCCGGTGCAGGTCTGCCGAGGCGAATGGAAACCTGGGAGACGGCCGCACGCCCGACCTCGGTCATGATGTCGGAATGTGATGGATCACAGGAGTTGACGACCGTGAACCCGAACAGATCCACAGATGGATCCGACAAACCGCCGTTCTCGCGAGTGCTGTTGGTCGGCCTCGACGGCGCGACGTTTGACGTATTCAAACCGCTGATGGATCGCGGGTTGATGCCTGAGTTGAAATCGCTGGTGGATGGGGGCACGTCAGGACCGTTGGAATCCACGAAACCACCGATCACGCCAGCGGCATGGACGACATTCATGACCGGCAAGGGCCCGGGCAAGCACGGCATCATCGACTTCCTGCGTTACGACCCGACGCGACACGACCTGTCGTTCAACAACAATCAGAAGATCAGCCAGAAGACCATCTGGCAGATCCTCAGCGACAAGAACCGCAAGGTCGGTTCCATCAACGTGCCGATGACGTTTCCGCCGGAGCCGGTCAACGGCTTCATGATCAGCGGATTCGACACACCACCCGGCGAGGATTTCACCTATCCGAGGGAATTGCAGGCCGAGTTACTGGCCAAGTACCCGGACTACACGCACGAGAAGAAATGGGAGCGCCGTGCATCCGGCGGGGACGAGTTGTTCGCGAGGAACCTCGCCTACATCGAACACAGCTTCGATCGGGGCTACGACCTGGCCCGATTCTGCGGGGAAAAATACGGCTGGGACGTGATGATGGTGCTGTTCAAGCTGGTGGACAACTTGCAGCACAAGGCGTGGCGGTACATCGACGAGCGAACGCGCGACCGGAACCCGGCGCGGCGGGACATGACGATAGACTGCCTGTGCAAACTGGACATAGTCCTCGGCAAACTGCGGCGTTTCGCGGAGGAACACAATGCGACCATGCTGATGATGTCCGACCACGGGCACGGCAGCCTGGATGGCAAGGCCCAACCAAACCTGCTCCTGAACCAATGGGGCTACCTGGCCCTCCGCAGCCAACCCGCCCGGGCGATGACGCGGGCGCAGGTTTGGTGGCGGCGGTTTATGAAGTCGCGGAACGGCTCGCCTGTGGGACATCCGAGTCGCCTGGACCACGACCTGGCGATCGACTGGCCGCGCACGCGCGCGTGCGTCCTGCACGCAGGCATCTACGGATTCCTGTACATCAATCTGAAGGGGCGACAGCCGGACGGCATCGGCCTTGTCGATCCGGCTGACTTCGAACCGTTGCGGAATGAGATCAAGGAGAAGCTCCTGCGTGCGAAGTGCAAGGATCGCGACGGAAAGGAGATGACGATCTTTCCCGAGGTCTACACGACGGAGGAGCTGTACGGCTGCAGCCGGGGCGAATACCCATGGATGCCTGACTTGCTGCTGGCGCCCGCGGACGGACTGGCCGTTGTGAAGAAGATCCGCGGCCGCTCGCTGGTGCGGTGGGTGCCGTTGAGCCGGTTGGAGGGAACGCATCGCCTGGACGGCATCTTCGTTTCTTACGGTCCGAACATCGGCGCGGGGGGAACGATCCGCGCGAACCTGGCAGACCTGGCGCCGACCATCCTGGCTGGCCTGGGCGAACGCGTGCCCAAGGACATGGACGGGCGCGTGCTGCGCGAGATCTTCGCTGAACCCGTCCGCGTCCAATACGAACCGCCCACCGAGCGAAAGGTCGAGGAAGCCGAGCCGGTGCTGACGGGCGAGCAGATGGAAGAAGTCGCGAAGCGCCTGGGCGATTTGGGCTACCTCGACTAGGGAAACGTCGAAACGTCGAAACGTCGAAAAATCGAAACGGAGCGGAATCTCAACGTCCATCATATGGCGGGGGACCAAGATCAGGGCGCGACGTTACTTGTCGGGGCCTCCGGCGATTCCATCAGCAGACGTTCCCACAGGGCGGTGGTCTGGGCTTGGTCGAGGGCGCCGCCGGCCGTCACGATCTTCCACGTGAGCAACCTGCGTCCATTGAGAAACAGGGCTGGCGTGGATCCCACGCCGATGCTGTGCGCCAACGCGATGTCATCCGCGAGTCGGTCGCGGCCGGCGCCGTCTTGGAGGGTCGTCGCGAAGCTCGCCGGATCGATCCCGATCCGTTCAGCTAGCGCTTGATACGGCCGCGCGTCGAGACGAATCGTCTCGTCGTGCAGCCCGCGGTTCAGCGCCATTTGATAGTCGATCGCTTGCTTCGCCGTCCCGACGGTCCGAACGGCTTCGGCTGCCAAGGCGGCCTCGCACGAGAAATGGTGAAAATCCGCCGGTGCGTGGGGGTTGCAGGCCCGCGCGACGGGGTACTGCTCGAACACGCAACGCAACCTGCCGCCGAAACGATCAACCAGGCCGCCCGCGCTGAGGGCGAACGCCTGGCACTTGTTGCACTCGAAATCGCCGAACGCCACGACCACAAACGGCGCGTCCGCGTCACCGATGGCGATGGCGTCCGGGCGGATCGGGATGTCGTGCGGAGGCGCCTGCCGATGGCGCCATTCGAGGTAGTCCACGTTGTTGGTGACGGCCAGGTATTCATGCTTGCACCGCAGGGCGACAACCTGAGACCGGTAGGCCACGCTCCCCACGATCATCAGCAGGAACGTGACGAAGCAAAACGCCACAACGCCGACCGCACGGGCCGCGCTTGGGTACGCGGTCTGAACGTCTGCCGCGTCCGGATGATCCGCCCGTCGCGTCGGCCATGCGAGAATGACCAGGACAAATACCAGCGCGTTGACAAGATGCACGGCGACGCACCATGTACACCAAACTGGCAGGCGAAACGCCATCAGATACATAAAAAAGGCCGATGCAAGGAAGCCGACTGTCACTGCGACAAGCGGCACGAGGTGCCAATGTCGAGCGCGGCGGTTCGGCGTTCCTACGACAACAAACCATGCGGCGACCGCGGCGAAGTATGCCATGCCGAACGCGGCGGACGGGACCGGCCCAACCTTGGCCCACCGACTGCCAAGGACATAATCGCAGTTCACCTTGTTGGTCGGGGCGCAGACGGTCGCGCCGAAGACGGTGGTGGGGGCGTCGCGCGGGACACTGAGTTGCACGAGAACCGCACAGATCAGACAGCCGACGCTCGCGAGGACGATCAGGGCGAGCCGGAGCCAGCGCTCCGGCCGTTTGATGTGTGTTGCTTCACGATCATCTGACATGCGATAAGACCCGGGATCATCGAGTTCAAGATTCCGCCGCACTGTACGTCGTTGCGAGGAAAAGAAAAGGGGCGAAGGATTGTGGCCACGGGGGGGCGGAAGCCGCGTGCGCCATTACGGTGCGCTTTCCCGGCGTCGATCCAGCCGATGCCCCTCAGCGTCGTACAGGCTCAAGTCCACGTTGACCAGCCATTTTGTTGTTGTGATGATCTGCCCGGTGTGGAAGGCAAAGTGCTCGACGACATGCGCGATCGCCGCAACGCCGGTAGATCGATACCCTTGAATGTCGTATTCGCGCGTCACGTCCTCGCCGACCATGCCGCCCAGGACCTCCAGCGCCTCCCCGATTGTCCGTTCCAGCGGAGCGATCAGATCTCGCCCGGCAATCGGTCCTCGCGAGGCGAACTCCGCAGGCCGGTTGCGATCCAACGCGCGCCCCCCGAGCCCCGCAAGGATCCACTGGTGGAGGTTGCCGTTCAGGTGTAGTAGCAGATTCCCGACGGCATTGCTCGACTCATTCGGCCGAAACCAGAGCTGCGCCTCGGATAATAGCTCAACGCATCGTAGCACCTGTGCAAAATGATCCATGAGCTTCTCGGCAGCCCATGCCGTCAACAAGGCGGCCGATCGGTCTCGTTCCATCACACAGACTCCGGTCTTGAATGGCGCACGTGGTGCCATGGTAATTCGTGACGGCGGCATCCTACCATGAGGGCGGACAGGTCCTCAAACACGCGTGGCCGTATGATGTCCTGCGATCGTTCCGCAGCTATACTCTCACGTATGCTTACGCACACATGGGATATCCTGTGCGACTCCGCCGTCTTTGTGCTGGTCGGCTTTTTCATCGCCGGTGTCCTGGACATCGTGATGTCCGGCGGTTGGGTTACACGCTTCCTCAGCGGTGCGAAGGCACGTTCGGTCGTGCTCGCCACGCTGATCGGCGTTCCGTTGCCGTTGTGCTCCTGTAGCGTGTTGCCGACCGCTATCACCCTGCGAAAACAAGGCGCCAGCCGGGGGGCGACGCTCTCGTTCCTGATTTCCACACCGGAAACCAGCGTCACCTCCGTGTTTTTGACGTACGCCCTGTTGGGCCCCGTGATGGCGATTGTTCGCCCCATTGCCGCGTGCATCACCGCTATCGCGGCTGGCCTCGCCGAAAACGCCGTCTCCCGCCGATTCGGCGCCGCGCCTGAGGCCGACGCGACGCCGGCAGACTCAACTACGGAAGCCGCAGCCCCGGCGGGCGAATCAGACTGTTGCTGCTCGTGTTCGGGAGAAACATCGCCCGACGAACAGAAGCCCGCCCGGTCGCGCTTTGGTAAGGCGATGCGTTTCGCGTTCGTCGATCTGTTCGACGATATCATTGGCTGGGTTTTGCTCGGCGTCGTGGTCGCGGCGGCCCTCCAGACTTGGCTGCCGCCGGAGGTCCTTACGCGTTTCCTCGGCGGGTCGCTTCAATCGATGCTGATCATGGTATTGATCGGCATCCCGCTGTACGTCTGTGCCGAGGCCTCGACGCCGATAGCGGCCGTGCTCATCATGCAGGGATTGAATCCGGGAGCAGCACTCGTTCTTCTTCTGGTCGGACCTGCTACGAACATCGGCTCCCTCGGTGTGCTTCACCGCCACCTGGGCAGGCGAACCGTCGGCATCTACCTCGCGACGATCATCGTCGTGGCGTTGGCTGTGGGGTGTGCGCTTAACGCCGCGCTGGCCGGCGCGGATTTCCGGCTGGCGGACCACGTGATGCACGAACCGCTCGCGCCGCAGTGGCTCAAGACCGGCGGCGCGGTTGTGATGCTGCTACTTGCCGCCGTCAGTCTGTGGCGTCGCACCATGCCTCGAGTTGTAGGGTGGTTCGGCGAGAAACAACCGGCCTGATCCCACCGATAGAACGATGGCGGCTACCTGTGGGAAAGAAGTGTGCGTTCCCAGGTGAGTAGGCGACGGCTTCATCGACCGGGCAACCGAATCCCCAATGCCCGCAGCTCGGCGGCGGCTTTGGACGCCCAATCCTGGTTCGCCGCGGGACTGGCCGGGCTTGGGTGAAGGATGCGCCCGATTTGACCGTCGTAGCCGGTCAGCGCGGCACGAAGCCTGGTCTCGGCAAAGACACCGATGCCGATCACGTGTTGCGGCCGCAGGTGTTCGACCGTGCGGCGAATCGCGCGATCACACGCCTCGAACAACGGCGCGCGCTCTGCGCCGGGCAGCTTGTCCGGCGTGCGGTTGCGGCCCGTTGATTCCATAAAGCACAACGGGCAATAGTTGACGACCAGGAAGCGGGCGAAGAAGCGCCGTGGCGTCTTGAATGTTGCCCGCGCCCAACCCCACAGCCGCGCGCCGCTGACTTCGCTCCGCTGACAGGCGAAGCCCTGGACGGGGCGCTTGGGATGTTCGGACGCCGGCTTGGTAACGGGCGCCTCGATCCCGAGCCAATCACGGACGACGTTGACCTCGCCGAACGGAACGCCTGTCTGCACCATGCCCCAGGGGCCGGGATTCATGCCGACGAGCAGCACATCGCGCGGCGCAGCGCCGAATCGTTCCACGTAACAGGTGTACGATTTGCGGGCATGAACGAGCGGGTTGTAGACATGCGTCACAGGCGGACCGAACCGCAGCCTACTGATGTCACTGGTGAGCGCAGTCATGATGTCGACGAGGTTCATGTCTCGCGGCATAGTAACGGACTGATGGACGTACATCATGGGTGTACGTCATTTCAGTCGGCGAGTGCGGCGGTCCCCAACCCCACGGGTAAGCTCCGCCGCTCAACGCGGCTCCGCCAACCCATGCCACCCCAGCCAAACACTTACGCTGGAACGCCCCCCCCGGGAGGAAGACCGGCTCGAGACGAGCCGTCTCGCTGGTTGGTTCTGCCACACGAGCCGGCTCGCTGAGTCTTTTCGAGTTGGTTTGCTGGGTTGGGGGCTCGACTCGGACAGGCGGATGCGGATATACTATCTTGAGGAATGTCGCCGTTGGGTCGATAGATTATTCGGACTGAAGCGTCCTGCGTCTGTCATGCCGCATGGGGCTTTTCAGGCTGGGCACGGCGTTTCGGCGGCCTGTTTGGTGTGATTCGTAGCGAGGGATTGGGCGTTGAGCTACCTGAAGTGCTATGAAATCCTCGGGATTAGGCCGGGGGCGTCGCGCCAGGAGATACACAAGGCATACAAGCGCCTTGCCCTGCGTCACCACCCCGACCGGACCGCGGGGGATCCTTTCAGCTTGGCGGTATTCTGCCGTGTCACGGAGGCCTACACGACACTGAAACAGGGCTTGGGGGTTCAGCGGCGTGGGCGCCTGCGCTCCCAATGCTTCAAATGTGGGAAACCAGCGGAGCTGTTCAAGGCGTTGGACGGCGGGCGATGCTGCGCCACGTGTTTGTTGGGTGTTCGCCGGCGCACCCTGCCGCTGCCGACATTCGAGACCGTCCGTTGCGCGGCGGCGATCGTCTTCCAGGTCTCGGCCGTTGTGTTCACCGCCGCGACGGCAGTCACGTCAGATTGGCGGCACGCACTTGCCGCAAGCGTTTTCGCGTTGGCGACCCTTGTAGCGCTGACGTACCACGTCTGTACGGCTGACGTGATTGATACTTGATCAGGCTCCTGTTCCACAGGAACTTCCAAAAGGCAACTGCCTAAAACAGGCTTGGACTTGATCGCTTCATCGGTCCTCGGGTTCGGACGGTCCGCCGCTTTCCGGCCTTTCTTTGCGAGGCCGCGGCGGTCCGGCGTTTCGCCGCTTCGCACGCTCGGTCCCGAAGCGTTTCGATAGTTCCTTGCGGCCGAGCTTGCCGTCCTGGTTTCGGTCGAGGCGATCGAAGGCGCCTTCGCGGCCCTTGAATTCATCCGGGACGATGAATCCATCTTGATCGAGGTCCCAGCATCTGAACATCCGCTCGAGCCTGGCCTTGCGCCGGGGAGCGAATCCTCGTCGTTCGGCTTGGCGGCGGCCCTTGCCCATGCGGGCGAAGCCTTTCCCGGGCCTATCTCGTTGAGCGAATGGCCGTCCGCAGAAGTCGCATCCGCCATGCTGCCCCTTGGCCATGCCGATTCCACGTTGACCACGCTGACCCCGTTGACCCCGTTGACCGGCATCGGTCGAGCCGCCGGCCCATTGCTCGCGATCTGGTCGAATGCGTTTGTGCATTCGACCCTTCCAGGCGCGGCGCGGCGGGCAGTCCATGCGCGGGTGCGGATCTTGGCGCGCGAACTTCCGCCAATGAGCCTGACCGGGTCCCCGTCTTTCCGGTGAAGCCCGTCGGAGTTGCCGTTCCGGGGCGCGATTGCCGGGCCGGCGCATTGACTGACCTTCGAGGCGACGCCCATGCCCACGCCGGTCGTGCGGCTTCATTCGTCGTCCCTGCCCCCTGTCGGCGAAGCGGCGTTGTCCGTCGGGGCCGGCCGAGCGCGGGCCTTGTCCGGCCCGGGGTCGGCGGGCGTGACGAGCGGTGCCCCGCTGCATGAGCTTCTGGAATTCAGCACGGTCGATCACACCGTCGTTGTTTTGGTCACAATCGGCGAAGGCCTGGTCCGATCCGGGCGGGTTTGGAGGCTGGACGGTGGCGTTGGCCGGTGTCGCGAGCATGAAGAAGGCGGTCACGGTTGCCAATGGGAGCAATCTGGCGATCATGTGTGGTTCTCCTGAAGCGTTGGGGCCCGTCGGCAGGTGCCGGTGGGCCGGTAAATGTAGGCTATTCAACAGGACCAACGAACGGGGCGTACCGATATTGCAGAGCCCGGCGGCATGGAGTAGAAACGCCGCTTTGCGGACGATGGCGTTCGCCCTCGACATTCGTCCTCTAGTTACGACGGGCATAACGTAGCGGATAGGAATGGCCTCAAGCGAATGGTGATTAGCGGAAGAAGCGGCGGCTCGTCCACCCGAAGACATCCGGAGGCTTGCGCCGAAGGAGAATTCCGGTATTGCCGGGTTAGGCATGTGAAGGGCCATCGTTTTTTCAATGGGTCAAGTAAGATCGTTGTTTCGAAACGCCTCGGCGTGGCGTTACCGACTGTCGGTGTCGCAAGCCGACTAACATGGTGGAAGTTCAGGGAGTATTTGGGAGTGAGTTTGATGAAACGGAAGATGAGTTGGATAGGCGTCGTAGCCCTCGTGTTTGCGGTGGGTGCTATCGTTGGTGTGACGGAAGGTCAGACGAAGATGTCGGAGTTTCCGCTGGTCAAGGCGGTGCCGGCGGACGCGTTCATCACGGTGGCGGCGAAGGCGAATTCGGAGCGAGCCTTCCTCGATGCGTATTGGGAGCACGTGTTCAAGGCGTTTGAGGAAAGTGGGATCGTCGGCGACGTCTGGGACCTGATCATGGATTTGGTTCCGGAGGATGACCTCGAGGAGGTCGAGGATCTGCGCGAGCGGTTCGGGACGTTGACTTCGGAAGTAGCATGGGGGGATCTGTTCGGCAAGGAGATGGTCTACACGGGTCGCCTCGCCACGCATCCCTCGATTGGCTTGATCTCCGAAGGCTTGCTGATAGGGAGGATGGACAAAAAGGGGGCGGCGAAGAACTACGCCGCGTTGTCGGCGATCATGGAGGAGATCGGGAAGTTAATCGCAACGAAGGCGGGCGAGGGGGCGATCAGCCTGAAGAAGCAGGAGAAGGACGGTCTGAAGTTCGTGACGCTTGGGCCGTCTGAAGTTCCCGATGTGGGGATCACGCTCGGTTGCGGGGATGACCTGATCTTGCTGTCATTTGGCAGGACGTTGATCCTTCACGAGGCGGTGGGCTTGCTGCGGGGGACATCCGAGGCGACGGGATTGAGCGAGACGGCACGTTTCAAGAAGGCGTTTTCGGAGTTGCCGGCGGCGGAGGATTCGCTGGTTTTCTTCGATGCCGAGGGGTTGTTCTCACAATTGCGGGGGGTGCTGGGCGCGCTCGTATCCGCGGAGACTGCACGCGCGGAGGCTGTGGCGAAGGCGAAGGCGGAGGCAGAGGCGGCGGCGAAGGCTGCCCGTGCCGAGGAACCAGAGTCGGATGAGCCGTCGGAAGAGGGGAAAGAGGGGGGCAAAAAGTCCGCGGTACCCAAGCCCGTCATTTCGGAGACTTTGACGAAGCTGAATATGGCGACTCGGCTGTTGGATGACCTCTCGATTCTCGATTATTCGGCCACGGTCGAATGGACCGAGGGGTACCAAACTCATACCGAGAGCGTGACGCGGTTGCGAGACGGCGCGAAGTCGAAGCCGCTGTACGGTGTACTGACGGGTGGGAAGCCGCTCAAGGAGTTCGCGAAGTACATACCGCAGGAAGCGGAGAACTTCAGTTGTTCGACGGGCCTGAATCTGTCGAAGCTGTACGCGTATGTCACGGGCATGGTCAAAGAACATACGCCGGAGGGCGAACAGACGATCGTGTGGTTGGATG
Organism: Phycisphaerae bacterium; assembly: GCA_030593565.1. Taxonomy (GTDB): domain Bacteria; phylum Planctomycetota; class Phycisphaerae; order UBA1845; family UTPLA1; genus JAFGQA01. The sequence goes on along the minus strand of JAUVGW010000039.1, from coordinate 13,263 downwards.
CTATGCAGGTGGAGACGCTAGGGCTGCACATCGATCGAGACATCCTCCAGTTGTTCGAGGGATCCCTGGTGTCCATGTCGATGGGGGATGACTGGGTGCTGATGTTGCGGGTGGTGGACCAGGAGAAGGCGGCCGCGCAGGTCGCGAGCCTCGTGGGGCGTGTGAAGCAGGCCATGGGAGAGGGCAGCGGCTGGATGCTGACCGATGTTGAGGTCGCAGGGCAGAAAGGCTTTACACAGATTTCGCACCCCCTGATGTCGATGATGACGGGCGGCCTGGCGCCGCCGGTGATTGGCTGTGCGGAGGGGCACTTGATCATCGGTTCGAGCGGTGACACCGTGGCAATGTGCCTGAACACGAGCCGCGGAAGGCACCCGAACATCACGGAAAACAAGCGGTGGAAGAAAGAAGCGTTGGTTCCGGAATCGGGCTCGCTGGACTCGATCAGTTTCACCGACCAAGTCAACCTCGCGCAAGAGTCACAGGCGGCCATCGACCTGGCATCGATGGCGATCGGGATGATGGCGATGTTCGGGACGGCGGAAGCGCCGCCGGAGGTTCGCAGTATCATTGGTGCGATTGCCCCAATCCTGGTGAAGCTGCGGCCGGTCGTGGGGGAGCTTGACTTCTATCAGTCATCGGCCGCATACGGCACGTTTGATGGAATGCAGTGGCGCAGCAGGAAGGTGCAAAACTACAAGACCTCGAAGCCGAAACCTCCCGCGATGGAGGAACCTGCGGGCGGGGAGGATGAAGCCGAGCCGGCTGCCGTGGAAGCGAAGGCGTTGTAATCCTCGGGCGGCCTTTGGTCGCTATGGGGATCGGCCTCCCACGGAGGCGGTGGAGACATTTGATAAAAGCCCAGGGCCGGCTGGTGCCGTGCCCTGGGTTTTTTGTTGTCGACGCTTCGCGGCCGGCATCTGTCGCCGCTCGCCGTGCGCTGAGTTGTCAACCATCCGCAGTCAGGGCGAATCTGGCCAAGACTGGGTTGTGGTCCGAGCCGGATGCTCCCACGCTGCCGGGGATGATACGATAGGACTGCGGAACGTATCGCTTTGTCATCGCCGGTGAAGTCAGGATGAAGTCGATCATGCCGCCAGGGCGTTTGTTGAAGGTCTCCGCGTCCGGGGGGAGATCTGCGAGGAAGTCGCCAAGAGCGGTCTTGCCCTGTCCCTTGAGTGCCTTGAGCGGTTTGCTGTCCCATGTGTCATTGAAGTCACCACAGATGAGGAACATCGCATCCGCATCGAGCGTCAGCATATGGTCCATGATCTTGCGAGCCTGGCGGGCCTCACCCAGGCGGTATCGGGTCGTACTGTTGCCGCCCCCCCGCTTGCTCTTGAAGTGGACGACAAAGACAGTGAACGCCGGGCACCCCGGCGGCTCGACACGAACCTGAAGGAGGTCTCGGCGGAACCGCATCTCCTGGCCGTCGCCGTCGGGGAAGCGGAGGTGTCGGTTGGTGGTGACCGGGCCGATGGGCAACCTGGACAGGACGGCGCAGTCGATGCCGCGGCGGTCGTTGCTCTCGATGCAAACGACATAATCATAGTCCATGTCGCGCAAATATGCCCTAACGAATCGCTCCAGATAGCCCCGGTTCTCGACCTCCTGAAGGGCGAGGACATCCGCGTTGACGGAGTGGATCGTGGCCGCGAGCTTCTCCAACTGCTCCTTGGGCTTCGGGGACGTTCCCTCGTCTGAGTGATAGGGGTCGTCGTCCTCGTCGAACATGTTGAGAACATTGTAGGTGGCGATTGTGATGGTGCCGTTGAATACATGGGGCTTGCGTTCGACCACCTGCGGGATGGGTTCGGCCTGCTGGAGGATGACGACCTGCCCGGGTTGCGTGATCTCGATCTGCGGTTTGCCCTTGTACTCGCTGATGACGCCACGGATGCGGACGGTCTTCTGGTCGTACATCCTGACGGCAGGCGGCTCGAAGTTCTTATAGTTTGATTTGCGGATGATCGCCGAGAAGGAACGGGCGGCATCGAAATTGAGAAAACTGATCGAACCGATGTCCTTCGTCTGGATGATCTTGCCCTGGACAATGACCTCCTTGTTTACGTATTTCGAGGCGTCTGTCCAGTGGACCACCGGCACACCAGCGCTCGCGGGGATGATGTCGTCATCCGCCCGACTCGCCTGGACCCAACCACCCGCCAACCAGCACAGCACAAGAATGCTTCGCATGGATCGAGCCATGACGTCCTCCGATGTTTGTCCGGCGAATTCGCCGGCGCGCGTTTCGACAAACGAAGCCGGGCCGATACCCGGCAAGGCTGGCAAAGATTCTAACAGTTTTCGCACGAGTTGACGAAGCGCCGTCGACATCAGGTGTCAAGAGCCACCGAGTTTGCACGTGTTTAGCCGGGGTGGCATGGGCGGTCGGAGTGACACGGACAGACGGCGTGGCATGGGTTAGCGGAGCCGCGCTGAGCGGCGGAGCTTACCCGTGAGCATCCATCCCAGCCCGTCCCCACGGGTAATGAACGCCACGCCCTTGCAGGACGTGTCGTTCGTTACCCATGCCACCCCGCCGCCCCTCGAATGTGGTCGCGACATGGTGGTGGTTTGCGCGGCGATTGTTGGCGTCCGCCGTTGAAAATGCCGATGGGCAACGGTGGCCCGGATAGGTCGGTCGCTTATCGGGCTTGGCGGTAATATAGAGGTACGCGGATGTCTGAACACAAATATGCACTGGGCGTGGTCGGCACGGGGCACCTTGCGTCCGTGTTGATCGAGCGACTGATCGACAGCGGATACCTGACAGGCGACCGAATCGTGGTGTCACGGTCCAAGGCGCTGGAGGCGCATCCGCTGGATGTCGCGGTGGCGGAGGACAACGCCGACGTCGTGCGGGACGCGCGGCTGGTGATCTTGTCAACAACGCCTCAGAAGTTCGATGATGCGGCGGCATCCATCAGGGCGGCGGCATCCGGCGATCACCTGTTCATCAGCGTGATGGCGGGTGTGTCGACGGATCGCGTGGCGCGACAGTTGGGTGATGATCCCATCCGCGTGGTCAGGGCGATGCCGAACCTGCCGTTCCGGCTCGGGCGTGGGGTGACGGGGCTGTATTGCGGTCGACATGCATCGTCTGACGACATGGAATCCGTGAGGCACCTGTTCAATGCTGGCGGTGTAACGGTGGAGGTGGACGATGAAAGCCTGATGGACGCTGTGACAGCGGTGGCGGGAACCGGGCCGGCGTACTTTTACTACTTCGTCGAGATGATGATGGAGGCCGGCGTCGCCACAGGCTTGAAGCGAAAGGACGCACAGGTCCTGGCGGCACACGCATGCGTCGGAGCCGGGGCGATGCTGCTCGAGAACGGGGCATCGCCGGTCGAGTTGCGGGAGGCCGTCATGAGCCCCGGCGGAACGACGGAGGCGGCGATGAAGAAGCTCCACGAGTGCCGTGTTGCGGAGCACGTGAACGATGCGGTGCTGGCGGCATATCGGCGAAGTCGGGAGCTGGGCGGCGGACAATGAGTTGTCTCAAGGCGGTGACAGGCGGCGTGGAGATCAGCGTGAAGGTTGTGCCCGGGGCGTCGCGAGACCGGCTGGCGGGCCCGCTCGGCGACGCCTTGAAGATTCAGGTGTCGGCTCCGCCGGAACGTGGCAAGGCAAATGCGGCGGTCGAGGTGTTGCTGTCGAAGTCCTTGGGCATCAGCGCCAAGGCCGTGTCAGTTGTACGGGGATTGAACTCGCCTCGAAAGACGGTTCTGGCACAAGGCCTGACGGTGGCGGCGGCGGCAGATGCGCTGGCCTTACGATAGCTTCATCGCCGGCGCGGACCGACGCTACTCGTCTCTTTTCTTATTCGGGACATCGGTGCGCTGCGATTGCATGGCGTTGATGCGGTCGCGCAGCGTTGCCGCGTCTTCGTAGCGCTCCTCATCCAGTGCCCGTTTCAGCTCGGCTTCGAGCTTCTGGAGGGGGTCTTCGGGCAGCCTCGCCTCGACCTCGCGGGCGAGCGATTGCAGGATGCTCATTTCGGCGGAATCCTCGCAGTCTTCCTCATCATCGGCGTCGAGCGCGAGGTGTTCGAGTTCCCGGATGGCGGCCTTGACGCGGGCGGCGGCTGTCCTGAAAGCGCCGCTGCGCAGCGCCAGATGCGCAGCGGCCCTCGCGTTCATCATGACAAGGTAAGGCCGATGTTGTTCGAGGATGACACGGTCCGACTCGAAGCTGGCGTGGGCACTGCAAATGTCGAGAACACGAAGGTTTCGTCCGGTGTCGCGTTCGACGGCCTCGAAGTCTTCGAGGACAAACTCGGCGAGATAACGGTGGTAGTACTGGACGGCCTCCTCCCGAAGCGCGGAGCATTCTTCCTGATTGAGTTCGAAGCCCAATTCGGTGCCGTTGAGTTCGACGTGTTTTCGGAGGCAGTCTTCATGGAATGCGAGGAGTGACTCGCTGCCATGAGGCTTGGCGCCGTCCGGCCGTCCGCTCATTTCCATCTGCAAGACACCGAGGTCGACACGCATTTGGATCTTGATCGAACCGTCGTCTCCCGGGATCTTTCTCACGGCGATTTGATTGGGCTCATAACCCCAACCCGCCACGATCCGTCGTAAGTCTTGAGAGGCCATGGCAAAGCTCCTTTCAACGAGGAGGACATCTAAGTATACAACCCCAAATTGGCCGGCCGCGCCGATTTTTCACGGCTGGGAGCAAAGATTGCTGATGTGCCCGAACGTCCCGATAAAGAGTGGAAACGCCGTGCAACACGATCCTATAATTGACATTGGGGGAATGTTGGGACATCGCTTTTAACACAATCCGGTCGGGTGCGCGCGTGCGAAGATATCGGGCGTTTGCCCGTGATGATGCATGATTTGCGCGTGCGGGGGTTGGTGTGAAGGCCGCGCCCCGTTGGAGGGGCGCGGACTGTAGCGCCGCGCGGTGGGCGATGCTATTGGGGGCTCGTCCGTGAGGTATTCGGAGGTGTGGCACGGACAAGCGGGCAAGACGAGGCTGCGTTGATTTGGAGAACGATGTTCAATCCGAGCACCCGCCCGGCGAACCGGTGAGCGGAGCTTGTCCGTGGGCGATCCATGCAGCCAAACGACAACGGAACACGGACTAGGATCGCCTTTGGGGCCTGTTTGGTTGAATCACGGCTTCCTCAAGGGCAATCCTTGTCCGTGCCACCCCAATCGGCGAAGCCGCGCGGCGAGCGATGCTACTGGGGCGACTCGGCCGTGAGGTACTCGGCGATGCGGTCGGCGGCGAGACGGTGGGCGATTTCATTGGGATGATGATCGGTGGGGTGGACCCAAAGATACTCGGCCTCGCGGCCGCGATAGACATCCAGAAGGTCGATGCATTCGCAGCCTGCTTCTCGACATGCGTCTTTAATCAGGCGATGAATGTCCTCGAAAGGGTATTGCCCGTCGAGTTCCCATAAAACGGGAAACAGTACGACCACGAAGCGGAAGCCGTCTTCTCGCGAGACCTGTTCCATCCCGTGGAGGACCTTTTTGCAGTCCGTCCAGCCGGTTGATTGAAAACTCCGATGGGTGGTCTCGAAGTAATCGCGCTGGATGCGGCGAGCGCGCCGGCCGCGTTCAAAAACCTCCCAGATTCTCGATACCTTCGCCATGAATGAGAGTTGGTATTCGGCCGTCATGGCTTCGTTGATCCGGATCGTCTGAGCCGAGTCGGTCGCGTCGTTCAAGAAGAACCCGAGCGTCACGACATCCGGGCGAAACGAAGTGCATCGCATGAGATACAGGGCGGCAGCGTCCTTGGCATCGTAGGCTTGAACGCCGGCGTTCATGACCTCGATGTGCCTACCCGGCATGACGCCGGCGAGACATTCGCGGAGTCTTGCGGCGTATGTGTCTTCCTCGCGAACGCCCTCGCCGAAGGTGAAGGAATCTCCGAGACAGATGATGCGGAAGCTGTCGGGTGGTTTCTCGACGGGCAGGGCCGGCCCGCGGAGCCCGAGTTCATTGATTCGATACGTTATACGGCCGTCGGATGGGAAGTATCCGCGCGTATCTCCGGCGGGGTCGTAGATCGATGCGAAGGTCACGTTCGGCTGATAGATCAACGGGCCGTTAGGGATTTGCATAAACGGCACGCCGCTGCCCGGCTCGAAGCGGCGAACTTGGTAGACGGGGCGTCCAAGACCGAAGATGCGAGCGGCGGATTCAGCCAGCAGGACGGTCAGGAGGATGCTCATGCAGCAGAGAACGAGCCGTCTGCGATGCCGTGCCCATCGGGTCGGCGTGGCTTGTCGAGTTCTCCCGGCTTGGTTGCTTGCTTGATTCATGGCATATAAGAAACGGCAAAACGCAGAAACATCACAGCGGTGAAACGGCAAAGCCCTGTCGGCCAGGCTATCTGATGTCGCCCCATCCAGGCCAACTCAGGGGTCCTTGGGCGCAGTCGTCACCTATTGTGCATAGGGCATCAGGTCGGGCCGACATCCTGGATTACTCCTTCGGGCTGTTCCCGCGGCGGGATGGACGGCGGCAACATGACGGTGAAGACGGAACCTTTGCCGACCTCGGAGCCAAGATGGATTGAACCTCCCAGGAGCGTGACAAGTTCCCGGCTGATCGCGAGGCCCAGGCCGGTTCCGCCTTGTTCGCGCGTGATGGACTCGTCAAGTTGGCGAAATCTTTCGAAGACCGTCACGATCTGATCTCCCGGGATTCCGATCCCGGTATCCCGAACGGTGATCCGCACGCCGCCGTCGTGAGTCCGGGCGAGCGCCATTTCGACCAAGCCTCCGTCGGGCGTGAATTTGACGCCGTTTGACAGAAGGTTGTAAAGAATCTGCTGGATCTTCCCGGAATCCGAGACAATCATGGGGAGGTCACCCGGAATGTCCGCGACGAGTTGCAGGCTTTTCTTGTCCGCGAGCGGGCGCATGAAGTCGATGAGGTTCCTGGCCATTTCGGCCATGTCAACCGGCGCAGCAATCCACTCCATTTTGCCGGCCTCTATTTTGGCAAGGTCCAACAGGTCGTTGATGATGCCCAGCAACATGCGGCCGCTGGACATGATGTTCTCGGAGTATCGGAGCATTCGGCCGCCGTCGGTGCTGGCGGCCTCGCGCAGAAGCTCGGCGAAACCAATGATGGAAGTCAAGGGCGTTCTCAGTTCATGACTGACCTTTGCCAGGAATTGGCTCTTGATCTTGTTGGCCTCATAGAGCGCGAGATTGCGCTCGGCCTGTTCGCCCAGGCGGATGTCGAGGCTTTTGTTGATGTTCCGCAACTCGTTTTCAGTTACCTGGAGATGTGAGAGCATGGCGTTAAACGCCCGGGCGAGTTCTTCGTATTCATCGCCCGTCGCGATTTGGCTGCGGACGCTGTGTTCGCCCTGCGAGACGGACTCCGCGACACGTTTCAACTCGCGCACGGGAGACAGGATCAGTCTGTGTGTGATCATATAAAAGACCAGCACCGCGAGGATGCCGACGAGCGAGCCGGCCATCAGGCTGAGCCCCAGGTTGATCAGCAGGTCCAGGCGCGCCCGCGGCACGGGGTATTCCACGGCAACGACTCCCAATAACGTTCCCGGTGGGTACTTGTCGCCGATCGATCTGACCGGTAGGATGATGCGGTACACAAGATCGCCATCGACCGTGTCGACACACGGGACGGCTTCGGTGGCGACAGGGTTCTCGGCGAGCATCTCGATGGCGAGCTTGGCGTATTCATCTAGATGGGATGGCGCCTTGTGAGTCGACGGGTCGGGTAGGGCGATGAGCTTCGGAGCGGGGCTCTGCAGTCCGTGCCTTTCGGCGCCGGTGGGCCACCAACGTTCCAGTGCCCGCTGCTTTTCTTCCCAGTTGCCCGTACTCAGGTCGCTTCGCGCTAGGGCAAGCCGCCCAATCTGTCGTGCGCTCTGGATGTTCGTTTCGTGAACAAGGTCCCGCATCCTGAGCCACGGTATGAAGAGCGCGGCGGCGATGATCAGGAGAACGGCCAGTCCGTACAGAAGACGGCATTTGGCCGCGAGGGAGATCGAGAATAGCGAGATACGGACCATGGATGGACACTCCGAGGGAGATATATCATACCATAATGGTGGTGACAACGGCGTTACGGCGGCATGAACGGAATTGATGGTGTTGCATCTTAGCCCCACAGCCGATATCATCGTTTAGTTCGTCATCTGGACGTGGAGACGCGGCGATGCGGTTTATGTGCGCGATGTTCGTGTTCGTCGGCAGCTTGCCCCTTCTGGCTGTGGCGCCCGTCGAGGCGCAGCGAATACGTACGCCGTATCGGAATGCCGCCCGTACTACGCGCCCCACATTGACGGGAATCAGAAGCCATCCCCGGCGGCGGCTCGGGACCGTCTGGAATAACCGCTACGGCGGCGTGAGAACCCGGCCGGATCGAATTCGCGAGATAATGGGTCTTCGAGGGACCCGTCGAGGCCTCGTGCCTCCCCTCCGCCCCTCGGCGATCCGTATGAGGCTGTTGATGGACAGACGAAACTTGCTGAGTTCCCGGTCTTCTTTGGGCAGGCAGGTTGCGGCATCCATCGGTCGGCTGGACTTTCTGCCTGACGAGTCTGGTACGATGCGCGGCGTCATTCGCCAGGAACTGCCCGCGGCTGCCATGGCGGCGATCTCGCCGTTGGAGACCACGGTTCCTAAGCCGATCGTGGAGCAGTTGGCGTCGCAATTGCAGGATAAGGCCGATGAGAACTTCGAGATGGGCATCAGCCATTTCCGGATGGCCCAGGATCCTGATCCAGACGGGAAACTGAATCGAGAGGAAAAAGACAATATCCGTCGCAAGGCGCTCATCGGGGCTCAGAATTGCTTCGACATCGTTCGCCGCATCGAGCGTGACCGACCACGCGCATTCGTCGCGGACCTTCTCGTTTCCGTCGACCGGCGATCATACAACCGTGCGATTCTGTCCATGGAACGATCATTGGACAGGGCCCAGAACCTGGACGAATTGAGAATCGACCGTTTCATCGAACGCTTCTACGCCGGACCAGACCTCAAGTCGAAGCGACGGGCATTCGAGCGAACATTGGAATCGGTCAACCTGCTGGCGAAATCGAGTCCTGGGGCTGGACAGATGGACGTGCTGCTGGCGTACTATGCTTGGCTTGGCGACGATTTCGGGACAGCAATCACCGCGGTCGAGACCGCAGAGGCCGTTGCGGGTAAGCCGTTGGCACCGGAGTTCACGAAGTTTCGTCAATGGCTGATTGAGGCGCGCGACAGCGGCCACGTGCCCGGGAGGGACGGGTGATGGGCGGTCCTTTAGCAGCCCGTGGCAAAAGTCATGTAGCGGCCGACCCCCGTGTCGGCCGATCCCGTGGGCGGCTGTTTTCCCGTGCTCTACGGCCGACACGGGGGTCGGCCGCTACAGTCCATGGGGACCGCCGACTTTTGCCACGGGCTGTTAGGTCGTGTGGCACGGTGCGGCCGTTGGCCGCAACCAAGGAAAGTGACCACGGGAGCGCGCTCCGTCCCTTCTAGAAACGGGACAGGGACTTGACCGAGCGCGCAGATCGCGTGAATCCTGATTTGGTCTCCAGCGCCGATGGCCGCTCCTTCGGACCGGCGAAATGGAATGGGATACGTACAGCGTGAAGAAGCCTTCGTGCCCGAGCGCTGCACGACGAACCGGGTGCAGGGCGCTTCGGCCCGTGTATCTGGTGGCTTCCGGGGTTGGGAATAGGACATATCGAAGACACCTCCCATGACAGATGGTGGTCATACATACCGCTCCAGCTTCAAGGCAAGCGTACTTCGCCACCGCAGCGCGGCGATGTTCCTTGCGCACGTTGTATTCTTCACGCTGGCGCTCTTCGGCGCTTTCGGGCTGTATTACAACTTCAAGGATCTCGCGAAATGGTTGGATCCCTTTTTCCTGCCGCTGTTGCCGGCTGCTGTCGTCATCAAGATGATTGTGTTCTCCAGGATGAATCTGTTTCGGGGGTCGTGGCGATACGTCGGCATGCGTGACGTCGGGGCGGTCGTGCACGCGTCCCTGCTGAGCACGTTTATATTTGTCCTGGCGTTCTTCACTGTTGAGCATATCGTCGATGCGTTGAACCCGGAGTTGCCCGGTTTTATCACGGCTCGTGGTCAGTTTCCGCAGTCGATCTTCGCCCTGGACCTGGGGATGACGGTCGCGACGGTGTGTGGTTCCCGCATCCTCGTGCGCTTGTACTACGAGGAGATTCTCCCGGTAGTGGCCGCAGGGCACACACAGTGTCTGATCGTGGGCGCGGGAGACACGGGCGAAGCGCTGCTGCGCGAGATTCTGCGGATGTCTGTCGAACGATATCGCGTCGTGGGCTTCCTCGACGACGATCCGTCGAAGCATGGGTCCAGGATTCATGATGTGCCGGTATTGGGGCCGGTTGATGATGCGCGCGCCATTTGCCATCGCCACGAGGTGGAGGAGTTGCTCATAGCGATGCCGAGCGTCGGCCAGAAGCAACTCCGCCAGATCGTCGAGCGATTTGAAGGAATGAACGTCCGCTTCCGAACGATCCCGGCGATGGAGGCGGTGATAGAAGGAAGCGTGACGGTTTCGCAAATTCGGGACGTGGACATCGACGACCTCCTCGGACGGGCGCAGGTCGAGCTGGATGAAGCCAAGATCAGCGAATACCTCAATGGCGAACATGTGCTGGTGACGGGGGCCGGCGGATCGATCGGGTCCGAGATGTGCCGTCAGATCCTGCGATACAAGCCGGCACGGCTCGTGCTCGTGGAGCAGGCGGAGAACAACCTGTTCGAGATCGATCGTGAACTCGGCGCGATCGCGCCGGACATTCCGCGTGTGTGCTACATCGCCGACATTTGTGATGCTGCCCGCGTCGATTGGATCTTCGCGACGGAGAAGCCGGCTGTCGTGTTCCACGCGGCGGCGCACAAGCACGTTCCCATGATGGAACTGAACGTGGGCGAGGCGATCAAGAACAACATCCTCGGTACGCGGACCGTGGCCGACGCCGCGAAACGCCACGCGGTCCGCCGCTTCGTGATGATATCGACGGACAAGGCGGTGAATCCGACGAGCGTCATGGGCTGCACGAAACGCGTGGCGGAGATGTACATCCAGCAGCTTTGTCAGGGCGCGATCACGCAGTTCATGACTGTTCGGTTCGGAAACGTGCTGGGGTCCAGCGGAAGCGTCGTGCCGATCTTCACGCGCCAGATCATGGCAGGCGGGCCCGTCACCATCACCGATCCGGCGATGACCCGCTATTTCATGACCATTCCCGAAGCGTCGCAACTCGTCCTTCAGACGGGTGTGATGGGCAAGGACGGGGACATTTTCGTGCTGGATATGGGCGAGCCGGTCAAGATCATCGACCTGGCGCGCGACATGATTACCTTGAGTGGCCTGCGTCCCGGGGAAGACATCGAGATCAAGGTGACGGGGGTTCGCCCGGGCGAGAAGCTATACGAGGAACTGAGCGTCAAGGGCGAAGACATGGGCCGCACGACGCACGACAAGATTTACGTCTGGCGGAATCGTAAGGAAGACTGGCCGCGGGTCTGCAAGCTGGCGAACGATCTCGTCGCCGCGGCTGACGAGTTGCCGGAAGACCAGCTCAGACAGCGTCTTGCGGAGATCGTGCCGGAGTACACACCGGGCAACGGAGAATCGCCCGCCTCTGCCGAGCAGACGGCAAGCGCGGGGCTGGCGCCAAAGGCATCGGAGCCGGCTCGTGCCGAGCCGGACCGGGGCGACACGCCCCGGCTCTGAATCACTGAGCCGGCTCGTCTCGAGCCGGTCCTCCCGCCGGTGTCAAACCCAAACGCGAACTGCGGCAACTTCACACATATCGGGCGACGATCCCTCCCATGACTTCGTCGATGTTGTCGGGGGTAACGCCCAGTCTGCGGCACCGCTTTTCTACGCGAGCCATCGCGCCGGCATCCTGCATGTCGTGGAGGCTGGAAAGGACTCCGAGTCGTCTGCCCAGCAGGTAAAGCCCTTGTCGCTCCGGGGTCATCGCCAGGAACGTGCGCAGGATGTCGAGCATGTACTCCTTGTCTTGTGGGAGTGTGCCTTGAAGGTCTTCGAAGATGTTGAGGATGTGATCGCTGGTGACGATGCTGGTGATGCCGTCGAGCTTCTCGATGAAAGTCAGGAGCTCCTTCACGACTTCGATGTCGGCACACTTCTGGAAGCGGCCGCTTTGAAGATCGTCCGACAGCGGCGACCCGGGGGGAATGGCGAGCGTCCTGAGACGGATGAAGTGGGGATTGACGGCGTTGAGGGCGTCGGCGGATTCGACGGCATGGGCTTGGGAAAGCCGCCTTCCCCCGAGGCCCGGCATGAAGTACTCGGACAGCTCGAATCCCGCCGCCTTGGCCTTGCGCCCCGCCTGGACGTGCATGTCCTTGGTGGCGCCCTTCTTGACGAACTCGAGCACAGCGTCTGAGCCTGATTCGAGTCCGACGTGAAGCCTGTCCAGGCCGGCGTCCCGGATAGCTTTTAGATCGGCGTCTTTTTTGTGCGCGATGGTCTGTGATCGGGCATAGGTGGTCACGCGCTGGATGGAGGGGAACCGCCTTCTGAGGTGGGTCAGGATTTCAACGAGGTCACGCGACTTCATGACGATGGAGTTGGCATCCTGAAGGAATACCGACTTCATGCCGCTGAGGGAGAACCAGTGGTAGGCCGCGACGAAGGCCTGCGTGTCTTCCGGATCGAGGTTGCGCGTCAGTCGGTCAATCTGCTGTCGCGGCACGTGGCCGGTGTCGTCGGCAGACTTGCGCAGCGTTTCCACGTGCCGGTGAACGGCGTCGATGTCTTTCTTGACGTGCGCGACGCCGCGCAGTGAGAAGCTGGTCCCTTTGTACACAGGACAAAACGTGCAACGGTTCCACGGGCAGTTGCGCGTGAGGCGAATGAGCAGGCTGTGTGCCTCGCTCGGCGGGCGGATGGGACCTTGCTCGAATCCGTGATAGGTGTCACTTTTACGCCGTTGCGCCATATTGACAGTGTATCTGTCTCCCGCGTTCGCTGCCATGATGCCTGGCCGTGGTGCGCGGCGTGGGGTGCCATGACAGTTTCGGCGGGCTGCGGCACCGAAGGTAGCGTCGGCCCCCCGCACGTGTTTGGGCATACAGCCGGGGTGGCATACAGACGGGGTGGCATGGGTTAGCGGAGCCGCGCTAAGCGGCGGAGCTTACCCGTGGGATTGGACCTCGATGTGTTCCCACGGGTAACGAGTGGGGCACCCTGAGGGGTGTCCCACTCGTTACCCATGCCACCCCGGCTAAACAGAGCGATG
>JAUVGW010000210.1 GCA_030593565.1 Phycisphaerae bacterium | reverse complement strand
AGCTGGCGACGACTCAAATCCGCCCACCTATGCGGGACGGTCCCGCTGCCGAAGCCAAAAGCAAAAACCAAGAGCAACGCCGCATGAGAATCGTGAAGGATGACCCTCGGCAATTTACACAGGACTTGACACTACCTCGTGATGTGCCCCCGATGGCGTCGCTACAGGGGGCTTCCGGGCTGGGGCGGCAGTTGGGGCAGGCGTTGCGGATGATCCTGGTCTTCGTCGGGTTTGGCGGCGCCGACTTCCTCGCGGTCGAACATCAGGGCGGTATCGCAAAGATCCTCGATCAGCTTGACCAGGCCGTGTGCGGCCAGTTCGGACGGCGGGATGCCAAGAACCTTCTCAATCTTGGCAACAACGTGTTCCGGCAGTTCAAGCCAGGGTTCCTGGGTCATCCAACGCTCCCAAAAGGTTAGCAAAGACACCTTGCAAGTAGGATCCCATCGCGGGATCCGCAGGGTGGATTGTAGGTGCTACGGCCCCCGTGTCAAAGCCCGATTCGGCGATAATCCGAGAATTGGCGGGCCGTTTTCAGCGGCTACGGGGAGGATTGAGGGGGTATTCCGAGATAGGGAGTTGCGAGACGGAGGGGATGTGTCCGGAACGCGCCTTACATGGCTCAGCCAACCCGATCCGCGCGGCTATGAACCTTCACGAATACGAATCCTCCCCGGGGAGAGAGTAACAAGCCTCCCCTGGTATTCCGCCAGCGGGTGAGCCAGTAGAAAAGAGCGAACCAGAGTGATCTCGTCGCTCGCCTTCAAGTTGCCATGCCTCAAGAACACGGTCCCGAGACAACGCGCCGGATCAAACCGAACAGCATTGGTGAAATGGTAGTCGCGGGTGATGAGGAGGAACGCTCCTTCACAAGCGACGGTCCAAACGTCGTTGTCCGGCAAGCCCTTCCCGGCGGATTCCACGATCGTGAGGACTTCATGACCGTCCTCCCGCAGGGCGTCGGCCAAACGTAGGCAGACACTTTCATCGAGAAGGATTTTCATCCCGCCACGGCCTTTTCGGTGCACAGAAAGGCTGCGTATTCGAGACAGGCTTCCACGTCCGCCTTTTCAACGTGAGGGAATTCCTTGAGGATGGTCTCCATACTATCACCCGCCGCAAGATGGCTGATGATGATGTGGACAGGAATGCGCGTACCGGCGACGCACGGATCGCCGCCGCAGATATTGGGATCGGCGCTGATTCGCGAATTCATGACATCACTCCCGGAGAATTCATGGTGGTCCATACAACGGGCGCCAGCGGACTGAAGACGAAGAAATCCTCATCCGCAATACCTTGAGTATATCCCAAAGTCCTCACAGGCAGCAAGCCTGTGCCTTGTCAGAATCCTCGCGGACGAGCATGCCTGCCCGGACTGCGCCCATGAAGGCATGGCGCGCGGACATCACGATTCAAAATCTCCGTAGAGCTGCGCGCTTCAGACCGCGCGGCACTGCGAGCACCGTCCTCAATCCATCTATATTCAGAGCCCGGTTGCCAAACGGTACGTTCCACGGCTCACGCGGATCAAGCACTTGTCACTTTCTTTGTAACCGGATGTCTCGTTTCCGTCGATCGTGAGGTCAGCGAGGGCCGTCGCTATGTCTTTCCATCGTCCTGGATAGTGCTCCGCGATCCACTTTTCCACATCACCAACCGTGAGTGTGGCGTGAGCCTGGAAGCACTCGATTATCGCATTTCTGGCCCTTGTCTCATTGGACATACGCAGCTCCTGATGTCGGTCCATCTGGCGATCTCTGACGCGTTGTTTGCGTCGCGTGAGCAACTCCAAACCCGTGGATGATTATCCTTCGGTTGAAGGAACCCCCACATGGCTACTGTTGCTACGCGTGCTTCAGCCCGCTACGACCGAACAAGCTGTACGAACTCGGTGGGTACCCACCCACTTTGTCCGGCGTGTGGACCCTCCAGTACACGGATTTCGGTGATTAAGAATCTGAGGCGAATCACCACACACTTTGTGCCGCTCCGCACCTCCCATATGCGTCCTTCGAGCAACATCTGATTCACGCCAATCTCGTCCTCTGCGATGAAGAGCTGTTCTACTCTCTCGTGGTCTGCCTTCGTTGCAGCGACAAGAACGTTCTCACCGCTTTCTGTGTGCAAAACCCCGCGGTTGACTTTCCCCCTTTCTTGTTGTTGTTTTGTCGTTTCCCCTTTCGCTGCGGGCCTCTTCCTCTGCTTCCGTTCTGCCTTGCGAGGAGCTTTGCCACGTTCTGATGCCCCGTGGAGTTCCCCCTCACCAATGACAATGTACCCGATTCGGCATCGATACCAGAACTCGTCACGAACTGCTATTTCGGCCTGCTTGGTGGTGATACGCTGACTCTTGGCTACAACCCAGCCCCCCGCCGTTCCCGATTCGCAAACGATGACGAGTGGAGGAGACTTGTATTCGTTGCGGAACTTTATCTTTTTGACGTGGTACTTCCTGTTTGGATCAAAGAGAACGGAACCGTATTCCAATACCGCTCCATCTCGAATCGCCAGTGTCCCTCCTTGCTTGCCGAGGCTCTCGACCTGCTTCTCCAATCTCCCCACCGTGGCTTTGAGGGAATCCAGGGCGTCCTTGAGCCGGCGGTTCTCGTCTCTCAGTTCCTTCGCCTCTTTCTCAAGATGCTTGATTCTCTTGGTTGTCGAACTCTTGCGTTTCTTGGCTGCAGGTTCCTGGGCGGCCGCCGTTGCCCCAACGCCCAAGCTGCCGCCCAAGAAAAGACCTGCCAATAAGAGCACGAATGTGGTTCGCATTATCATGATATACCTCCATTCGCGCCGGGTGCAATGTTTTCACGCGACGAAGTCGCGGGGAAACATGGCGGCCTGAGAGAAACATGCCTACCCGGGCTTCGCCCGTGAAGGCATGGCACCCGGCAGTTCCGTGGGTGTCCGTTCTGTCACGGCAGTTGCTACGTCAGGCCGAGACCTTTGCATAGACCTGCCCGACGCGTTTGAGCCATTCGATGTCACCGGCGTCGGCCCTGGCGTGAACCTCTCGCAGGAATTCCACGGTCTTGGGCTCGTAGCACGGCTCGGTAGGATCATCGGTGGGGATCACGGCGTCTACTTCGACCCGTACCACGCAACGGATGGCATGGATCCAACGTGTCTGTTTCAATCGCTTCCCTTCAACGTTCATGTGTCACCTGTCAAAGTAATGCACCGTCACGAGCTTCGCGGCGTGATGGTGCGGCAGCCAGGACCACACGGCTTTGACTGCCGTTCCATCCGGCAGCAGTTGCTCCACTTCCACGGCCGGATTGGGACGATCCGAGGGGCGTTCGCACAGCAACACGCCCTCCGGCAAGCCGGCCACAACCTGCCAATCGGGAATGCCGCGCTCATCAAGCTGGTTGCCGGCGTGTACACCAACCAAATAGCGGCCCTCTGCGACGGCCGCTCGGATTCGATGAAATAGCTCACCCATAGCCTACTCGGCGCTGTTGCCGCCTCCATATTGTACTAGCAGAAGCCACCCAGAATCAAACCGGACTCGTGGAAACAGATACCGAATACCATGCTCGCACTTGCGTGAGCATGCCTCACTCCGGACAAAATGACAAGGCCACGCAGGCGTGACATACGCCTCCCGCCCCGCACATCTACGTGCGATGGCCCGCGGGGCGATTCCTCCTTGCCCGCTTCCCGTTGATCGCCCTCAATATCTTCTCCGGTGTGATGGGCAGGTCTTTGATCCATACGCCGGTGGCGTTGGCGATGGCGTGGGCGACTGCGCCTAGGACCGGGAGCGTGCTGCCTTCACCTATTTCCTTTGCTCCATACGGGCCGCGGGGTTCGTAGGAGTCTACTAGGCCGCTGAAGATTTCCGGTGCGTCTTTGATCGTCATCGTCAGGTAGCCGTGCAGGTTCGGGTTGAGGAGGTTGCCCTTTTCGTCGAATTGCACGTCTTCCATGATCGTCTCGCCTGCGCCCATGACGATCGCGCCTTCTACCTGGCCGTGGACGGAGCGGGGGTTGATCGGGGTGCCGCAGTCGTGGTAGTCGGTGAAGCGGTCGATCTTGACCTTGCCGGTGTCGAGGTCGACCGACAACTCGCAGACGCTGCTGCCAAAAGAATAGGCCGGGCTGGTGCCGACGGTCGCGCCTTTGTAGTCGCCGCCGAGGCCCTCGGGCGGTTTGTAGCAGCCTGTGGCGACCAGGGGGCCTTTGTCGTTGAAGTATTGGCGGGCGACTTCTTCCCACGGCACGCTTCGCGTGCCGGGGGAAGGGGATAGGGGATAGGGGATAGGGGATTTTTCGGTGGCGTTACACCGGCGAGACGCCGGTGTAACAATTGCGTCGTCATCACCTGGGCAGGACGCCGGTGCCACAAGGAACATCGCGTTTTGTGCGACGACTTCCGATTCTTTGCAGCCTAGTAGCTTTGCTGCGTAAGGTCGCATCTTTGCTACTACCGCCTCGCCGGCTCGGGAGACGGCGTGGCCGGCCATTAAGGTGATGCGGGAGGAATAGGCGCCTAGGTCGATGGGGGAGATGTCGCTGTCTTCACTGCGGATGCGGACGCGCGAGGCGGGAATGCCTAGCGACTCGGCGCACATCTGTGTCAGGACCGTGTCACTGCCCTGGCCGATCTCGGCCGCGCCGATCAGCAGGACGGCGGCTGTGCCGTCTTCGCTGATTTTTACGATGGCGTTGGCGTGCGGGAAGATGGACTTCTTCTGAAAGTGCTCGGGGCCTTTTTCGTGTGAAAGCTGGACTTGGCCGCGGTAGATGCAGTAGCCTGCGCCGGAGACGAAACCGCCGGCGCCGATGCCGATGCCCTTGGCGATGGAGTTGTTTACCGGCGGGACGCCGATGCTCCCCTTCACCGGCGGGACGCCGATGCTCCCCTTCACCGGCGGGACGCCGATGCTCCCCTTATCATCCACCGGCGAGACGCCGGTGCCACAGACCGGCTCGAGACGAGCCGGCTCGCTGGGTTGGGGGGGCTTGTTGAGTTTGCCGTATTTTCCTTTCCAGCCGCTTTTTTGTTCGACCGCGTCGAGCGTTGCCTTGAACTCGCAACTAACGATGTCTAGGTCGTTGACGGTCATCGTCTTAGGCGTCATGGCGTTGCGGCGGCGGATTTCGATCGGGTCGATGCCGATGTCTTCGGCGACCATGTTCAACAGGCACTCGAAGGCGAAGCGCGGCTGCGGCACACCGTGACCGCGCATCGCGCCGCAGGCGGGCTTGTTGGTCATGACGCGATAGCCGTCGTACTTGTAGTTGGGAATGTGATACAGCGTCGTCATCATGCTGCCGGCGTAGTAGGCCGTCGCGACGCCGAACGACGAGTAGGCCCCGCCATCGAGGTAGATTTCGCTTTTGAAGCCCTTGATCTTGCCGGCGGCGTCCACGCCCAGCTTCATCTTCATGTGCTGTTTGTGTCGGCCGCGGCCGTAGTGGAACATCTCCTCGCGGGAGTAGACCATCTTGACGGGCCGGCCGGTCGCCCGGCTGAGGAAGGCGGCGTTGACGTCGAGCGGCGTCGTGGCGGCCTTTCCGCCGAAGCCGCCGCCGACGGTCGGGCGGATCACCTGGATCTTGCCGAGCGGGATGTGCAGCACGTGGGCCATCATGTACTGCACGTAGTGCGGCACCTGCGTCGAGCTGTACAGGACGAGTGTGCCGTCGTGCTTCCATGTGGCGATCGAGGCGTGCGGCTCCAGTGGTGATTGATAAACGCTATTGCCGGTGAAGGTCTCCTCGCGGACGTGGTGGGACTCGGCAAATGCCTTGTCCACGTCGCCGAATGTTTGGTCGACATGCGTGTTGATGTTGTGCTTGTATCGTTCGTGAAGCTGCGGAGCGCCCTTGGCGACGGCCTCGAACGGATCGAGCACGATCGGCAGTTCCTCGTATTCGACTTCAATGAGCGAGACGGCCTTCTCGGCGGTCCGTTCGTCGATTGCCGCGACGGCGGCGACGGGCTCGCCGACATGGCGGACCTTGTCCTTGGCGAGGACGTGTTCGTCATATCGCGCGGGTGAGACGCCGTACAGGGTATCCGTCACGTCCGCGCCGGTGAGGACGGCCAGAACGCCGTCGAGCGCTTTGGCCCTGGACGTGTCGATGCGCTTGATAATGCCGTGGGCGACGGTCGATCCGAGGAGCTTGCCATGGATCATGTTCGGCAGATGGATGTCGGCGGTGTATTGCGCGCGGCCCGTGACCTTGTCGGCGGCGTCGACGCGCGGAATCGAAACGCCGACGGAGGACATGGCCGATTTGCGATTGTTGATTGATGATTGACGATTGGCGTCCGTGGCCTGTTCAGGGGTGGGGGAATCGTCCTTGTATTGCTGATGTTGCTGCATGGCGCGGAGGATGCCGGTGTAGCCTGTGCAGCGGCACAGGTGGCCGGCGAGGGCTTCCTTGGTTTCACTCGCGGTGGGGGCAGGGTTGTCATTCAGGAGGGCCGTCGCGGAGACGACCATGCCGGGTGTGCAGAAGCCGCATTGGATCGCGCCTTCATGGACGAAGGCTTTCTGAATCGGGGTCAGTTCGCCCTTGTTCGCGATGCCCTCGATGGTGGTGATCGCCTTGCCTTCCATCTGCGACGCGAGCAGGAGGCAACTGTTCATCGGTGTTCCGTCGACGAGGACCGTACATGCGCCGCAGTCGCCGACGTCACAGCCCTTCTTGGTACCCGTCAGGTGGAGTTTGTCGCGGAGGGTGTCAAGGAGCGTTTCCGAGGGCTCGACAGCGACGGAGTGGTCTTGACCGTTGATGTTGAGTCGTCTG
The DNA here is from genome assembly GCA_030593565.1 of Phycisphaerae bacterium. GTDB lineage: Bacteria > Planctomycetota > Phycisphaerae > UBA1845 > UTPLA1 > JAFGQA01. The sequence continues at coordinate 2,307 of JAUVGW010000210.1, read as the reverse complement.
GCGACGGCCATTAGTCGGCCTCCTTCCTGGAACCGGCGGCGCGATCGCGGGCGGTTTCGATGGCGCGGCGTGTCATGACGCCGACGATGTCGCGGCGGAAGTCGGCTGAGCCGCGGACGTCGCAGATGGGTTCGGCCGCCATCATCGCGATGGTAGCGGCACGGTCGATCGCATCGTCTAGGCGGTGGCCCGTCAGCGCGGCGCCTGCGGCCGGGACGAGTTTCGGTATCGGCGCAACAGCACCGAGGACGATGCGGGCATTCTTCACGACGCCGTCGTTGCCCAACAGGATGCCGGCGGCGACGGCGGCGACGGCAATGGTGTTGCCGTCGCGGAGTTGGAAGCGGGCATATGCCGCGCCGAAGCCCGGCGGCGGTTTGGGAATGTGAATGGCCGTCAACACCTCGTCCGTGCGCAGGACGGTCTGCCGGGGGCCGACGAAGAAGGCATCCAACGGCACGTCGCGTTCGCCGCCCGCCGACCAAAGCGTTACCGAGGCGTTCATGGCGGTGAGGATCGGCGGGAGGTCTGCACAAGGGACTGCGGCGGCGATGTTGCCGCCGATGGTGGCGACGTTGCGAATCTGCTGGGCGGCCATCTTGGTCGCGGCGTCGAGGAGCGGGACGTACCGTTCGCGGATGATCGGGGATGCCGTGATCTGGGTCGCGGTTGTGAGCGCGCCGATTCGCAGGCCGTTGCGCGTTTTCGATATGTCCTGAAGCCCGTTAATGCCGTTGATGGAAACGAGATGGCGGAAGCTAGCCCGTCCGGTCTTGAGATCGACGAGCAGGTCGGTGCCGCCGGCAAGGAGGCGGGCATCCGGGGCGTGACGCGTCAGCGTGGCGGCGGCTTCGTCGAGGGTCGCGGGTTCGTGGAGTTCGATGTCGGGGATGTACACGGTGGGGTCTCCTGCATCGGTGGTGGCGGAACAGCGGAGCCTCGAACTGGGCGACGGGGGCCGTCTGCCATGATTTCCGTCGCCCCCTTCGGGGGCTCAAGCCACTCAGAACCGTTTACCCAGGGCTCGCTTCGCTCGCCCTGGGCTTTATTCCGCCGCCCCCTCCGGGGGCTATGCTCCTCCGCTCGCCCGGGGGCTATGCGTGGGGTGCCCTTTCTATTCGTCTGGCCGCGCGCGCTGGATCGCGCGGTCCGTGTTGAGGATGCCGCCGAGGAACTGTGTGACGATTTGATTCGCCACGCTGCTCGGTGATCGGCTCAGCTTCGGGTCGTACCAACGGTAAAGCCAGTTCAGGGTGCCGAACAGGGACATCGCGGCGATGTGTCGATCGAGCGGGCTGTCCGGCGCTAGCGTGTCGAAGATCCTGTCCACGATGCCGCGTGCGATGTTGTAGTACTCGTGTCGGAGACGGCTGGTTTCTTCATAGGCGTCGCCGGTGAGGGAGTCGAGTTCGTGCGAGCAGACCTTGAGGGCCGCCATGTTCGCGGCGAAGTGGCCGACGTGGGTGCGGACGGTGACGCGGAGTTGTTCTACCGGGTCGGAAACGCCGTGGAGCTGTTCCCGAAGGGAGCTGATGAGGAAGCTGAACGTGCGAAACTGGACAAGGAATAGGATTTTTTCTTTATTCTCGAAATAGTGATAGAGCCCGGCGAGCGAGACGCCGGCGGCCTTGGCGACTTCGCGCATGGAGGCTCGTTCGTAACCGACACGGGCGATCAGGTCCGTGGCGACAACGAGGATGTGGTTGCGTCGTTCGTCGTAACTTTCCCGCCCATCTGGACTTCGGTTGGTTTGCGCGGGAGTGGCGTCGGGTTCGAACGCGCGTTCTGCTTTGTGGGCTTCCATCGGCGGGCGTCCTTGCTGCATGTGGGACCTCGGGCCGCTGCTCAATATGCCCGGCTGGTTGCTCCGTGTCAAGGAGAAACCGCCTTGACTGTGCTGATAACGGGGGCATAATGGTGCCGTGCGTGGTTCGGCCGTGGCGGCGAGGTTGGATTCAGGCCGGATTGTCGCGACTTGATCGCTCGAACGCGCGTTCGGTATAATCGGTTTATCGGCCGGCATTTTCCCGATGCCGCGCCGACGTGAACTCCTGTCAGCACGGTCACTGCATTGAGGATTGAGAGGCCCGATATGAGCATGTTTCCCAGACGAAGCCCGGAATCGCTCGGTCTTAAAGAAGTTCAATATCAGAAGGAGGAGATGGTCGCCCGGATCACGATCAACCGCCCGTTCAACTTCAACGCCTACAGCACGCCGGCGCTTCAGGAGTTGGCGGCGGCTTTTCAGGACGCCTCGTGGGACGACAACGTGGCGGTCGTCGTCTTTACGTCGACCGGCCACAAATC
>JAUVGW010000363.1 GCA_030593565.1 Phycisphaerae bacterium | reverse complement strand
GTCTTGCCACGGACCGTTGCCGCCGCACCTGCGGCGCGGCGTGGGCGTCAGTAACATGTGCTTCGGGCTTGGCTACGGAGACGGATTTCCCGATGCGAGCCGTGCGGAGGTGGCCTTTCGAAGTGATGGTCGATTGGAGGTGCGCAGCGGTGGTGTGGAGTTCGGGCAGGGGCTGGTGAACGTCATGGGGCAGATCGCGGCGGAGGAGCTTGGGCTTCCGCTGAGCGAGGTGGACGTTGTGTGGGGGGATACGGGGCGGACGCGCGAGGGTGGGTCGACGTCGGCGACGCGGCAGACCTACTTCACGGGCAATGCCGTTCGGATTGCGGCGAGTGAACTTCGCGAGCAGGTGTTGGACATCGCCGGGAAGATGCTGAAGGTGCATCCGAACGAGCTTGGTCTGCGCGACGGGCATGTGGTCGGCCGATTCGACGCGAGCCTGAAGATGCCGATCAGCGACGTGGTCGCGGCAGGTCGGGCGCGGGGTCATTCGTTGTCGGGCTCGGGGATATTCAAACCGCGGACCGTGTGCGAGAACTTCGAGACGGGGCAATCGCCCGCGGCGTTCGTGACGTACCTGTTCGCGTCTCACGTCGCGCAGGTGCTGGTCGACATCGAGACGGGGGAGGTTCGGATCGAACGTCATGTGGCCTGTCACGACGTAGGGCGGGCGATCAACCCGCAGGGCGTGCGTGGTCAGATTGCCGGCGGCGCGGCGCAGGGGATCGGGATGGCGCTCATGGAGGAGGTCGTGATGGACGGGGGGCGGATGATGAACCCGAACTTCACGGACTACATCCTGCCGACGATCCGGGACGTGCCGGAGGTGGAATGCGTGATCCTGGAGAACGACGATCCCGGCGGGCCGTTTGGCGCGCGGGGGATCGGCGAGCCGACGTTGATCGCGGCGGTGCCGGCGGTCTTGTCGGCCATCGGAGATGCCATCGGCGTGGCACCCCATACGATGCCCTGCAATCCGCAACGGGTCTGGGAGATGTTGCACCCGGCGGAGGCGGGCGACGTATTCGAGGGGCGGTTCGCGCATGCACCCGGGCATGCGCGGATGGTGAAGTGAGGCAACACCTGCGCTACCGATTAGATGAATAGGAAACGAATCTCGCTCGCGCCCGAGCGTTGTTCATCAGTGCCATGTTACTGGGCAGATGATGGGTGCGCCTCGTGTGCCACTGCTCTTGAGCAGTCGGGTGCCTGGGGGAGCGATTGCTTCGCGCCCGATGGTGGAGTCCCTGATCCTGTTGGCAGCGAGATCGAATCGAGACCCCAGGTTGAAACAACCTGGGCCACCCATCCAAGGCCGCCGAAACTGTCACGGACCCCTGCGTCGGCTACCCGTTGTTCTGCAGCCCCCACAGCAGCCATGCATCAGCATCGAAGCCAAAGTTCTGCCCCGTGATGGCGATCAGTGCTTCCTGGACCTCCGTCCGGTAGACCGAGACGGGACGATCTTCATAGCCGGTTGCCGTGCCGACCATTGACCCCGGCCCCAGAACACCGATCGACGTCGGCCGGTAGTACCGTAGATGTCCGCCGCAGACGTGCCGACATCCACCGCCAAAGGTCCCTTGAATGCGGCCGAAATATACCGGCCGGGACAGGCGGACGCGCGTCAGCTTCTCCGTCGACAGGACCGAGACCAGATCCTCCAGCGCTCTGCGGGCCTTGAGGACGCCGAGGGCGGTCGCGGCGTTTCGCAGGATCTTCTCGTCTTGGTTGGCCAAGGCATCCCGCAGGTGTTGGACCACTCGATCGTCCTCCCGCGGCAATAACTCGATCGCCGCAAGTCTGCGGATGTCCGGCGACGGATCCAGCAACACCATCACGACCAGATTCATGGTGGCTTCATCCTCGTCGAATTGCGCCAAGGCCTCCACCAACACACCACGAGCCGCAAGGTCGCCGGTGCTCAGCACGCCCGTCAATCCCGGTATCGCCAGCGGATCGCGAATCGCCAGCAGTTGTTCCCGCGCTTTGCGGAATTTCTTGGATTGCATGCCGGATTTCTGCTTCGCCATGCGACCGCGATGAATGGATTTGATCTTGACGAACCACTGCGAAATCAACTTACGGAGCAGCCTTTCCTCCGCCTTGGCGGCCCGTCGGGCTTTTCGTTCCTCGTCGGTCGGCGCCTTGGGCGAGCGCGGCCGGCCCCATTTTCCCTTGTCCTTGACATATCCCAGCGCTTGACGCGCCTCGGCGTGGTCCGGGTCCAACTCGATCACCTGCTTGAGATGCTCGGTCGCCTCGGGCCGGAGTCCATGTTCGCGGCACCATTGGGCCAGTTCGTAATGCCCCTCGGCGGTAAGCGGCGTCTTCTTCCGTTTCCGCAGATAGTGTCGCCACGGAGACGGTCCTTTCTCGCGTTTGACGATTCGGTCCTTCTCGATGTCGACGATGCCCACGAGCGTGCGCACACGGTAGGCGTCGTCGAGATTATCGAGGACCTCGCCTTCGATCTTGTCACCGCCCTTGAGGTGAAACACATCCCCTCGCGCGATCCCCACCGACAACAGCACGCCGGACAGCGCCACGCAAGCCAACGGTATTCGTTCTGTTCTGGTAGACATGATATTAGCCATTATAGAGTATCAGAGCCGGCTCGTGTCGAGCCGGTCCGGACCGAGGACGGTCCGGCTCACTTGGACGAGGACGCCCGGCTTGTGTCGAGGTTCAGAGCCGGCTCGTGTCGAGCCGGTCCGGGGCGGCACGCCCCGGTTCTGTCTGTGATAGGCCCAGTTTCTGCTGGGTACACGTCCGGTCTTGTTGTCCGGGCAGGGCGTGGGCGGCCGTGGCGGCATCCGCGCCGCGCATCGGGATTGGGCCGGCGGGGACGGCCGTCTTCCGCCGGATGTTGCCGCGCATGAGACGAAGCGCCCAGCCGAACGTGCGGCGCACCGTCATCGCCAGCCCCCACATGCCCACCAGTTGCATTCCCGCATCGGCCAAATATAGCTTGCTCTTGGGACGCACGAGTGCCAGGAGGAATCGCAACGGGTTATAAAAGTAAAAATAGGCAGCCATGATATTGAGCTGCTTCTTCCACGGCTGCGGGTGCTTGGACGCGACGACGAAGTTCGCATCGAGCATGTACGACTCGACCTGCTTGCCCCCGACGCTTTCGTACGCAAGGCCGGATGTGAACGCTTCGTCGTATGATTTCGACCCGGTCGCGGGCGTGATCATCAGCACTTGAAGGCTGCACGCCCCGGCCTTGCGGAGAAGTCGCGCCTGGTTCAACAGCCCGTAGGCTTTGTCGCCGCGCGAGATCAGCGGTTGCGTGTCGTGGTGCATCATCATGGGCATGGGAGCGATACCGCGCTCCTGCAACAGCCGGAATGCCTGTTCCGTCTTACCGGCGTCCTGCCCTTTCTTGATCAGCGTCGCGGTCATGTCTTCCACGCCGATCCACAGCGCCCGCAATCCCGCGTTTCGAACCTCGCGAAGGTGGTCCTTCATTTTGAGGATGTCGTGTACCGTCACCTCTGTGCCCCAGCGGAATCGGTGGCGAATATCGGTGCCGTCCAACTTCACGCGGGCCAGCGTGTTCACGATTTCCAGCGTTCGCTCATGGTCGTTGAAGAAGTTGTCGTCCGCCCCGAAGAAGTGGCGCATGCCATATTCGTTGTAGAGCCGTGTCATCTCCTGGGCAATCCGCTCGCCGCTCTTGACGCGGTGCATGCGCTGGTTGTAAGCGGGAATCGGGCAATATGGGCAGGCGAACTTGCAGCCGAATGTCAGGACCAACGATCCGATCGGGCTGTGTTTGCGCACCCGGCGCTCCGACAGGGCGTGAGCGCCAAGCGTCGTCTTGCCGCTCGGTGGTTCGAGGAGACGGTATCCCAGGACGGAATGCGGCAGTTCGTCGAGATCGCCGACAAGCCGCTGAATGCCCGTGTCGATCAATTCTTCCGCCGCGCCGTTGGCATCGGTCCGCGCATAGACTAGGCCGGGAATCTGATCGAGTATGCCGCTGTTGCGGGCGCGGATGAACGTCATTCGCAAAGGCTCGCCGTCGGCACGGATCGAAAGCAGCGCCTCGAGCAGGCTCAGCAGGATGTACTCCTCGCCGGTGACCGCGACATCCGCGGCCCACGGGTCGCCCGGATCGGCACTGAAGACGTCCCACGGTTCGTAGATCGTCTTCGGCCCGCCGGCGATGATCAGTGGCCGGTGGAGCGGCTCGATCCTGCACGCATCGCGGATCAGGGCATGGCATTGGGCCGTGTGGAGCTGCATGCTCGACACCATGAAGATGTCGGGAATCCTGCCATCGACCCGTGCCCGTGACGGACGGAAGTTCTTGTTCCACTGTTGCAGGACGATTCGAGTCTTCGGGAAGCCGGCGTCCAGCATGGCCGCGCCGATCGCCCGAACGCCGGCCGGGACCATGTGGGTGTCTGCGTAGATGAACGGCAGCATTCGTGTGCGATGGTCGAACGCACAGGCAATCACGCTCGTCAGATCGTGCTGATGGGCGACGTTTCGCAGGCGGCGTCGGATATCGACCAGTTCGCCCGGCTTCAACAACTCGTCGCCGCGATCACGAGGGGGAAGTTCCACAAGTAGCCTCTCCATAGGAGCCGGGGCGATCCGTCGCTTCCGTGTGGCCGGCGCGAGGACCGCCATCGAGACGATTCGCGCGGTTCGCTGGCACCACCGGCCGTTCGCGCCTCGGAATTATAGGCGGACGGTCTGTTAAAGAAAGATATTCACTGTAGCTGGCCAGCGAGCCGGGCGGTCCTCCGCCCGGTCTATCGACGGGGAATGGGGACGAGATAGGGGGGAGTGTTTATCCGGGGGTGGCATGGGATAGTTTATCCGGGGTGGCATGGGTTAACGGAGCCGCGCTAAGCGGCAGAGCTTACCCGTGGGCAAGGAATCTCGAGGTGTTCCCACGGGTAATGAGTGGGGCACCCTGAGGGGTGCCCCACTCATTACCCATGCCACCCCGGTTAAACGACAGAATCAGCGCGTAACGCCGGGAGGGGGCGCTCGATGAGGATCGCGACTTGGCGGTGATGTGGAGGTAGGGTGGAATCTTGTGGAAATCGAAATGCGGGGGCATCCTTCTGGGATGTGAAACAGGAACTTTTTCCACAGGAGGAGCCCGATGGCTACTACAACGCGCAGGCGACGGATCGTCAAGTCGAGGAAATCACAAG